>CAYYMW010000388.1:0-6401 GCA_964472515.1 uncultured Verrucomicrobiota bacterium | reverse complement strand
CTCTACTTCCTCCAGCCGTTGGTGCCTCCCTCGGAGAATCGTCTGACCCCCTTGGGGGCCATGGAAGGGCGATTCCGGTTTCTGTTGGAAGGGGAGGCGGGCCAGAGTGTTGAGGTGCAGCGGGCGGCCACGTTGGGGGAGTGGCTGCCGTGGCAGACACTGACCCTGGAAACCAACAAGCTCACCATGGAGGATGTCTTGAACGCCGAGCAGGCTGCGGGATTCTACCGCGTGCTGCGGAAATAGGCAGCGGGAGCCGCGCTTCAGGCGTTCGTTTGCAGCGGCAGCAGCAGCCTGGCGCGGCAGCCGTGGGTGTCCGGGCGGTTCTCGAGCGTGAGCGAACCGCCGTGGCCCTCGGCGATCTGCCGGCTGAGGACCAAGCCGATACCCGAGCCCTTGGGCTTCGTGGTGAAGAAGGGAACGAAGAGGTTGGCCGTGTTCGCCAAGCCCGCCCCGCCATCCTCGATCCGAAGCTCCAGCCACCCGGGCCGGGCTTGCCAGGAGAGGCGCACGCCTTCCTCGGCGCTCGCGGGCGAGGCTTGGCGGTACTCGAGGGTGGCGTCGGCGGCGTTGCGGAGGAGGTTGATCAAGAGTTGCTCGAGTTGATCGGGATCGGCTTGGACGGTGAGAGCCGTGCCGGGGAGCACGTCAACAGCCACCCGATTCTCCAGCGCCACGACCCGGTGGAGGAGCGGCTCGACTTCCACGGGCTGGCGGCGTGGTTTGGGCAGCTTCGCGAGCTGCGCGTAAGCGGTGACAAAGCGGGTGAGCGCCTCGGCGCGGGAGCCAATCACGCGGAGGCCGTCGCGCACATCCTCGCGCCAATCGAAGGGCAGGGGTTCTTTTTGGATTAACGTCTCCAGGCTGCCGGCGATGGACTTCACCGGGGCGAGCGAGTTGTTTAGTTCGTGGCCGAGGACGCGGACCAGCCGTTGCCAGGCTATGCGCTCCTCTTCGCGCAGCTCGCGGCTCAGGTCGGAGAGCACGAGCAATTCCAGTGGCAGGCCGCCCTGGCGGAACTGCTGGCGGCGCATGCTCCACCGTCCCGAGGCGCCGCCGAAATTCATCTGCACGGTCCGGGGACCCTCGCCCTCGAGACACGCCGAAAGGCCGAGTTCAGTGGCAGACCGGCCCAGGAGCCGCTCGCTGGGCTGGTTCAAGAGGCGCTCGCCGGCCCGGTTAACGAGGCGCAGGGTCTGGCCCGAATCGAAGGCGAAGACGGCGACGTCGATCTCCGCCATGACCGTGCGGAGGAGGGTGGTGGCCTCCAGCGCACCGAGGCGCTGCTGGCGCATGATTTCGCTGAGGGTGTTGACCTCATGCAAGACCTGTCCCAGGGGGTCGCTCGGGTCCGCGCCCCGGGAGCGAAAGGTGTAATCGCCCTCGCGCAGCCCGGAGAGCACGTTGGCGAGCGTATTAAGGGGGGCGACCACGCGCTGGTGGAGCACCCAAGCTCCCGCCAACCACCAACCGCCGGCGAGCAGCAGCACCCAGCGTTGGCGGGCGGGGGAGAGGTCCGCAAACCAAGGCAGCGCGGCGACTACCACCACCGCCGGCAGGCCGCACAAGAGGGAGAAGAACACCAACCTCGCCACGTGCCCCGGTGACCTTCCGGGAGCAGGCTTGGGAGCGGGGTTGGAGGAGGCGGAGTCCATGCGGCCCGGCGCGGGCGGGTGCGTGGCTAGAGCCCGTAACGTTGGAGCCGGCGGTAGAAGGCGCTGCGGCTCAACCCAAGGGATTCGGCGGCTTTCTTGGCGTTGCCGTCAAACCGGGCCATGGTCTTCTTGATTAGAAACCGCTCGACCTCTTCGATGCTCATGTCGTCGAGCCGCGGGGCCGCTTCCACCGGGGCGCGCAAGCCGAGGTCGCTGGCCTTGATGGTGCCGCCTTGGGCCATCAACACGGCGCGTTCCACCACATGGCTGAGTTCGCGGACGTTGCCGGGCCAGGCGTGCTCGCGCAGCATCTGCAGGGCGGTGGCCTCGAAGCCTTCCAGCCGTTTGCCGTAATGCTTGGTGTGGCGCTGGAGGAAGTGCATGGCGAGGAGGGGAAGGTCCTCCAGGCGGTCCCGCAGCGGGGGGAGGTGGATTTCGATGGTGTTGAGACGGAAGAGGAGGTCCTGGCGGAAGCGCCCGGCGGCCACCTCGGCCGGCAGGTCCGCGTTGGTGGCGGTGATGACCCGGACATTGGCCTTGCGGGTCTTGGAGGAACCCACCCGCTCGAACTCCCCCGTCTCGAGCACCCGCAGCAGGCGGGTTTGCTGAGCCATGGGAAGGTTGCCGATTTCGTCCAGAAAAAGGGTGCCGCCCTCGGCGAGTTCGAAGCGTCCCACGCGGTCCGATTTCGCGTCCGTGAACGCGCCTTTGACGTGGCCGAAGAGTTCGCTTTCGAAGACGCCTTCGGAAAGGCCGCCCATGTTGACGGTGACGAACCCCTTGTTGGCGCGCGGCGAAACGGCGTGCAGCGCCTGCGCGATGACCCCCTTGCCGGTGCCGTTTTCTCCCAGGATCAGCACGTTGGCATTGGCCGGCCCCACCCGCTGGATGACCTCCAAAATCGGTTTCATGGCGGGGGAGTCCGCGATGATCTGGGGGCCGGGGGCGCTGCGCAGGAGGGCGTTCTCGGCCTCGAGGCGCTCGCCGCGACGCAGGGCGCAGGCCAGCTCGATCTGGGTGCGCAGGATGCTCAGCAGGCGGGCGTTCTCCCACGGCTTTTGCACGAAATCGCGGGCGCCCCGCCGCATGGCCTCGACCGCCACCTCCACGCTGCCCCAGGCGGTCATCACCACCACCGGAAGGGCGCTGTCCAACGCCTGGATGCGGGCCAGCAGGTCCAGGCCTTCTTCGCCGGAGGTGGTGTCGCGGGTGTAATTGAGATCGATGAGGACGACGTCGAATTCCCGTTCCTGCAAGGTTGCCAGGGCGTGGGAGGGGGCGTTGACGGTCTCGACCTGGAACCCCTCGGCCTTGAGCAGGAGGCGCAGGGCGGCGAGGACGTCCGCCTGGTCGTCGGCGATGAGAACGCGGGCTGGCGTGTCGTTGGCTTTCATGCAAGAGCCGGCATTGAATCGTACTGCTGTCCCGACCAGCTTAGAACTTCGGACGGGAAAGGGAAGCGCGGATGTCCCCGGGAAGCCGGGCTACCTGGCGAAGACCAGCGCGCCGTAGGCCCAGCAGACGAGGGCGTTCGTGGTGGCCATGGTGAAGTCATCCGTGCCCCGGGGCGAGTAGAGTTCCACGAAGGGATTGACCAGCGAGATGATCAGGGCCAGCACGTACCACTGCAGGCCGAGCCCGTTGGCCGCGACGACCGCGAGATTGATGGTGAGGGCGGCGATGAAGGCGGCCACCACGCCTGCCCAGGACTTGCGGTTCATGTCCCCCAGACCCCAGACCCGGATGCCGTGTTTGCCGTAGAGGGAGCCGAAGATCTCGGAAGCGAAATCCGCCGCCGCATACGAGAGCCAGATGAAGGCGTAAACCACGGCGTAATGGGAAGGTGAGTAGATATCCGCCAGCCGCGCGCCGATGGGCAGCATCACGAATTTGAAGAGGTTCCAGAGCGTGCCGATGCAGAGCGCGTTGGCCCGGCCCTGGATGCCGTCCAACACCCGCGCGTGCGCCCCGTAGGCCATGTGGCCGAAAACACCGTTGGCGTGGAACGTCAGTACCGTCCACCAACTCATGATCATGGCGTCGAACAAACTGGATTGCAGGCCGAAGGCGAAGGCCTCACGCGTCGGGTCCTTGCGCAGCTGAAAGTAGATCATGCCGAAGCCGAGCAGGACGAAGATGATCGTGCGGCTGCGGCGGCCGATCATGTCGATGATCCGGAGCGTCCGTTCCGGGTGGCGCTGGAGAATCGCCTCGAGGTCAAAACCCTTGAGCCGGCTGCCAAAGACCAGCTTCAGTTCCTCCCGGCTGAGCCCCGCGCGCTTGAGCAACCCCCACTTAAGCCAGTGAAACGCATACGACCAGACCATCCACATGAAGACGAACCCACCGACGAACTTGGAGACCTTCTCCAAGCTGATCTGGTAGTCGCCAAAGAACGTACCGCCGTCCGCGCGGGTGACCATGAGATAGACCCAGATGACGGTGGCCAGGATGGTGTACCCCAGGCAGACATAAAAGACCGTCATCGAGCGGCGCAGCCGCTGCTCCTGCTTGGCCTGGTGGCCAGCCGCGTCAGGTACCGCTGCGGGCGTTTCGGCGGTCGGGGTCACGGGGCTGCGGTCATCTGAGGATCAATCATGGTTGCGCGGGCGCTTGCCGTGACACGGCTGTGACGTGGCCGACCCGCGACACACCCTTCGGCGATTTTCGCCACGGGGCCTCCCGGGTCGGCGATCAGGGCGCCTATTCGAGCGGCATGACCCGCCAGTTGCGGAAATCGAACGACCGATCCTCCGCCTGGATGCCAATATAGCCCTTCTCCGCATCCAGCGCGTCGTACTCCCAGGCGCGTTCGCCGTTCATGTCGAGCGTGACCTTCTTCCCCTTCACCTCGATGCGGGTTTTGACCCACTGGTTCAAGGGCAGGCGGGGGGTCTCGGAGGGGACCACCGGCTTGTAACCCTTGACCAACCCGCCAAGGGCGTCGTAGCGGAGGTTCACCTGCCAGCCATCCTTGGGCCAGGGTTTGCCTTCCAAGCCCGCACGGATGAAGATCCCGCTGTCGTATTTCTCGTCGAGCGCCCGCCACTCGAATTCGAGGACGAAGTCCTTGTATTCCTTGGTGGTCCGGAGCCAGCCCATGCCTTTCACGAGGCGAAGGTTGGAGTCCTTCACCTCGAAACTGACATCATGCACCGGCGCCCAGCCAGTAAGGTCCTTGCCGTTGAAGAGCGACTCCCATTTGTCTTCGGCCGCGCGCGTCGAGGACAACGCGAAGCCGACGAGGAGTGCAACCAGGGAACGGGAGCCAATGGTGAGGGTGCGAAGCGCTTTCATGTTGCGGAGAGGGTAGGCGAGTTCGGGCCGGGCGGCAAGTGCGGCCTCGGGGGTGCGGCGGGTGGTCAATCGTGCTCGGCCGCGGGTTCGGCTTGGAGCGGCAGGGAAATCCAGAAACGATTCTCACCGGGCGGGAAGAAGCCAGCGTTGATTTGACCGCCCATCCAGCGGAGCAGCCCGGTCGCGACCGCGAGCCGGAAGTTGGGCGGACGATGCAGGTCTGAATCGGTGAAAGCCGGTCCTGGAGCAGCCCAAGTGAGGAGCAGGTGAATCTCGTGGCTGGAGAAGCGGGCGGCGCGCTTGAGTCCGCGCGGGTCCATGGCTGTATCGGGGGGATAAATCCGAACCTCTCCTGCGGCGGCGCCCGACAAGACAATGATCTCGCGTATGCAGTGCGCCAGGCAGCGAAGGTCGGCGCGAATCCAGCCGCGCAGCGGACCCGCCGGGATGAGCTGCCACTCGGTGGTAGGCGGCGCGCCCAGGGTGGTTTCGAGCACCGTCCCCAGCTCCGCCAGCGGTACCACCGGGGCGTCGTTGCCCAGTTGGCGGCGGAAGTCGGCATAGCGGTTGACGGTTTCTCCCAGCGCATCGCTGACCTTGTGCAACGACTGGAAGACCGCTGCCAACTGGGCCGGTTGATCCTTGGCCGCCTCCAGAAACTGCACGTTGCCGGCGATGACGGTCAGGTGGTTGGTGAGCTCGTGCAACAGGCGGGACATCAGAGCGCCGGACTGTTCGAGGTGGGAGATCGAGGCCGGCACAGGAGTGGGCTTCATGGCGGGGTGGATTAGAGGTTGCGGAACTCCTCGAACAGGACTTCCAGGCAGGCGGGGTCCACCGTCGGAGTTTGGCGCGAGAGGAAGACAGCCAGCAGGTACTTGTCGGGCCGGCGCAGGCAGTGGACTTCTGCCTGGCCGAACACCCAGCGCGAGCGGATCGCCGGAAAACGGTGGAGGGCGGCGACCTCGAAAGCGTCCGCGGCGCACCGAAGGGCGGTGTCGAGCGCGTTGGGCGGATAGTCGGGGGCGATCGCGCAGGGGACGGTGGTGCGGTCGGGCAGGGCCAGCCCCCCGGCCAGGACGCCCGGAAGCGGCAGGCGCTGGGCCAGCCAGAGTTGGAGTTGATCGCGGGCGATCATTCCTGGGCGAGGTTGAGGTGGGCGCGTGCCTGGGGGCTGGTGCGGACCAGCAGCCCGTGGCCGTCCCGGACGCGGACCACCAAACGGCCGCTGCCGCCGACAAACTCGATCCGGTCGAAGGAGCCCAGGGGCAGCCCGGCGCCAAACAACCGTGTCTTCTGAGAAACGAACTCGATCAAGCTGATCCGCTGGTTGGGTTCCACGCAGCGATACTCATGCAGCACATCGCCCTGTTGGGAACAGAGGAGGACTTCATCGACTTGAACGCGGGGCGGGAGGCTGGCCGCGGGCGGAAGTGGCATGGTCGCGTG
>CAYYMW010000387.1:0-6454 GCA_964472515.1 uncultured Verrucomicrobiota bacterium | reverse complement strand
GTTGCGCACCGGGCGGCCGGCCTTCCGGCCGGTGACCCTGTTTGACGTATCGCGGCAGCGGGTGAAAATAGCGGCCGAAGTCGACCTGCCCGAGGGGTTGCCCGAGACGCGTCTGAGCCTGCGCGAGCAGCGACGCCTGGGCCGCGGCAGCCGGATGCTGCTCTGGGCGGCTGCCGGAGCCTGGCGCCAGACGGGTTGGCCCGACGGCACCGGAGTGGCCGCCGTGGTCAGCACCACCAGCGCCGGCATGGGGATGGGGGAGGAGTACTATCGCGCGGCAGTGGAGCGCCCCATGGGGAAGGTGAGCCAGCCCACACGCGCGCTGCATTATCAGGCACCCCGCCATGCACGCGCCATGGAACAGGCGTTTGGCCTGCAAGGTCCCACCTGGATGATCGCGAACGCCTGCGCTTCAGGCGGCAACGCGGTAGGCCACGCCTTCGAGTTGGTCCGCGGCGGTTCATATCCGCGGGTGCTGACTGCCGGTTACGATGCCCTGAGCCAGATGGTCTTTTGTGGCTTCGATTCGCTCCAGGCCCTGTCCCCGACCCGCTGCCGTCCGTTCGACGCCACGCGGGATGGCTTGGCGTTGGGCGAGGGTGCGGCCGCCCTGGCCTTGGAGACGCTTGAGGCGGCCCAGGCGCGCCAGGCGCCGATCCTGGGAGAAATAGTTGGCTACGGCGCTGCCACCGACACCCACCACCTCACTCAGCCGCACCCGGCGGGAGCGGCGGCGCTGAGTGCGATGCGGGACGCCTGCACCATGGCCGGGCTTGCGCCGCGCGACATCGGTTACGTGAACGCGCACGGCACTGGCACCCCCCTGAACGACAGCGCCGAGGCACAGGCCATTTCCGAGTGGGCGGGTGAACACGCACCGGCCTTGTGGGTGAGTTCGACCAAGGCCTCGATGGGGCACCTGCTCGGAGCGGCCGGCGCCGTGGAAGCGGTGGCTTGCCTGGTGGCTCTGCAGGGTGGATGGCTGCCCCCCGAGCCCGGATTTGGCACCCCGGATGCCACTTGCCGGTTCCGGGTGGTGACCGAGCCGACGAATGCCGCTGTGCAGTACGCTTTGTCGAATTCCTTTGGCTTCGGCGGCGCGAACGCGGCCCTGATCTTTCGGAGGTGGTCCGAATGAGGCTCCAGGTCACAGGGTGGGGCGCGGTTTCCCCGGCCGGGTGGACGGCGGCGGCGTTGTCAGAAGCCGTTCAGGCTGGCCAACCGTTGCCAGTGGCCCAGGAGCGGCGGCCCGGCTGGGAGATCCCGTTGACGCTCCGCCGGGTGCCCGCGCCGTTGGTGCGACCGGCGTTCCTGGCGCACCCACGCCTGCGCCGCACCAGCGCCATCACCTGCCATGCCGTGTCGGCGGCGCTCGAAGCGTTGGGGGGCGATCCAAAGAAGTTGCCTGTGCCCGCGAACCGCCTGGGTGTGGTGCTCTGCGTGATGGCCGGCTGCGTCTCGTATTCGCGCCGGTTCTTCTCCGAGCTCTCGGCTGATCCGGCGACTGCGAGTCCGTTGGTCTTTCCCGAGACGGTGTTCAACGCGCCCGCCAGCCACTTGGCGGCCTTCTTGGGGAGCGATGCCATCAACTACACCCTGGTGGGCAACCCCGGCATGTACCTCCAGGGGGTGGCGCTGGCGGCGCACTGGCTGGCGGAAGGACGCGTGGAGGCCTGTCTGGTCGTTGGCGCGGAGGAAACGGACTGGATGCTGGCCGACGCCTGGCGGCATTTCGACCGCGATACGCCGCTGGCGGAAGGGGCCGGCGCACTGCTCCTGCAGCCCGCACCGCCGGAGGCAGGGCAGGGCATTCGCTTGGAGGCCATCACCGATTTCCATCACGGGACGGGTCAACAGGCTTCGAAAACCGTGGCGCACGAAATGCGAGCGGAGCTGCCCGCCGGCCAGACTGACGAGGGCCTGTTCCTGAGTACTCGCGGACGCCCGGTGCGGGACCGTGCCGAGCTCGAAATCTGGCGCGAATGGCCCGGCATGCGTCTGGTTCCCAAGCAGGTGCTGGGTGAGGGCTTGATGGCCGGGGTCGCCTGGCAGTGCGTCGCCGCCTGCGCCGCGCTGGCGCAAGGCGCCTGCACGGCGGCAAACATCAGCGTCGTCGGGCCGGACCTTGAGGCCGTCGGCGCCCGACTGGTGCGCACGCCCTGAACCAGCCAGCCGCCTCAGCCTGGCCGCGCCGAGATCTCCAGCATGCGCTCGATGGGTGCCCGCGCCCGGCTCAGGATGTCCGGCGGCAGTTCCACGCGCGGGCCGACATCAAGCATGCAATCGTGCAATTTCTCGAGCGTATTCAGCTTCATGTACTTGCACTCGTTGCACTTGCAGGCATCGGTAGGGGCCGGTACGAAATGCTTGTCGGGGCACTCTTTCTGCAGCCGGTGCAGCATGCCCCCTTCGGTGGCGATGATGATGTTCTTCGCGGCCGCCGAGCGGCAATAGGTGACCATCTTCTCCGTGGAGCACACCTCGTCCGCCAACATGCGCACTGCCTTGGTGCATTCGGGATGCGCCACCAACGGGGCGTCCGGGTATTCCTGCCGGATGCGGACGATGCTCGCGTGAGTCCACTCGACGTGCACGTAACAGTTGCCCTTCCAGAGAGTCATTGGGCGGCCGGTCTGTTCCATGACCCAGGCCCCAAGGTTTTCGTCCGGCACAAAGAGCAAATCCCGGTCTTTCGGAGCCGCGTTGACGATCTTCACCGCGTTGCCGCTGGTGCAAATCACGTCGCTGATCGCCTTCACCGCCGCGCTGCAGTTGATGTAGGCGATGGTGTAGAACCTGGGGTTGGTGGCTTGGAAGGCCGCCAGCTTTTCGGCGGGACAGCTCTCTTCCAGCGAGCACCCGGCATCCTTATCCGGCACAATCACCGTCTTGCCGGGATTGAGGATCTTGGCCGTCTCCGCCATGAAATGCACCCCGGCGAAGACAATCACGTCAGCATTCGTCCGGGCGGCCTGCTGGGATAACCCCAGCGAATCGCCCACGTAGTCGGCCACGTCCTGAATCTCGGGGATCTGGTAGTTGTGGGCCAGGATGACGGCATTGAGCTTCCGCTTGAGCTCGAGGATTTCCCGGGCCAGCGGATCGTGTGTCGTCAAAGCCGGTGCGGCGGCAGTCGTCATGCCCCAAACCTACCGGCGATTCGCCCGCGAGGCAACTGCGGGTCCGTGGAGTATCAGGGCCTAGGTGGAGGAGGTGCGAGAGCTGGCCTCCCGCTCCTCCTGCCGCATCTTCTCCATGATGACCCCGAGTTCGGTACGGAGGCTATCCTCGGCGGCGATGGTGGCGAGGCCAAGGCCAAAGCCCTTGAGCGCGTTGCTCCACAGGGCGTTGCCGGTGGCGGCCTCCAGACAGAAGATCTCACCGTACGTCGTGGCGTAGAGACGGTCCTTTTGCAGGGCCACGTTCACGAAATCACTCCCTTTCAAGTGGACCGCCCAGACCCGCTCGCCAGTCTCGCGGTTCAAGGCCACCACGCTCCCTTTGATCCCCACGAAGACGAGTTCGGAAACCTTCATACGCGTTTCGGTTTGCTGCCATGGCCGATCCCGCGGTGATGAGGCGGTGGGCAGCAGGCCGGCGCCGGCCGCGGGGATCGCGGGAGTCAGGCTAGCGCGTTGGCGGGTCGGAGCAAGCCTGGAATCCGGCCGGCCGACGCTCCCTGCCGAGCCACGGCTTGCATCGCGGACGCAAGCGACGGAGATTAGCCGCTGTCGGCCCGGCGAAACGCTGCGGCGGGCGACCATGGCCATGATGACACGACGTGACTTTCTGCGGACGAATGCGGTGCTGGCGGGGCTTCTGGGGACCGGAATCCCCCCGGCGGTCGCCGCCGAGGCGCCGAAGCGGAACGTGTTCGCCCCGCCCCTTCTGGGTGGCTCGGGGGCAGCCGCCGCCAACCTGGACCCGACCCCAGCGGTGGTTCGTTGCGCCTCCGCCAAAACCTGCCGGGTTCTCCAATTCACCGACCTGCACTTTTTTCAGAAGACGGAAACAGAGGACGAGCAGACGCGCGCGGATTGCCGCCGGCACGTGGAGCAGCAGAAACCCGACCTCGTCATTGCCACGGGCGACACCTGGTATGAAAACGTCAAGGGACAGGGCCTCGAACACCTGCGAACGGCGGTGGAGTTTTTTGGCTCGCTGGGCGTGCCTTGGACGATCGCCTGGGGCAACCACGACAAGCTCGACAACTACGACGCGGGCCACCGGCTCCTGCACGAGGCCAAGGGTTCCCTCTACCGGGGCGGTCCCACGCACGGCGATTACCGCATCGAGGTGCGGCCCAACGGCAACGCGACCACGACGCTGAACCTGATGGTCCTCAACAGCAATGAGAACGGCCTGGGTCCTTGGCAGGTTGCGGCTTTGGATCGCTTGTTGGACGAGGCGCGGCAGTCGCATCGAGCTGACCTTCCGTCAGTGCTCTTTTTCCACATCCCCGTGCTCGAATACCTGACCCAGATCACCCCGGAGAGCTTCCGTGGGGCCAAATATGAGGATGTGGGCCACGGTTACGAAGAGGGGGAACTCTTCCGCCTGCTGCGCAAGCACCCCTCCGTGAAAGGCTGTTTCTGTGGGCACAGCCACACCAACGACTACTTCCTCAAGCTCAAAGGGCTCGAACTGCACTACGGCCGCGCCACCGGCACGGCCGGGTACGGCGGGCCGGTCTTGCGCAAGGGCGCCAAACTGATCGAAATAGACGCCGGCTTGGGCAAGCTCCAGCAGCGTACCGTCTTTGCCGATCAGACTACAGCGGTGGCGATGGTGGGTAACGCGACTTCGCGCGCCGCCTAACGCGCGGCCTCGCCAGCACCCACGGCTCGGGGCGGGAGCGTGGCATTTCGGTGATCAGTCAAGCCGCCGGCGGGCAACGGGGCTGGCAGAAGGGCCGAGTAGTCCGCCTTCGCAACAGTTGCCCTGGCACTTGGCCGGTTTTCGACGTGGTGTTGGTACGTTCTCAGGTGAAAACAACGCCAATCGTTATTTTCACAATATTCAGTCTGTGAAGACAGTGAGCCGCCTTGTTCCTATGGCCGAAAGCAACGAAGACGCAATTCTCGGAAAGCGGCCGTCCTGAAATCGATCTCGAACTGCATGCAGCCGGAGCGGCGACGGCTCGTCGCCGGGGGGATTCACCAGTTCTCGGGGACGGGCCGTCCCCGCTCCGATGCGTGGTTCCTGAGGCCGGGCTTCATGCCGCAGGAGTGGCGACGGCCCGTCGCCAGGACGGATGGCATGCCTCATGGAGGTGGTGGCGGCGTGCGGCCAGCGCTGGGATGCGTCAGCACCGGCACTGCCGGCCCTGGCTCGCCCCGATAGCGGGCACTGCTCCAAACCCACTCCTCCGGGCTCCGAACCAGGCGCGCCTTCACCGGGTTGGCTTCGATGTAATGCACCACCCGCCGGAGATGCGCTTCGTCCCGAATGACGCGGTCGAAGTAATCCGCCGCCCAGAAGGCGCCTTGAGTCCCCAAAAGCTGGTTGGCCTCTTTGGCGGTGTAGCTCTTCCAGCCTTTCAGAATCTCCCCCAACGGCACTTGCCAGGTTTCGATGAGAATATGCACATGATTGGGCATCACCACCCAGGCCAGCAGCCGGTACTTCACGCCGTCGTGATGCCACCAGTTTCCCTGCACCACGTCGGCCACGCGCGCGTTGCGCAGATGACACGCGCCGTAGCCGCGATCAAGGTAGGTTTCGATTCGCCGCAGCTTCTCCTGATCGTCTTCAAGCGCGAGGAACGCTTCCCACTCGCTGCGGCGCGCCGCGGGCATAGAGTCGTCGAGGCGGTAGGAGATGTACTGCTGGGTGCCGGGCGCATCGAAGTGCGGCAGGTTCTTGGAAGCATACCAGCCCTTGAAACCTCTCTCCTTGTCCTCCGGCGACAATGGCTCGCTCCGCTCCTGCTTGCCTTCGATGAGTTTCCTGAGGCCGGGCTTCATGTAATCGGAGCGGCGACGGCTCGTCGCCGGGGGGATTCACCAGTTCTCGGGGACGGGCCGTCCCCGCTCCGATGCGTGGTTTCTGAGGCCGGGCTTCATGCAGCCGGAGTGGCGACGGCTCGTCGCCATGTGGTTCGTGAGTTTGCGGGGACGAGCCGTCCCCGCTCCGTGGCGTGGCGCAACAGCCCCGCCGGTTCGCCGGCCTAACTCACGTAGCTGTAGTCATAGGGCTTGCGCATGGGGCGGGCGATCATGGCGTTGGCTTCGGCCGCGTGGTCGCCCACGAACTGCTCCTTGGCGGTGTCCCACTTCAGCTTCTGGCCGGTGCGCAGGGAAATGACGGCCAGATGGCAGATGGAGGCGGAACGGTGCCCGACGGCAACTTCGCAGATTGGCAATTCGCGCGAACGCACGCAATTGAAGAAGTTGCCCAGAGTGTACGAGATAAAAGGGGGTTTGGGTGCTTTTCCTTGTGTTTTGGCCTGAAT
>CAYYMW010000386.1:274-6456 GCA_964472515.1 uncultured Verrucomicrobiota bacterium | reverse complement strand
GCCTCCAACGGACATAGGACTGCGCCGGCCCGCCAGGCGCGCAGCACCTCGGTCAGGAAACGCCAGCCCACCCCCTCGGCAGAACTGATAGGTCCGGAGGGAGCCGGGAGTGAGTCCGCTTCGCGGGCAAGCTGGGCAAAGGTCCAGCGCCGGTCGAGGGCGTGGTCCCAGACGGCGATCTCCGTGGCGGATTCGCGGGCGACGCACAGCCAGCGTTCGTAAAGCATTGTCAGGTTGGTAGCGCACCGGTAGTTTCCCGCGCAAGCGTGATCTGCGTTTCAGGCCCATTTTCTCCCGGCGGGGTGCTTCCCCCGGGACCGCGAGCCAGTGCCGATCCGACCCCAAAGAGGTCGGGTTGGCCAGTCTGGCTATTGCTGGCGGTGCTTCTGGCCGGCCTGTGCGGCTGTGCCTCCCCACAACCCGGCGTCAGGCCGGCGGCTTTCGAGTTTGGCCGGGATACCTTCGCCTACCGCAATGAACTCATCTACACCTACGGCGCCGATCCGAAGACCGGGAAACTGGTGATGACCCGGCGGGAACCAGCCCCGGAGTATGTTTCGCACTGCTTCGGGATGGTGCGGGTGACGCGGCAATTCTATGACCACGCGCGTTTCGAACCCTCCCGGCCTCCGCCGGACGAGAAAGAGTGCCGAACGCTGGTGCGCCGCGTGCTGGCACGCAGTCCCAGCCACCCCTCGCCGCCGGAGGAACGGATTGTCATTCCGGGTTACCAGGATTTCCACGCGTTCAGCCAGGCGCAGGAGCACGTGCTCAAGGATGCGTGCGGGGGGGCGTGGCGCTCGTATTTCCTGCGCAGCCACTGGCGGGTGGTCTTTCCGTTCACACGGGGGCATCAGCAACGGATGGCGCAACGGTTGCAGCGCCGCCTGCGGGAGCGGGGCGCGCTGATCGTCCATGTGATGCGGTTCCCCGCGCTGACCATCAATCATGGGCTCCTGGTCTACGCGGCGGAAGCGGATGCAGACGGCGTCACGTTCAGGGTCTACGATCCCAACGATGCGCTCCACCCCACGTGCCTGCGCTATGATGCCGCCCAACGCACCTTCACCCTGCCTCCCAACGAGTACTGGCTGGGCGGGCGGGTGGACGTGACGGAGATCTACCGGCATGTGCTGTTTTGACCGCATCTCTTTTGGCGAGGGCCATTCCCTTCGATGCAGCGAAGCGGCCTCGCTCCATGAACCGGACGAAGCCGGGGCCGTCATGGGTGGTTTGGCAACTGGTGTCGACGGACTGGCTGCTGAACGAAACCGAGGCGTGGCGGTCTAACTACTGGCTCAAGGGGAAAGAGGCGATGGGGTGACGCCACCCGAGGCGAGGGTTCGTCGCTCAGACCTTGTTCCCCAAGTGATCGTCCAAAGCGAACTTGAGCGCCGTTTCTGGGCTTGCCAAGGGGGGGCGGGCAAAGGCAGGTTTTAGGGCAGACAGGTGCTGCCAGCGGGATCAGGAAGGTTAGCGAGACGGTTGGGACGCGACATGAGCTGGCGGGCCGGGACGAACGAGCAGACCGTTATGGCAAAGAAAGCACTGATTACGGGGATCACAGGTCAGGATGGATCGTACCTGGCGGAGCTATTGCTGGGGAAGGGCTACGAGGTGCACGGCATCATCCGTCGGGCCAGCACGTTCAATACCGGGCGGCTGGAGCCGATCTATACCGACCCGCACTGCGACCGCAGCAAATTGTTCCTGCATTACGGCGACCTAAGCGACGCCAGCGCGCTGGCGCGGTTGGTGGGGCAGGTGGGGCCGGACGAGGTGTACAACCTGGCGGCGCAGAGCCATGTGCGGGTGAGTTTCGACAGCCCGGAGTACACGACGGACATTACCGCGACCGGGGCGGTGCGGTTGCTGGAGGCGATCCGGGAGACGGGCATCCGGCCGCGGTTCTACCAAGCGTCGTCGAGCGAGATGTACGGGAAGGTGCGGGAGGTGCCGCAACGGGAGACAACACCGTTTCACCCGCGGAGTCCGTATGGGTGCGCGAAGGTGTACGCGTATTGGATTACGGTGAACTACCGGGAGTCGTACGGGCTGCACGCCAGCAACGGGATTTTGTTCAACCACGAGTCGCCGCGGCGGGGGGAGACCTTTGTGACGCGGAAGATCACGCGGGCGGTGGCGCACATCCAGGCGGGGTTGCAGGAGAAGCTGTACCTGGGCAACCTGGACGCGAAGCGCGACTGGGGTTTTGCCAAGGAATACGTGGAGGCGATGTGGCTCATGCTCCAGCAAGCACAGCCGGACGACTACGTGATTGCGACCGGGGAGACGCATTCGGTGCGGGAGTTCCTGGAGGCCGCCTTCGCGCACGCGGGGCTGGACTGGCAGAAGCACGTGGCGCTGGACGAGCGTTACCACCGTCCGGCGGAGGTGGATTTGCTGATCGGGGACCCGTCCAAGGCGAAGCGGGTGCTGGGGTGGGAGCCGAAGGTGAAGTTCACGGACCTGGTGAAGCTGATGGTGGACGCCGATGTGGCGCTGCTGAAGGCGCATCGGGAAGGCAAAGTGCGGGTGACGTCCTGACGCATGCGGCGCGCGCTGATCACGGGGATTACCGGGCAGGACGGATCGTACCTGGCGGAGTGGCTGCTGGACAAGGGCTACGAGGTCCATGGCGTGGTGCGGCGGACGAGTTCGTTGAACCGCTCGCGCATTGACCACTTGTACAACGACCCGGGCATTTTTGGCCGGCGGCTGTTGCTGCATTACGGAGACCTGGACGATCCCACGCCACTGCGGCGGGCGTTGCTGAAGTGCGAGCCGGACGAGGTGTACCACCTGGCGGGGCAGAGCCATGTGGGCTTGAGTTTCGAGATTCCCGAGAGCACATGCGAGCTGACGGCGATGGGCACGCTGCGGCTGCTGGAGATGTTGCGCGATCTGCCGAAGCGGCCGCGGCTGTTTCACGCTTCGTCGAGCGAGATTTTCGGCCACCCGGAGACGGCGCCACAGGACGAACGCACGCCGCTGGCCCCGGCCAATCCCTACGGGTGCGCCAAGGCGTTCGCCACCCAGATGGTGGCGGTGTACCGCGCGAGGTTCGGGCTGCATGCGTGCAACGGCATCATGTACAACCACGAGTCGCCGCGGCGGGGGGAGAATTTCGTGACGCGCAAAATCTGCCGCGGGGCGGCGGCGATCAAGCTCGAGCTGGAGGCGGAGCTGTCCCTGGGGAACCTGACGGCCCAGCGCGACTGGGGCTACGCGCCAGACTACGTACGGGCGATGTGGCTGATGCTGCAACAGGAGCAACCGGACGATTACGTGGTGGCGACGGGCGTGCTGCACCAGGTGGAAGACGTGGCGCGGATCGCGTTCGAGACCGTGGGCCTGGACTGGCGGCAGCACGTGCGGCAGGATCCGCGCTTGGTGCGCCAGGCGGAGCCGGGACAATTGGTGGGCAATCCTGCGAAGGCGCAGGAACGGCTGGGATGGCGTCCGGAGACGGAGTTTGCCGCCATGATCCGCAAAATGACCGAGGCGGAGCTGGCGGCGTTGGGGAACGGGCGATCGTAGGGGGCAGTTTCCTGGGTGGGTCTGCGGTCAGGCGTGGGCCGGCGCGGGAGCAAGATCGAAGCAGGGAGTGGCTGACGCGATATTTGGTTTGCCCGGGCACGGGAGGATGCACAAGACTGGGGGCATGTCGAAGACGGCATTGGGGCGCAGTCTGGGCAAGCTCCTCGATGGCACGAGGATTCCCAGCCAGCCCGCAGATTCCGAGCAGCCAGCCGCCAACCCCGCCGCGCCGGTGGGGCCCGGCTTGGGCACGCTATTGCAGGGGCAGAAGGGCGGCGAACCGGGGGATCCCGAGTTGCCTTTGGATTCGGTGGAGAACGTACCCGGCAATACGGCAAGCCTCGCCGCTACAGCGGTGGATCCGGACCGGGTGTGGTGGTGGCGCGTGGCGCTGGTCGCGGGTGACGTGGTCCTGCTGGCCTTGGCGGCACGGCTCATCTTGCGCTCGCCGGCCCCGACGTGGTTCGATTGGATGCTGGCGGCGCTGGCAACGGGGGTGGGCGGATGGATGGCTTACCTGGCGGTGCCGACTGAGGCGACGCGCCGGGATTCCGCCGAGGCCGCGCCGTCACGCGGGGCGGCGGTGCAGAACTGGGTAACGAAGTAGATGGCGGCAGGCCTACTGCTCGGACGGCAGGATGGCCTACACCGCGCCGAGCCCGGCATGGCCGGAGGGTTTTCGGTGAAGGTGGAGGAGCAGGGCGAGGACGGCGGGTGGAGGCGAGAAACCAGAACGATGGGCCTGGCCCTGCGGTGGGCGGGTCTTGAGCTGGGCAGCGTTGTTGCTCGCTTGGTCAGAGACCGCTGCGGGTATCTTCCCGCGCTCGCGCCTCGCCGCCCGGCCCAATCCCTCGCCCCGCCGTGTCGTCTATCCTGCCCTCCGAGCAGTATCTGCGGCGGAAGAGCAGGAGGGCGCCCAAGCCAAGGCCGGTGAGGGCCAGTGAGGAGGGTTCGGGAATCAGGACGTAGAGCGCGAAGCTTTGCATGCCGGTCAGTGGTTGGGGCAGGCTTGGAGGCTCACCCTCCCCCCCGGTCTTTACTTGCCAGATGCCGGACCTGCCTGCGGCCCAGCCTTCGAGCTCAGGCCGCCATGACGTTCCATACTGTGATTCCCACACGCGAATCTGCACCGAGGCGACCGCGCCGGGGAGGACGGTGGGGATGGACCGGGCAGGAGACTGACTGACAACGAAACCCGCCCCGGCCCCCGTGCGGAAGGGCACGGCTTCCCCGATGGGAGCCAGGCTTTCGGGGTTGGGCCCGGCCCAGAGTTGGGCGAGGTAGGCGTCCCCTTCGAGTTTTTCCGAGAAGACCGGCTGCGCATCTGGCAGGGCGTAGCGGTAGATGGGGGCGGGGGTACCGAGGATGGCGGCGGAGTTGCTGAAGATCACTGTGCCTTGGCCCCACACTGCAACTCCGGACAGGCCACTCAAGAGAACCATGGAAAGGGGACGGGCGATCATATCTGATGACAGGTATGATCAATATACCTGATAAACGTCTCGGGGCAACCGACGACTCCAACGCGGCGCTTGGTACGTCGGTTGCGGTTCGGCGGCAGGGTCTCTTGGTGACTAGGGCAGCAGCGCCGCCTTGCGTGCCTGGAAGTAGCGTTCGCGGAATTCCTTGGAGGCCTCGGGGCTCACGGTGCAGCGGTCCCAGTCGAGTTTCGGCTCGGCCGGGGGCAGGGGACCGACGCCACAAGACGCGCCTTTGGCGAAGCCGGAGGCCAGGTCCCGGGCGGCGCGGCCCCAGGCTTTGAGTTCGCCATCGACGGTGAAGAGGCCGGTGAGTTGGGTGACGTCCCCGGCTTCGGGATGGTCGTACATACCCCAGTTCAGCCAGCCGCAGGCCAAAGGCTGGGTCACCTCGACGGCGCGGCGGCACCAGCGGGCCTGCTGCTCCTGGGTGGCGGCGGGATGCCGACCCTGATCCAGGGTGAGCTTGCCGCCGCCGTACCAGCCGAATTCGGCCAGGACCACCGGTTTGCCAAAGGGCGCAACCTCGCGCACCACGCTTTCGAGATAGGCGAGGTTGCGGCCTTCACTCTCGGGGCTTTGGTATTCAAAGAAGCCGTGGTCCAGCGGGTAGAAGTGGACCTCCATGAAATCGAGGAAGGGGGCGATCTTCTCGGGACGGAAAGCGGCGTAGTGTTCCACGGCGAAGACCAGGGACGGAATGGACCATTGGATCAAGCCGACGGTGACCAGGGCCTCGGGGTCGGCGGCCTTGATGGCGGCGGCCTGGCGGCGGGTCCACTCGGTGGCGATGGACTCGCGGAAATGCTGGTAGTCGAGCAGGGCGGGGGAGTCCGGGGCCGGTTTGGCGGGCGGAACCGCGATGGCCGCGAAGCTCTGAGGAGCCGGGTCCAACTTCCAGGCGCGGGTCAGGGCATCCAGGGAGCCATAGTGCTTCTCCAGCCACGGTCCCCATTTGGCGCGCATGGCGGGGGTGTCCCAGCCCACGGCGGGTTCGTTGAGGAGGTCGTAGGCGAACAGGGCGTGGCGGCCGCGGTAACGCGTCGCGAGCAGGGTCCAGAAGCGTTCCAACGCTTGCAGGTGAGCTTCGTCGGCGAGGCGATCGGTGCGCGCCCAAGCGGGTTGGCCTTCCCAGTGATCCGGGCCGGTGGGGTGGACGTAGAT
>CAYYMW010000386.1:0-264 GCA_964472515.1 uncultured Verrucomicrobiota bacterium | reverse complement strand
GGTCGAAGGCCGCCACTCCTTCCGGCGAGAGTTTGTCAGCTTCGTTGAAGAAGGAGCCGTACGAGAGGAAGACCCGGACGCAGTTGAGCCCGAGTTGGCGGAGTCTGGCGAAATCCGCCCGGGTGGCCTGCGGATCGAACTTCTTCCAGACCTGCGGAGCCCAGCCCGTGTGGGGGCGGAAGTAGCTCAGGCCAAACGGAACGTAAGGCTGGCCGCTGCTGGTGACAAAGCCCTTGCCGTTGGGGGCCACCTTGACCTTGGGCA
>CAYYMW010000385.1:0-6483 GCA_964472515.1 uncultured Verrucomicrobiota bacterium | reverse complement strand
TGCCGCCTGTCCCTACTTCAGGTTCCCGAGCCAGATACCCCCCACGGTGGCAACGACACACCCCGCCAGCGTCATCCGCGCGGCCCGGCTTCCGGGCATGGGATCCTTCAGGACGTAGATGCCCACGAGCGCGTTCATCACCACGGAAAGCTGCGCAATGGTGTAACCCCGCCCCGCCCCCAGATGCTCCACCAACAACAGCATGCCGTAGTTCCCAATGGTCCAGAGCACGCCGGTCGCCCCCAACCGCAGGTACTCGCTCGTCGAGGCCAACCGCACTGACTCCCTGCCCAGCAAGGTGAGCACCCCGCTGCCCGCGAAAATGCCCACCGCCATTGGCAGGGCGGCAATCCACATCGACACACCCGAGAGCTTGATGGGCACGAAGTAGACGCCCCAGAGCACGCCTGCCCCCAGCGCGCAGGCGTAGCCCACCAAGGCCGCCCGGGTATCTTGAACGGCGGCACCCCCTCCTTTGCTGAAGATGATTAACAACACGCCCGCCACGATCAGCAAGACCGCCGCCACCAAGCCGGCCACCACCCGGGCCTCCGGATGAACGAACTCGTGAAACAACAACCGGCCGCACACCAGGCTCACCAGGATGTTCAGCGGCGCCCACAAGCCGAACGCCCGCGCCATGCCAATCTTGCCGGCGGCGGTAAAGGCGCACAGGCCGCTCAACGACCAGATCACCCCGCCCAGAAACGGCGGCCAAAACACACTCATCGTGAGTTGGTCCAACCCGCGCAGCAGTGAGATCGCCAGCGCCAGGACCAGGTTGACCGACGCCACGTAGAACATCCGGATCTGCTGGTTCTTCAACCGGACGTTCTGGGACGGCGCCAGCCAGGTTCCCCAAGCCAGCACCGTGACAATGGCAAATAGAATTCCCGCCATGGCGCATCGCACCTGGCCATGAGCCCGCGAAGGCCGCGGTCAGTGCGCCGCAGAGGATCAGCGACGGGACCGTTGGCGGCAAATCAAAAGCGCCAACCCGGCGCGCTGCCATCCCCGACCCGGCAAGGCCGTCTCCACAGCCGGGTCCCGCTGGCCGCCGGACTCAGGCCCCGTGGTTCGCACGCAAGAGCAAGGCTCGGAGTTCGCACAAATCCGGAACCACATGGGTGGCGTTGCCAGCGCGGGTCACTCCCGGTCGGAGCGTTTGGACGGTGACGATTCCCAACCGGTTCCCCGCGGCCAGTTCGGCCTCGGGATTGTCCCCCACCACCCACACCTCCTCCCGGCTCAGCCCGTGATCGCGCAGGATCAGCTCGAATAGTCCCTCTTTGCCCTTTCGCCCAGGCTCGTCGATGGCGTCGACGCAGACCCGCTCGAACCAACCCGCAATTCCCAGCGCCTGCACCTTGCTCTCCTGCAATCGGCGAAAACCCGAGGTCACCAGGAAGCGCCGCACCGGCAGCCCAGGCAAGACCTCCAGATCCCCGTAACCGCGCATCCGCTTCTCGACCCGCAGCCCGGCAAAGGCCTTCCACGCGGCCGCCAGCATCGCCTCGGAGAACTTGTGCTTCGCCGCCACGTGGTCCAGCGGACACCGCCAGCAGTCGGCCAATGCGGCGGCGAGGACCTCCTCGCTCAACGTGCCTTGGTTGGCCCGTCGGATCGCCTCGAAGCCCGGCTCAAGCAACTCCGCGCCAATCTCCTCCGCCGGGCTGAGGCAGTTGTCGAGATCGAAGATGATGGCTCTAACCATTCGGTCGGGTTGGGAGTGGAGTTGCCGCACCCCGCAGGGAGGAAACAAACCTCTGACGGCCAAAGCGCCGCCGAAGACGCTCGGAGAGCCTTGCGGTAGGCTCCCCGTTCGCGCTACCGATCGCAGCAGTCGTGCTGGATCGGCGGAGGCCCCTTGCCAGAGGCCTCCCACTGCTCCTTCCACCGGTCCTTTGGAGGCCTACTGGCCGAGGGGACCGTGGACCTTGGCCGCGACTTTGAGCCGGAGGCCGTTGAGGCGGATGAAGCCGGTGGCGTCGTCCTGATTGTAGGCCTTGGTCGGGTCGGCCTCCATGGTGGCGATGTGCGGATTGTACAAGCTGACCGGCGATTTCCGCCCGGCCACCATCAGGTTGCCCTTGTAAAGCTTGACGCGCACCGTGCCCGACACGTTTTTCTGACTCTCGGTCACCAGGGCCTGCAGCGCCAACCGCTCGGGCGAGAACCAGAAACCGTAGTACACCAGCTCCGCGTAACGCGGGATCAGGGAGTCGCGCAGGTGCATCACCTCGCGGTCCATGGTCAGGCTCTCCATCTGCCGATGGGCGAAATGCAGGATCGCCCCGCCCGGGGTCTCGTACACCCCGCGCGATTTCATACCTACGAACCGGTTCTCCACCATGTCCACCCGGCCGACGCCGTGCTTGCCACCCAGGCGGTTCAGGATGCTCATCACCCCGTAAGGATTCAGCTTCTTCCCGTTCACCGCCACGCAGTCGCCCTTCTGGAAATCGAGGGTGACGTACTCGGCCTTGTCCGGTGCGTCCTCCGGGTCCACGCTCAACCGGAACATCTCCTTATTCTTGGGCGAGAACGCGTCCATCCAGGGATCCTCCAGGATGCCCGCCTCGTAGGAAATGTGGAGCAGGTTGCGATCCATGGAATAGGGCTTCTTCGCGCTGGCCTGCACGGGAATGTTCTTGTCCTCGCAGTACTTGATCATTTCCGCGCGACCCGGGAAGTCCTCCCGGAAACTGGCGTCACGCCAGGGGGCGATGATCTGCAGGTCCGGTGCCAGCGCGGCCGCGGTAAGCTCAAACCGCACCTGGTCGTTGCCCTTGCCCGTCGCGCCGTGCGCGATGGCGTCCGCCTTCTCCGCCTTCGCGATCTCCACCATGCGCTTGGCAATCAGCGGCCGCGCGATGCTGGTGCCCAGGAAATACTGCCCCTCGTAGATCGCCCCCGCCTGCATCATCGGGTAGATGAAATCGCGCGCAAATTCTTCCTTCAGATCGTCGATGTAGATCTTCGACGCGCCGGTGCGCAGGGCCTTCTTATCCAGCCCCTTGAGTTCCTCTTCCTGGCCTATGTCCGCGCAGAAGGCAACCACCTCTGCCGAATACGTTTCCTTGATCCACGACAACAGCACCGAGGTGTCGAGACCGCCGGAGTATGCGAGCACAATCTTCATGCCCGAAGTGTAAGACCCAAGGGGGCGTCTCCGCCAAGCTAAAACGCGCGCCGAAAAGCCCGGCGCATCCCGTCTGCCGGCAGCCGGATCGACCACCTCCCAGGCCCCGAGCCACCGATCCAAGCCGCCACCTACCGCTTCCGCAGGCAGTAGCTCACGAACGCCACCGTCTTGCTGTCTGGCGACCACGAGGGAACGTTGATCGTCCCCTGCCCGCCAAACAGGCTCGCCAACACCTCGATCTTGCCGCCCGCCGCCGGCATCACCCGGAGCTGGACCTCCTGGTTGGCGGGATGACCCTTCACGTCCTTCTGATAGCTCAGGAACACCAGCCACTTGCCGTCCGGCGAGGGATGGGCAAACCAGTTGTTGTACTCGTCCGTGGTGACCTGCTCCTGATTGGCCCCGTCGGGACGCATGCGCCAGATCTGCATCCGGCCCGTCCGCTCGGAATTGAAGTAGACGTACTTGCCGTCCGGGCTGTACTCGGGGCCATCGTCCAGTCCAGACGCCGTGGTCAGACGCTGTTCGGCTCCCCCGACGGTCGGGATCGAGTAAATGTCGTACTCGCCATTCCTTTCGGCGCAGTACACCAAGGTCTTTCCATCCGGCGACCACCCGTGCCAGTACGAGGGCCCGACCGGCGTGACCTGCCGCGGTGTGCCGCCCGTCACGGGCAGCACGTAGATCAACGACTTGCCCCCGGCTCCGTGGTGGCTGATCGCCAGTTGCGTGCCATCGAACGAAACCCCGTGGTCGTTATTGCACTTGTCCGCAAACGCCGTATCCACCATCGTCGGCATCCCGCCCTTGACCGGCAGCCGGTAGATCCGCCCTCCTTGGTTAAACAGGAAGGCCGAGCCATCCGGCAGCCAGTTCGGCGCCTCGAAATGCGCCCGCGCGTGGTACACCGCCCGCCGGTCTTTGGAGGCCAGCGGCACCACTTCCAGTGTGCTTTCCAGGATCGGCTTGGCCTCGGCCTTCGGCGGGGGCGTCTGGGTCAGGCTGACCTCGGAGAACTCCGCCGTCTCCAAGGCCTTGTCGTCATGGGCACAGACGCCCAGTCCGACGTAGAAGGGTTCCCGAAACCGCAACTTGACTGCCCCCCCCGCCGGCGCAAACGGTTCATCCCCCTTCGCCACTTCCATCAGGTAGAATTCGCCTTCCTTCACCAACCGCAGGCGCGCCGGGCCGTTGACCATCGACTGGATCTCATGGGTCACTGCACCGGTGGCCTCGCGGAACTGGAGGGAGGTCAGTCCGTCTGCGTGCAGCGCGGCATCGACATATGCCGCGTTGGGTTCGAGCGATTCCCGGATCATCAGGCACGCTTTCTTGTGGGCGTTGCCGGCAGCGTTGTCCCACTTCACCCGTGCTGACAGCTCCACATCCCCGGAAACCCGTTTCCAAACAAAGTGAAAGGCGTCCTTGTCGAACCACATGTTCTCCCCGCCCCCGGAGATGCGGTATCGGCGGCTGTCCTCGGAAGCCTCCACCGTCCCCGGGCGGGCGGGCTTGCCCACCTCGGTGTGGCTTTCAAACAGGCCCAAGGAAGCGCAGCAGGCGGAAACCGTAGTCATGAGCATGGCCAGAGTGGAGATTGCGAACGTGCGGCGTGCCATATGCGCCCCTTGATACGCCGCCCCGCCTGCCGGAGGCAAGCTTGGAAAGGGCTTTGGGGGGGCATTCCGACTTTGCGCATGCGGCGCACGTCGTTGAACTGCATGTGATGCAATACGGCGGCTTTGACTGCACCGTTCTACGCGCTCAGACGATCTCAACCAGGGTTCCCAATGGTCGCTGGCCAGCCGAGCGAGGCCAAGACCACCAGCTAGCCAAACATCCTCGACCTCCTCCACCCCGTCAGTGGCGGCCAGAATGCCGCTCACTTGGCGCGTTCATCTCGGCCAGCCTCACACGAATCGTTCGCGCAACTCGGCCACCGCCTGGGTCACGGCACGGGCATCGATGTAGTTCACCGAGACCGCCTGGCCAATCCGCGTGATCATCGGTACGGTCAACTGGCCGCCCATGTGACGGCGAAAATCCTCCAGGCCGCCCAGCACCCGCAACCTCCCCTGCCCTTCCCCCCGCGCCAAGGCCGGGCTCCAGAGCGTGAATCCCAGCTCCTTGAGCAACACCAGCACCCGCTCCGCCTCGCTGGCTGGCAAGAGCCGCTGCCGGCGCGCATAGATGGCATCGAGGGCCATGCCCATGGCCACCGCCTCGCCGTGGTTCAAGCGATGCCGGGTAAGCGTCTCGAGCTTGTGGGCCGACCAGTGCCCGAAATCGAGCGGCCTGGCCTGCCCAGACTCAAAGGGATCGCCCCCTTCGGCAATGTGGTCCACATGCAGTCGCGCGCAGCGCCGAATGGCCTCCTCGAACACGCCCGTCTCGAACCTGGCCAAACGCTCCGCCCGGCGTTCCAACCAGCGAAAGAAACCCGCGTCCCGGATCAGGGCCACCTTCACGGCCTCGGCGTAAGCCGCCCGTTTCTCCCGCTCCGGCAGCGAAGCCAGGAAATCCAGATCGTTGACCACCGCGGCCGGAACCGCAAACGCGCCCACGAAGTTCTTCTGCCCAAAAGCGTTCACCGCGTTCTTCACCCCCACCCCGGAATCGGCTTGCGCCAGCGCCGTCGTGGGCACCCGAACGAGGCGCACCCCGCGATGCGCCAGTGCCGCCGCCAAGCCCACCACGTCCAGGTGCGCCCCCCCTCCCACCGCCACCACGTACGAGTGTCGGCAAAGACCGCGCCCGTCGATTTCCTTGAGCAACTGCCATACCGTGCGCCACCCCTGCTTGGCCGATTCGCCCCCGGGAAGGATCAGCGGGTCTCCGGCCAACTCCATGAATTCGCGGTGCCGGCGGCAATATTGGCGGATCACCTGGACCAGCGCGGGCTGACTCTGAAGGACCCCGGCATCCAACGTCACCATCACCCGCGGGCGGAACCCCCTCGTTCCAGCGGCGACGATCTTCGCCAGCAACGAATTGCCCCCCGCCCAGACTCCACGGGCAAAGTACACCCGGTGGGTCGAGGCAACCCTGATCGCTCGCGCCAGACACTTCATGCGCCTTTCCTTTAGCCAACCTCCCGCGCCATGGCCAGCCGCGAATCGTCACCCAGCCTTCGGTGCATCCACCAGTTAACCGTAACCGAACCTGGCAGGAGGCCCGACGCGCCCGCCGGTGGGCGACGACCACGTCGCCCGGGGGCGGGGGGCGCTGCGCCGCCGCCACTTGAATCCACCGTCAACTTGTGGATGCACTGCCCGGCCCATGTCGGTTGACGAACTGGGGAGTAAGGGACTGTTGACAAAAGAGTTAACCCATTTTGC
>CAYYMW010000384.1:2504-6490 GCA_964472515.1 uncultured Verrucomicrobiota bacterium | reverse complement strand
GCCGTTCTCCAACTGCGCGGCGACGCCGACGACGGCCTCTGGCTGGGCGCCAACAGCGGCATTTTGCGGGTGCGCCTGGAGCAACTGGAGGCGTGGGCGGACCAACGGACCGACCTCCTGGACGCCACGCCCTTCGGGAGCGAAGACGGTTTGCCCGGACTGCAGTGCCTGCCCAAGGCCCATGGCCGGTCGGGCGCGGGAGGCCAGGGCGGTTTGTGGTTTGCCACCACCAAAGGCCTGGTGCTGGCAGATCGGACGGGGTGGCAGTGGAACCCCGTCGCTCCGCAAGTCACCCTCGAACAGGTCCGGGTGGACAATGAAAGCGTCCCACCGGAAAATCCCATCCGGGTGCCGCCGGGCAAGGAGAGTCTCCAGTTTCACTTCACCGCCACCAGCCTCACGGCCCCGGGCAAGGTGCGCTTCCGCTGCCGGCTTGAAGGCTTCGACCACGCGTGGAGCGAGCCCGGCACCCTGCGCTTCGTCCGCTACGCCAGGGTGCCCCCGGGCAACTACCGCTTCCGTGTCCTCGGGTGCAACAATGACGGAGTATGGAGCGAGGCGGGGGCTTCGGTGGCGGTGACCATCGAACCGTTCTGGTGGAACACCGTCTGGTTTCGGCTGACGATGGCCGGCGTGGCGGCCGGACTGCTGGCGGGCTTCTACCGATTGCGGGAGAGCCGGCGGGCGGAGATTGAGCGTCTGCGGGCCAGGATCGCCAGCGATCTGCACGACGACATCGGCTCCAGCCTGTGGAGCATCACCCTGCTGAGCCGGATGCTGGCCAAGCACGGCCACCTGGACGCCGAAGCGCGCCAGGATGTGGAGGATATCCACCGCATCTCGATCCAGACCGCCAACGCCATCCGCGACATCATCTGGCTGGTCAATCCCGCCTTCGACAGCGTGCAAGACCTGGCGCTCCGGACCAAGGACTTCGCCGGCACGGTGCTGCGGGGGGTCGAGTACCGGGTCCGCTGCGAAGGCATCGATCCGGCCCGGCGGCTGAGCCTGGACCTCCGGCAAAATGTGTTTCTCCTGTTCAAGGAAGCGCTCACCAACGTGGCCCGGCACGCCCAGGCCACCGTCGTCGAGGTGGCGATCGAGCAGCGAGGCCACCAATGGCAATTCAGTGTGCAGGACAACGGCAGGGGATTCGACCCGGGCGTGGAAACGAGCGGTAACGGACTGAAGAACTTGCGCGCGCGAGCCCGCAAGATGGGCGCGGAACTCAATGTTCAAACCGCGCCGGGGCGGGGCACCACCATCACGCTGACCATGCTCCGCCCGACGCGCCTGCCCAAGGAACCTCCCCCTCCCGCACCCGCGTCCCCCCAAAGAACCATGACTCCATGAAGAACGGCACCCCTCAAACCAAGGCCGTGGTCTGGCTGATTGAGGACCACAGCGATTCCCGCCGCGTGCTGGCACGCGTGCTGAACCGCGCCCCCACCCTGCTCTGCCCGCATGCCTTCGCCTCCTGCGAGGAGGCGCTCGAAGCACTGCGCGCCCAACCGCCGCCGGACGTCATCCTCCTGGACGTCGGCCTGCCGGGGATCAACGGCATCGAAGGCATCCCCCGCCTCAAGGCCCTGGCCCCCGCCACCCACATCATCATGCTCACGGTCTTCGACGACCAGGAGAAGGTGTTCAAGTCCATCTGCGCGGGGGCCTCGGGCTACCTGCTGAAAAACGCGGACGAAGACGCCATCGCGGAAGCGGTGCATGAAGTGCTCAAGGGCGGCGCCCCGATCAACCCGCGGATCGCCCGGCTGGTCCTCAACATGTTCGCCACGCGAGCCTCGCCCCCGCGACACAACTATGGCCTGTCTCCGCGGGAACGCGAAGTGCTCGAGTTGATGGTGCAAGGGTTGGTGAAGAAGGAAATCGCCGACCGCCTCGCACTAAGTTACCACACGGTGGATCACCATCTGCGCAGCATCTACTCCAAGCTCCAGGTCCACACGCGCGGCGGCGCCGTGGCGAAGGCGGTTTCCGAGAAGCTCTTGAAGCCCGAATGAAAGTCCCGCCCGTCTCCGGTTGGTGGCTGCTGCTCCTGGGTGGCCTGGTGATGTGGTCGGCCGGCTGCCGGCGATCAGCCCCGCCGCCCGCACGGACCATCACCTCCATCCACATGGAGGGGGTGTACGTCGAGGCGGCGCGCGAGCTGGCCCGGGACTTCGAACGGCAGCACGGCATCCATGTCACCGTGATCGGAGCCGGCCTGTTCAGCCTGCGGGAGAAGGAACTCACGGACCTGCTCACCCAGGCGGGGAACTTCGATGTCATGCAGGTGCCCCACCAATGGGAAGGCGAGATTCTCCCCCGCCTGCGCTGTCTGGACGACGCGCTGGACCGCATCGCGCCCGATTTCCAGGATTTCATCCCCATGGTCCGAAACCATTGCGGGCAATGGGAAGGACACACCTACGGCCTGCCGATGGCGTGCGACGTAATCACCTTGCTGTATCGGAAGGACCTCTTCGCGGCGCGCTCAGCCGAGTTTCAACGGCTGACCGGCCGCCCCCTCACGCCGCCCCGGACCTGGCCGGAGTACCTGGAGATTGCCAAGTTCCTGCACAGCGACGCCCTCTACGGCAACATCATCATGGGAGGCTCGCATCTCTACACTGTCTGGTCGGGCATTCTGCACGGCCTCGAAGGCGAAATGGTGGACGCCGGTTGGCGTCCCACCTTGAACTCGCCGACGGGCGTACGCAGCCTGGCACTGTTCCGGGAAATGTTCGATTACGCCCCGCCGCATTCGGCCACCCGCGAGGTGGACGAGGCCAACACCCTGTTCCTCCAAGGCCGGGGAGCCATGTATCTTACCTGGCCCAGCCTCGCTTGGAGCCGGATGATGGACACCAACCACTGCCGGATTGCCGGCAAGATCGGGGCAGCGGTCATTCCAGGCGGCAAACCCCAGTTGAGCTCATGGTCCCTCGGGGTAAACCCCGCCTGCAAGGATGCCGATGCCGCCTGCCGTTGGATCGCCTTCTTTGCCAACCAAGCCAACGCAAAGCGCCTGTTGCTCCAATACGGAAAAGGCTCGCCCCGCGCCTCCACCTACGCGGACCCCGATTGCCGGAGACAGGTCTTTTACCTCCCCGAATTGCTGGAGGGCCTCGCGGGAGCTTATCCGCGTTTCCGCATCACCCCCTCTCAAGAGATGTCGGATTACCTGGATAACGAACTCTTCAAAACGGTCCAAGGACAGAGCACGCCGCAAGCCGCTTTGGATCGAACCGCCGCCCGCTGGCGGGAGATCCTCCGCCCGGCCGGTTATCTGAAGGAATAGACGCTGGCCTCCTCTCGATGCCCGGATGCCGTTCGGGTCCGCTCCGCTGGAGGCCATCGAGACGATCCCCTCTGTCATCATTGCGACGAGGCAGGTCGTCCGGCCAGGTCGAAAGCCTGAACTCGCCAGCCCACGGACGATCTGGTATTCAGTCCACCATGTCCTTGAGCACAAGAGCGCGGCAGTGGTTGGGATTGGCCTTGGGGTTGTGCGCCCCACTGGCTTGGCACCAAGCTCACGCGGTAACCATCCAAGAGTCAGGTCTCCAGACCATCGTGACCGGCGAACGCTACCGTCTCACCTTTGTGCGCGAGAGCACAGACCTCACGTTCGAGTTAAAGGGCGGCGACAATGTTTGGCGGACCCTGGCCACCCCAAGCCAGATGACGTTGGCGCTCCTGAACAACGGCCAAACTTGGTACGCTTCCGGCGCCCGCGCCACGTGGGCGCTCTCGGCCCAAACGAACGCCATTCTGGTGGGGCAACAGGCGGTGATGGACCGCGCCAGCGGCACGGTGTTGGAACTGCACTACTGGTGCCGCAACGAGGGGGTGCTGCTCGGGACGCGCGTGCTCCAGACCACGCCAACCCAGACCGGGCTCGTCCTTTGGTCACCGCCACGCTTGACCCTCGCGCCGGACGTGTGGGATCGATACGCATTCTGGGACGCGCAAGGGAACCCTCATGC
>CAYYMW010000384.1:0-2494 GCA_964472515.1 uncultured Verrucomicrobiota bacterium | reverse complement strand
ATGCGCGTTCGTTGACCGAACTGACTCCCCTTCCCGGCTACGCGGGGGTGTCGCCCTGGGAGCAGCAAGGGGATGTGGTGGCCGGGCTCGATCCCGCCCATCCGGCAATCACGGTTTTCTCGACTGCCTGGCAGACCGGCCTGGGCGCGGTACTGCTGGACTATCCCACGCGCTGGGCCGGGGCCACGCCGTTTCTCCAGCGGCATACGGCGGCGTACGCGTATCTATACGCCGGCTATGCGCCCGCCAAAGCCAACGACGCGGTGAGATGGGCCTGGCTCGCCCCGCTGCAACCCGAAACACAAGCCGCCGCGGCGACCCAAGTCGAGGCGTTGGTGAAGGCCGCTGGAAGCGTCCTGCCTGATTTCACGCCGACCGCGAAACCGGTGCCAGACCACTGGCTGCTGCCCCCTCCGACCTTTCCCGCCGAGTTGCTCCGCAGCACCCCGGTGACGAACCTGAACGACGCGGTCGTCTTCACCATGGCGGAAACGACTTCCTCCGACAGCCAACTGGCCCTGGCCCACCAGACCGGGTCCGATCTCCTGATCCGCGGCTGGTTCAAGTGGAACCAGGCGCCACCGGTCTCGACCTGGAGCGCGATTCCACCCAAAGCCCGCGCGTTCGGCGCGCTCTTCGGCGGTGGGATCACCTGCAGCGCGCTGTATGACGGCGAGAACGGGCTCAGCCAGGCGCAGTGGTTGGACATGGCCACCCGCGGACCCGATGGGGCGCTGGTCGATGCCTGGGGGCAGGCCGGCGTCCGGCACGGTTCGCTCTCGAGCCCCGCCTACCTGGACTACCTGTTTCGCTGGTGCCGCGAGCAGATGGATGCGGGGGTGGACTACCTCTTCATGGACGAGCACACGGCCGCTTTGGGGACAAACGAGGGCTATGACGATGGGTCGCTGGCGGACTTCCGCCGGTACCTTCTCCAAGTCTGTCCGGTCACCCAAGGGTGGACCACCGACGACCCCCGATGGAAGACACAGTTCCAGATCGACCTGGCCAATGGATCGATCTGCCCGGATGGCACCATGGGCAGCTTCAACTACCGAGGCTACCTCCGTGCCAAGGGTTGGGTGACACAACCGGACACAGCCAGCAATCCTCTGGCCTCCTGGTGGCAGCAGGGCCGGGCTTGGCGTGACGATCGGGCTTGGAAAGGGCTGACTGACCGCATCCACGCCTATGGCAACTCATTGGGAAGAAAGGTGGCCATCAGTGCGAACGGGCTGGCCCGGTATGTGGACTTGCAGGTGTTGGGGGTCTGGAACCAGTGGTTGGTGCGGGACGGACAGATTGATCTGAGCCAGAACCAACTCGCCGTCTGGCGCGGCTTGCTGACCCAGGGACACGAACTCGCGGGCGCTCAGGCGCCGGTGATCCTGTTTCACGACTGGGGTTTTGGCGACACGCCTTTTCCCTGGATGGCGGTCGCGCCCAGTCAGCGCGAGATCTGGCTGCGAACCCGCGCCGCTGAAATCTACGCGTCCGGCGCCAAGTTCGCGTTTCCGGTGCTGGGGCCCTTCGGTTGCGACGCCAGCCGCGACGGCACGCACGCAGTCATGGTTCGGCAGGCGATCTTCCTGCAAACCTATCGCGACCTGTATCGGCACGGGAAGTTCCTTGGCCTGGAGGCGATCCGCTCGGCGGCTCCCTTGTTGAGTCTGGCGGCGTGGGCGGGGCCGGATACCAATACTGCGGTCTTGCATGTCATCAATCGCCAGGTGCAGGCGGGGAGCTTGGTGTCCCGCTCGAACGTGGTGTTGGAGTTACCCTTGGACCGCGTGCCTGCGGAAGCTTATGCCGTGTCGCCCGACTGGGATGGGCGGCAACCGGTAGCCTGCGTCATGAGCAACACCACGCTTCAGGTGGCGTTACCCAGGTTGGACGCATTTGCGTTGGTCTGGCTGCGGTACGTGAACCCGGTTTCGTTGACCGGCCTGAAAGACCCGGTGCGCGTGGTGCCCACCGCGCGTTGGGAGCGGCAAAGCCGCAATGAGTTCCCTGTGCGGCCGGACGGCAGCGTCGAAGGCTCGGCTGAGTTAAACGGATTCCTCCAAGGCATGCTGCACACGGGCCTGCGCAATCCGCCCACGTTCCTGCTGGAGGCGGCCACCCCAGGCACACTCCACGTGCGGGTGAGTGCGGTGGCGATGGGGGGAGCACGCTTGATCTGCCGGATCGACGGCCGGCTAACCAAGGCCTACGGCCTGCCGGACTTGGATGGCAAAAACGACAGCGGCGCGGCGGAATATGACCGGACGTTCGATTTTGCCATTCCCGCCGGCCGGCATCGGCTGACGCTCGACAACGATGGCGCCGATTGGCTGGTGATGCCGTGGCTCCAGTTCGAAGGAGCCTTCCACCTCACGGCCAGCGCGACGAAGGAGGGCGACCGCCTGCGCGTGAGCTGCAACGGACTCCCCGAGCAGACTTACGAACTGCAATGCCGCAGCGATCTTCTCTCCGGCGCCTGGGCAGCTTGCCC
>CAYYMW010000383.1:0-6495 GCA_964472515.1 uncultured Verrucomicrobiota bacterium | reverse complement strand
CAACCCTGTCGCCCACCTCCCCCGGACGCCCCGGATCGTTTTGACGCTCAAACCGTTGCCGCGCACGCTTGTCAACCTCGCGGGCATCCCCTAGCGTTGGGCCATGTTCGATTCGCTGAGCAGCAAGCTCCAGAACATCTTCCGCAACCTGCGGGGGATGGGGCGCATTTCCGAGTCCAACGTCTCCGATTCTCTCCGGGACGTCCGCCTCGCGCTCCTGGACGCCGACGTCAATTTCAAGGTCGCCCGCGATTTCATCGACAAGGTGAAGCAGAAGGCCATCGGCGAACAGGTGATCCAGAGCGTCCAGCCGGGCCAGCAGATGATCAAGATCATCCACGACGAACTCGTGGCGCTGCTGGGCTCGGACAACGCCGCGCTCTCGTTGGGCGAGCCGCCGTCGAGCATCCTGATGGTCGGTCTGCACGGCTCGGGCAAGACCACCTCCAGCGGCAAGCTCGCACGGTTGCTCCAGAAGCAGGGAGCCGCCCCGCTGCTCGTGGCGGCGGACGTCTATCGTCCGGCCGCCATGGATCAGTTGGAAACGCTGGGCAACAAGCTGGAAATCCCCGTCTTCGTCAAACGCGGCGAGACCGATGTCCTCCGCATCGCCCGCGAGGCGATGGACTACGCCCGCGAACAGAAACGCACCATTCTGATTTTCGACACCGCCGGCCGCCTGCAGATCGACACCGTGCTCGTGCAGGAACTCGTGCGCCTGCGGGATCTGGTCAAGCCGCAGGAAATCCTCCTGGTGCTCGACGCCGCCACCGGCCAGGAAGCGGTCAACGTCGCCACTCACTTTGACCAGGCCCTGAACATCACCGGCGCCATCCTCACCAAACTGGACGGCGATGCCCGCGGCGGCGCGGCCCTCAGCCTGAAGTCCGTGACCGGGAAGCCCATCAAGTTCATGGGCGTGGGCGAAAAGCTCGAGGATTTCGAGCCGTTCCACCCCGAACGCATGGCCTCGCGCATCCTGGGCATGGGCGACGTTGTCAGCCTGGTGGAGCGCGCCGCCGAAGCGGTGGACGCGGAGGAGGCCCTTGCGCTCGAGGAGAAGATGAAGCGGGGGCAGTTCACGCTCGGGGATTTCCTCGAGCAACTGCGCCAGATGCGGAAACTGGGCTCCCTCGAAAGCATCGTCGGACTGCTGCCTGGCGGCGCGGACATGCTCAAGAACGCCGACCTCTCGAAGAGCGAAAAGGAATTCCGCCGCATGGAGGGCATGATCTGCGCCATGACCCCCCAGGAGCGCATGCACCCTCAGATTCTCAACGCCCGCCGCCGCCTGCGCATCGCCAACGGCAGCGGCGTCAAGGTCTCCGAACTCAACAACCTGTTGCAGCGCTTTGCCCAGATGCAGCAGATGATGAAGAAGATGGGCAAGTTCCAGAAGATGATGACCCGCATGGGCGGCGCGGCGGGCATGGGCGGCCCCGGCGGCCTGCGCCCTCCCCCCGGTATGTTCCGAAAGTAACCCCCTGCCAACCCGCCCCGGCGGGTTGGCGGCCCCAAGGCCATTCCACGATAAGGGGTTTCGCGGGCGGCAACCGCAGAACCTGGTTGGCTAACGGCCCCTCCCTGGCCTATGCTGAAGGCACGGCGCGACTCGAACGGAGATGGCGCCGATGACCAGTCGATCCTCCGCGCGCCATGAATGTCCAGAAGAACGCCGGCTCCCCGCCGCCAACTCTCTCCGCCCGCGCCCGTTTTCGGGCCGCTGCCGCCTGCCAGCCGGTGGACCGTCCCCCAGTCTGGTTCATGCGCCAAGCCGGCCGGGCTTTGCCGGAGTACCGCGCCCTCAAGGAGAAGTACACGTTCTTGGAACTGGTGCAGAACCCGGAACTGGCCACCGAGGTGACGCTGCAGCCGGTGCGCCGGTTCGGATTCGACGCGGCAATTCTCTTCAGCGACATCCTCGTGGTGTGCGAGGCCCTGGGCCAGCCGTACCGGTTCCGGGAGACCGGCGGGATCGAGATGGCGTTCGCCATCCGGTCGGCGGCGGACCTGGCGCGGCTCAACCCCAGCGCGGTGGTCGAGCGGCTGCAGTACGTCAACGCGGCCCTGCAACTGTTGCGCCAGGAGTTGAGTGACCGCATGGCCCTGCTGGGCTTTTCCGGGTCGCCGTGGACGCTCGCCAACTTCATGCTCGAAGGCGGCAGCGCGTCGCCCTGCACCCGGGCGCTGGCCTTGTGGCGGGAGGACCCTGCGCTTTTCGGCCGGCTGATGGAGACGCTGGCCACGGCCATTGTGGATTACCTGCGGATGCAGCTCCGCACGGGAGTGGACGCGGTGCAGATTTTCGACACACTGGCGGGCCTCTTGCCGCCGGCGGAGTTCATGGGGGCTTCCGGACGGTGGCTGGGTGAGATCGTGAGCGCACTGGGGAGCGAGGTACCCGTGACCGTGTTCGCCAAGGGCATCCCGCTCTGGCAGGACCTGGCCGCCACGGGTGCGCGGATCCTCGGGGTGGATTCCTCGGTGGCCATCGCCGACGTGCGTGCCGCGCTGCCGCCCACGGTGGCCGTACAGGGCAACCTCGAGCCGACGCTGCTCCTGGGCGAACCCGGGCCGGCCGTCGCCGCCACCCGCGCCATCCTCGATTCCATGCGCGGCCAGCGCGGGCATGTCTTCAACCTGGGCCATGGCGTGCCTCCGAACGCCCGTCTCGACACCATTGGCGCGGTGGTGGAAGCTGTGGTTCATTCTTAGTGGCTATGAGTCGCATTGATGTCGATCTTGAGTTGGTCAAGAAGTACAACGTGCCGGGCCCCCGGTACACGTCGTACCCACCGGCCACGCATTTCACGGACAAGGTGGGCTTCGATGACGTGCTGACGCGCATCCGGCGCAACAACGTAACGGCGGGCGACCTGTCCCTCTACTTCCACCTGCCGTTCTGCGCCTCGCTCTGCTGGTTTTGCGGCTGCACCACCATCATCACCGGCTCGCAGAACAAGAGCGCGGAATACGTGGAGTACCTGGACCGGGAGGTCGCCACCATGAAGCAGTGGCTCAACCCACAGCGCAAGGTCGTCCAACTCCACTACGGTGGCGGCACCCCCACTTACTCCCAGCCGGACCACCTGCGCCGCCTCGGGGAGACCATTCATCGGAATTTCACCTTCGCGCCCGATATCGAGGCCTCCGTCGAGATCGACCCCCGCCGGCTCACCCCGGATCACCTGACCGCCCTCCGCGAGACCGGCTTCAACCGCGCCTCCATCGGCGTGCAGGACAACGACCCCCGGGTGCAAAAGGCCGTCCATCGCATCCAACCGCCGGAGATGACCCGCCAGGTCGTGGAGTGGATCCGGGAGGCGGGCTTCAAGTCCCTGAACATCGACCTCATCTTCGGCCTGCCCTACCAGACGCCGGACTCGTTCGAGAAGACCCTGGACGAAGTGATCGCGTTCGGGCCGGATCGCTTCGCCGTGTTCAGCTACGCGCATGTGCCGTGGATGAAACCCGCCCAGAAGATCCTTAAGGACAACATCCTGCCTTCAGCCGAGACCAAGTTCCAGTTGCTCAAACTGACCATCGAGAAGCTCACCTCCTCGGGCTACGTCTACATTGGGATGGACCACTTCGCCAAGGCCACCGACGAACTGGCAGTGGCGCAACGCGAACGCACCCTGCAACGCAACTTCCAAGGCTACAGCACCAAGGCGGGATCGGACATCTACGCGTTCGGCATGTCCTCCATTTCCCAGGCGGGTGGCGCCTACTGGCAGAACCAGAAGGACCTCAACCAGTACTATGCCGAAGTCGGGGCCGGCAAGACACCGATGACGCGCGGCTACCTGCTGAGCGACGAGGACGAAATCCGCCGCACCACGATCATGCAGATCATGTGCAACCTGGGGGCCGACTACGCCGCCATGTCCGCCCGGCTGGGCATCGATTTTCCGGCCCATTTTGCGAAGGAAATCGCCTCGCTCACCGATCTCGAAGCCGACGGCCTCCTGGAACGCCACCCCGACCGCCTGGTGATCACCAACAAGGGCCGCCTGTTTATCCGCAACATCGCGATGCGGTTCGACGCCTACCTGCCCACCCAGACCACCGAGCGCCGCTACTCCCGGACGATTTGACCGTGGGCTTGCAGCGCCAAGAGCGACCGGGCTGCAGAGACATGCAGAACAGCAGGCCGTCAGCGTCTCGCTTTGCGGGTGGAAGCCCGCTTCTTCGCCATCCCGTCCTTGCCTTTGCGGATCAGCGGCAGGGAGGCATCCTCCGCGTCGTGTTCGATCTCGAACACTGAGATAATGCACGCTGCTGAGGGCTTGAGACTCCCCCAGACCGGGAAATAAGGCTCGATCTCGGCGAAGTTGCCGATGCGATCCGTCAGGAACCGGTAGAGGCTTCTCGAGGGAAGCACCAACGCCCCGCCGATCAACTGCCCTTTGAGTATCCCGAGAGCGATCTTGTTGAGGGCACGGTGACTTGAGGAAATGTTGCCCGTCTCCCATTCGACCGCATACCGCCTTGTCATCCCGGCCAACTCCTTCACGGCGTCAACCGGCCCGGCATCGGCTTCCGAAGACGAGATTGCCAGCGCGACTTCTGTTTGCCAGCCGAAGCGCTCCCGCAGGCACCGGACAAAGGCTGCCTTGATGGGAACTACTCCGTTGCCTTGCTTCGTCGGATTGATGCTGAACCCGTTCGCGCCCGGGGGATTTACGACCGAGGCGATGGCGGCCTCAACTTCCTCGCAGACGGTGCGGAACCAAAGGGTTCCTTTCACGCGCCCGCCCACCAGGATATCCCGACGCTGTTTAAGGCGCATGGGTTTCCTTCTCCACCCGCGCGACGATGGCCGAGGGGGATATCTCCAGCGCCTTCCCGAGCAGGAACAGGGTTTCGAGCGAGGGTTGTCGGAGTCCTCGTTCCAACAGCGAGATATAGGACCGATCCAGACCGCTCAATTCGGAGAGACGCTCCTGCGAAATTTCTTTCGCATTCCGCAAGGACTTGAGCACACTTCCGAATGTCCGGTCCAGTTTCAACCCTGCCCGGTTCTACAGGAATTGACTTGGACGCGCTACGGACTATAGTCCGCAAGTCGAATGAGACCGCTGAAGTCATTGCTTTCCGCCCTGGGTGTGGAACCGCGCAAAGCGGAACTGCAGCGCATCGCGACCATGGGCGGCGTTTCTCCGTCCCTGGTGAAGTACTGGAATGAGCGCTTTCTGGTGCCGCCCGAACCGCAGTTACGGGCGATCTGTGCAGCGCTGGGGGTCAATCCGCTGGTCATCAAACTCCGCATGGGGCTGATCGATGAGGGGGTCCGACGGCTGTTGATGGAACGGGCGGACACCTTCGCGGAAGCAGCGGAGCCGGACGTTGCCCCCGCACCTTCCAAGACCGCTCCCCGCAGCGTGCTCACGACGGAATACGGCACGCTCTACCAAGGAGATTGTCTGAGCTTGATGAAGGGCCTTCCGGCGGGAGCCTTCCAATTGATCTTTGCCGACCCTCCGTTCAACTTGGACAAGGCCTACCCATCGAAAATCGACGATGCGCTGAAGGACGAGGACTACCTCCTTTGGTCGTTCGCTTGGATCGACGAATGCGTCCGGCTGCTGGCGGAAGGCGGGAGCTTTTTCCTCTACAATCTGCCCAAGTGGAACACGGCCCTGGCCGAGTTTCTCAACAGCCGGCTGACGTTCCGGGACTGGATCACGATCGACATCAAGTTCTCGCTGCCTATCGCTGGGCGGCTTTATCCGTCGCACTACTCGCTCCTCTACTACACGAAGGGCGAACGTCCGGCCGCCTTCAAACCCGACCGCCTGCCCATGGAGATCTGCCCGCACTGCCTCCGCGACTTGGTGGACTACGGCGGCTACAAGGACAAGATGAATGCCCTGGGCGTCAACCTCACGGACGTCTGGAACGACATCCCGCCGGTCCGTCACCGGCGCTACAAGAAACGCCAGGGCGCCAACGAGCTCTCGATCAAGTTGCTCGACCGCGTTATCCAGATGGCATCTCGCGAAGGGGATTCCGTGTTCGATCCGTTCGGGGGCAGTGGGTCTACCTACGTGGTGGCAGAGCTCAAGAAGCGCCGGTGGACTGGCATCGAGATCGGACCGGTGGATGAAATCGTCGACCGCCTCCAACACCTCGCCGCGGAGGCCGAGCATCTGGCGAAGCTCCGTTCGGACTACAATTGTCTCTTCACCCCCGGTCACAAGCTAAAGCGGGAGAAGATCGGACTCTGGACCAACGACACCGTTCGGAGTTACCCCCTGCCAACTCCAGCCGACCCACAGGGTGTCCTGGCGCTATGCGACAAAGCCCGCCGAGCCTCATGAAGACCTTCGCGCGACGCTCGCTCCTCAGGGTGGAACCTCACGCTTGTCGTCCAAACGCCTTGAAGCAGCCGCGCGATTGAGGGACAATCCCAGCATGAACGCGAGACCGATTGACGGGAAGCGTGGTCATTCGCGAATGATCTAGCCACACTATGTCCTCCCCCTCCACCCC
>CAYYMW010000382.1:0-6502 GCA_964472515.1 uncultured Verrucomicrobiota bacterium | reverse complement strand
GAGCTTGGCCCTGCGGGGGGCGGGTCTTGAGCCGGGCGGCGTGGTCTCTCGCTCGGTCAGAGACCGTTGCGGGGATCTTCCCGCGCTCGAGCTTCGCCGGGTCGTCTATCCCACCCTCCGAGCAGGGTTGTGTCCGAGCATCGGGGGGGTGTGGTCCGGAGGTTGGCTGCCAGACGCAACTTGGGGTAGTCAAGAGGTGGGTTTTGGGATTTAATTGCCCGTCACAATGAACTGCGTTCTGACATCGCAGGATCTGGCGCCGGCGGGGTTTGCCCTTGTCCCGGCTGCCGCCTTGACGTCTGAGCCCGGTCGAAGTCCACGAGCAAGCCTCCCCTCCCTATGAGACACGCCCCCATCGATCCCAAGCTCTTCGTCGAGAACCGCGAGCGCCTAGCCCAATTGATGTGCCCCAATTCGTTGGCGGTGGTCAACGCCAACGATATTCCTCCCACCAACGCGGACGGTTCGGCGGCAGTGTGGCCTAACTCGGACCTGTTCTACCTCACCGGGGTCGAGCAGGAGGAGACCATGCTCGTGCTCTATCCGCAGGCCGATGACGAGAAGCACCGGGAATTGCTGTTCCTCCGGGAGCCCACGCCGGGGATCGAAACTTGGGAGGGCCACAAGCTGACCAAGGAGGAAGCCCGCAAGCTGACGGGTGTCCAACAGGTTCACTGGCTGTCGGAGTTCCCGCGACTGTTCCACCGCCTGATGTGCGAGTCGGACGCGGTGTACCTTAATGCCAACGAGCACAAGCGCGCGGTGGTCGAAGTGGAGACGAGGGACGCGCGTTTCGTGGCCGATTGCCAACGCCGCTACCCGCTGCACCAGTACCACCGTCTGGCGCGGCTGATGCACCGGTTGCGCATCGTCAAGTCCGAGCGGGAACTGGAGCTGATCCGACAGGCGTGTGCCATCACCGGGGAGGGGTTCCGCCGCGTGCTGGGCTTCACCCAGCCGGGCGTCACGGAAACCGAGGTCGAGGCCGAGTTCGCGCACGAATTCATCCGGCGCAACGGGCGGTTCGCCTACCTGCCGATCATTGCCAGCGGCCTCAACGCCTGCGCGCTGCACTACATCCAAAACTCGGCCCCCTGCAAGAAGGGACAATTGCTGCTCCTGGACGTTGCCGCCAGCTATGCCAACTACAATGCCGATCTGACCCGCACCATTCCGGTCAACGGCCGCTTCTCGCGCCGACAGAAGCAGGTTTATCAGGCGGTGCTGCGCGTGTTCCGGCAATCGTGCAAGAACCTGGTGCCCGGCAAGCTGCCCAAGGTCTGGCAGAAGGAGGCGGAGGCGCTGATCGAGCAGGAACTGCTGGGGCTTGGTTTGCTGAAGCCCGGCGAGATCAAGCGGCAGAATCCCGACCAACCCGCCTTCAAGAAATACTTCATGCACGGGGTGGGCCATCCGATCGGGCTCGATGTGCATGATGTGGGGTTCACCACCGAGGCCATCCAACCCGGCTGGGTGATGACCGTGGAGCCGGCGATCTACATCCCCGAAGAGGGCTTTGCGGTGCGCATCGAGAACACCATCCTCGTCGGCGAGAACGGCAACACCGATCTCATGGCCGACATTCCCATCGAGGCGGACGAAATCGAAGCCCTGATGCACCGATGAGCGCGCCGGTTCGGGCCTGCGGCAGGCGACTTCGGAGTGCCGGGTTGTTGTTCTGGCTAGCCGTGCTGCTGCTCAGTTGCAGCCTGGCTGCGCAAGGCACCCGGGCGGACTATGAGCGGGCCGCCAGCCTGCCGAAGCGCACCGAGAACAAGGTTTTCCGCCAGCGGGTCACGCCCCATTGGCTGCCGGGCAACACCCGTTTCTGGTACAAAGTACAAACCGCTGCGGAGCAGCATGAGTTTGTCCTGGTAGATGCCGAGGCGGGCACCCGCCGCCCCGCCTTCGATCATGAGAAGTTGGCGGCGGCCCTGAGACTGGCGCTGGGGAAGCCGGTTGAAGCCAAGCGCCTTCCTTTGGAGCGGTTGAAGCTCCAACCCGACGCCCAAGCGATGTTGTTTGACACCGATGGCAAGCGCTGGCGGTGCGACCTGGCTTCGTACCAATTGAAGGTGGCGGATGGCGCCGCAACCGAGGAGGGCTCCCTGACCGCGGGCGACCGGCCGCACCGGTCCCGCCGCACCGGGGCGGAGACCTCCATTACCTTTCTGAACCGGACCGACCGGGAGATCGACATCTACTGGCTGGATACCGATGGCGGCGAGAAGCGGTACCACACCCTGAAGCCCGGCGAACAGAAACGGCAGCACACCTTTGCCGGCCACGTCTGGAAGGCCACGACCAAGGACGGCGGCCTGCTGGCCGCGTTCGAAGCCACGGACGACGCTGGCACGGCGGCCATCACCCGCGCGGAACCGATCGCCCATTCCACAGAGGAACCCAGACCCGCTCCGCCAGACACCGGCGCGGCTTCGCCTGATGGGAAATGGGCGGTCCTGCTGCGCGACGCCAACGTGACTCTGCGTAACAAGACGGATGGCTTCGACCGCTCGCTCACCACCGATGGCAAGCCGGGTGACGCCTACGAGGGAGCCGTCTTCTGGGCGCCGGATTCGAGCCGGTTCGTCGTGATGCGAACGCTCGACGGCGATCATCGCAAGGTCCATTTCGTGGAGTCTTCTCCCAAGGACCAGCTTCAGCCCAAGCTCCATACCATCGACTACGCGAAACCCGGCGACCGCATGCCCGTCTCGAAGCCGCACTTGTTCGAGACCGCCACCGGCCGGCATCTGGAGATCGCGGACGCCCTCTTCGCCAATCCGTGGAGCAACGAAGACCTGCGCTGGGCCCCAGACTCGTCCCATTTCACCTTTGTCTACAACCAGCGCGGGCACCAGGTGTTGCGCGTCATCGCGGTGGAGGCGATTACCGGCCAGGCGCGCGCCGTCGTGGACGAGCAGAGCAAGACGTTCATCGACTACGCGGGCAAGCAGTACCTCCACCATTTGGACCAGACCGGCGAACTCCTCTGGATGTCCGAGCGCGACGGCTGGAACCACCTCTATCTTTACGACACGAGAACTGGTCGGGTGAAGAACCAGATCACCCGCGGCGAGTGGGTGGTGCGCGAGGTCCAGCGGGTGGACGACGACAAACGTCAGATCTGGTTCTTCGCGGGTGGCATTTGCCCGGGGCAGGATCCCTATTACCGCCACCTGGCGAGGGTGAACTTCGACGGCTCCGGCCTGGTGGTGCTCAGCGAAGGGGATGGCACCCATGACGTCGCGTTCTCGCCCGACCATCGGTTCATCCTGGATACGTGGTCGCGGGTGGACCAGCCACCCACTACTGAGCTTCGCCGGTGCGAAGAGGGGAGGCTGGTAACAGTGTTGGAAAAGGCGGACTGGTCCGAATTGCTCAAGACCGGTTGGCGGCCGCCCGAGCGGTTCGTGGCCAAGGCCCGCGACAACCAGACCGACATCCACGGTATCATCTATCGTCCCTCGAACTTCAAGAAGGGGCGCAAGTACCCGGTCATCGAGGAGATCTACGCCGGGCCGCAGGGGGCCTTTGTGCCCAAGGGCTTCGGCCTGCATCACCGACAGCAAGGCATTGCGGAACTGGGGTTCATCGTGGTGCAAATCGACGGCATGGGCACCTCCGAGCGCTCGAAGGCCTTCCACGATGTTTGCTGGAAGAACCTGGGCGACGCGGGATTGCCGGACCGCATCCTCTGGATGCAGGCTGCCGCCGCCAAGTATCCGCAGCTGGACCTGTCCCGTGTCGGGATCTACGGCGGCTCCGCCGGCGGGCAAAACGCCCTGCGCGCCGTGCTCGCCCATCCCTCCTTCTACAAAGCGGCGGTCGCCGATTGTGGCTGCCACGACAACCGGATGGACAAGGTCTGGTGGAATGAACTGTGGATGGGGTGGCCCATTGGGCCGCATTACGCCGAGCAGTCCAATGTCACCCAGGCGCACCGCTTGCAGGGCAAACTCCTGCTGGTGGTGGGCGAGTTGGATGACAACGTCGATCCCGCTTCCACCATGCAGGTCGTCAATGCGCTGATCAAGGCCGACAAGGATTTCGAGTTGCTGGTGGTGCCCGGCAGCGGGCACGGCAGCGCCGAGAGTCCGTACGGCAACCGGCGGCGAATGGACTTCTTCGTCCACCATCTGCTGGGAGTGGAACCCCGGCGCTGAGCCACACGTCAACTGGCAAGGCTGCGGTAGACTGCCTCAAGCTGGCTAGCGCCGGAAGCCGACCAACCACTCGAAGCGGACGGTGACGTCATCGCCCGTCTTGATCAAGCCGCCGCTGATGCTGGGGGAGGGCGGTGTGATGCGAAAGGCGGTCATCTTCAGGGGCTTGGCGGCGCTGAACTTGATGGTCTCGTTCTCGAGCCGCTCCAGGGTCACTTCCATGTCGATTTGGTTGGTGACCCCCGCGATGACGAGTTCGCCCTTGGTGTCGAACTTCACCGGGGTGCCCGAAGGCGGCACATCGCCCTTCACGATCATTTCGGAGCAGCGGTAGAGGATCTTGGGGTTGTCCTTCATGCGCATGGCCTCCTGCATGATCTCGTCCATCTTGGTGTACTTGCTCTTGAGGGAACGAACCGGAATCGAGACGTCCACCGAGGGAGCGACGCCCTTGGTGCGCAGGCTGGGGACGGACTTGAGGGATCGGTCGGTGACGAAGGTGGACTCGACTTCGAAGGCGCCGCCGATGATCGAGCCTTCCACCGTCCAATCGTGGATGGTGGAGGTGCCTTCGATGGTGACCTTGGTGCCCTGGCGATAGCCGTAGCGAACGGTCTCGCCCAAGGGGGTGACCGTGGTTGCCAGCAGGGGAGGATGGGCCGGGCCAGCGCCGGGTTGGGTGGCACCGGAGGCGGGCGGCTCGGACGCTGGACTAGCGGGAGTTGACGGGGCGGGCTCGACCGGGGGGTGCGGGGCTTGGTTGCGGAGCAAGCCCACCTGCCCCCGCAGGCGGAGAACCTCGGCGCGAAGGCGGGTCAGTTCATCGTTGGCAGCGGGCCTGGCTTCCGTCTTGACGATTGCCGACGAGGACGATTCCGACTGAAGCTCGACTTGGAGGAGCAGGGTATCGTTCTGGCGGCGCAGTTCGCGGATCGTCCGGGCCTGTTGATAGCTCAGGAAGGCCAGGAGCAGGCAGGCCAGCAGCAGCAGGCCCACCCCCAACCGGGGCCAACGTTGCGACGGTTTGTCCGATGGCGTGTTCATGTTCATCGGACGAGGGCGGAATGATGCCTATTCAGGGCGGCTGACCGCTGCCCAACCTTGGCGCTGGGTGAACCGGAGGCGCTCCGGGCTCAGGCGTCGACTTGTTTGTCGAAGGCGGCGGCAGGCGGCTGGAAGGGTTCGAGTTCCTCGCCTTGGCGGACCAACCGGGCGCTGTTGAACACGACGACCAAGGAGCCGACGTTGGTGAGGATGGCGGCCTGCACCGGCCGGATGTAGCCGGCGGCGGCCAGGGCCATGCCCCCGAGAATGAACAGCACGCCGAAGAGAAAATTCTGGTTGATGACCCCGCGGGTCGACTTCGAGAGACGCACCAGGAAGGGGACGCGCCGGAGGTCGTTGTTCATCAGCGCGATGGTGGCGCTGTGGATGGCCACTTCGCTGCCGGCCGCCCCCATGGCTATGCCGATGTCGCCAGCGGCGAGCGCGGGCGCGTCGTTCACACCGTCACCGACGACGGCGACGCGATAGCCCTTGCTCTTGATTTGGGCGACGAAATCGACCTTGTTCTGCGGGAGGCACTCGGCCATGACTTCCTCGCAACCGATCTCGCGGGCGACGCGGGCGGCGACGGGCTGGCGGTCGCCGGTGACCATGGCGATGCGGCGAATGCCACTGGCGGTCAGGGCCGTGAGGGAGTCGCGGGCTTCCTTGCGGGTTTCGTCGCGCAGGCCGATCCAGCCAAGGAAGTGACCGTTGCGGGCCACGAAAATGAGGCTGAAGCCCTCGGTCTCGTTAAGGTCGACGGAAGAAAGGAAGTCCTCTTTGATGCCCTTATCCTTGAGCCATTGGGCGCGGCCCACGAGCACTTCGGTGCCCTCGATGCGCGCAAAGACGCCGCGCCCGGCTGACTCCGCGAAATCCTTCGGCTCACCCAGGGGGACCCCGGCTTCGCCAGCCAGTTGGACGAGGGCTTTGGCGGTGGGGTGGTTGCTGTACTTCTCGGCGGAAGCGGCGGCCCGGAGGAGTTCGACCGGCTTGACGTCGCTAATCGGGGCCAGACGGCTGACCGCCAGCTTGCCGGTGGTGAGGGTGCCGGTCTTGTCGAAGATGAAAGCGGAGATGCGGCCCGCGGCCTCGAGATCGGCCACGTTCTTGATCAGGATGCCCAGGCGGGCGGCGGCGGAGAGGGCGGCCACCATGGCGGTGGGGGAGGCGAGGATGAAAGCGCAGGGGACGGCCATGACGAGGACGGAGATCACGCGGTCGAGATCGTGGGGCGGGAAGGCCCAGACGAGCGCGCCGATCAGCAGCACCAGCGGGGTGTAGTAGAC
>CAYYMW010000381.1:0-6546 GCA_964472515.1 uncultured Verrucomicrobiota bacterium | reverse complement strand
AGGGAATCGCGGGGGGGGGCGGGTTCCTGGTCGTGCCTGCGGATTCGGCGGGCAAGCGCCGCTAGGGAATGGAGTGGCGCGCCGCGGAATAGAAGTTGGATGGTGGGAGAAGGAGGGTCGGACGCGCTGAGAAGATCGCGACCTCCCTGCGGGGCTCCTGTCATTCTTGATTTGTGTGTGTAAGATGCTTTCTATCAGTAGGTTAAATGTCAGTTCCTGGGGTGCTTCGAGGTTGGCACGGAAGCAGCAAGGAGAGACTTGCTCTTAAGAATGCGATTGGGTAGAAGGCGTGCGTCTGTTCTTGCCCGATCGTGTTAGGAATCAAGTGAAGTGATGTGCTGTGTTTATGTGTTACGCAACCATACTACCTCGAATGCAATCGTGGGGCGCGGTGGGAGTTGCCCTCCTTGTGCCTCTGCTTTCGTCGGTCCCAGCGACCGCCCAATGTGCTCCGGGAGGCACCAATCTGGCGGGTTGGTGGCCTGGCGACAACCATGCCTACAACGTCATCAACCAGCGGGCTGCCACCGTTCAGGGTACTGTGACCTACGCGCCAGGGATGGTGGGCGATGCCTTCCACTTCGAGGGAGCCGGCAAGGTGCGCATTCCCGAAGCCACTTCGATCGACCTCAGCCGCACCAACCGCTGGACCATCATGGGCTGGGTCAAACCCTCCACCCTCGATGGCTCCGCCTCGCCTCTCGTCTACACGGAAGGCAACCGGGTGGCGGCTTTGGGCCTGCAGAAGACCTCAGGCAAGCTCGTTTCGCTGATCAACGGCGCGAACCCGCTCGAAAGCACGGTCACGTTGCCCGCCAACACTTGGAGCCACGTGGCGGTGGTGCTGGACCGCACCACCCGCACCTTGTACGTCAACGGAGCCGCCGCCGGGACCGCCGCCGCCACCCCCGCCACGACAGCGGACAGCACCGGCTCGGCTATCGGAGGCGCGACGACCGACGACCCTGCCGCCGTCTTCCAAGGCGACCTCGACGAAATCACCGTGCATCGCCGGGCGTTGACGGCGGACGAGATCGCCGCGCTGTACGCGGCGGGGAGCACGGGCATGTGCTTTGGAGATGGCACCCCGGCCTTCCTGCTCGAACCGCAACCCCAGACTGCCCCGTTGTTCGGTGAAGTGACGCTGACCGGCCTGGCCATGGGCTCACCCCGGCCCACCTATCAATGGCTCTTCAACGATTCCCCCCTGGCCGGGCAGACCGGTTTCACGCTGCTCCTGGCCGATCTCACTCCCGCCAATAACGGCGTCTACAAGCTCGTGGCCACCTGCGGCGCGCAATCCATTACCAGTGCGGGCGCGCAACTAACCGTCCAGCACTGCGCGGCGACTCCGGACGATTTGGTCGCCTGGTGGCCGGCGGATGGCAACGGTCTGGATTTCACCGGGCACCACCCCGGGGAGGTGTGGGGCAACGTTACCTTCCCCGAAGGCCTTGCAGGCCAGTCCTTTGGTTTCGATGGCGTCGGCGGCTACCTGGCCATCCCTGATTCCCCGGCGTTGAGCCCGCATGCAGGCGCAGACGGGGAAATGACCGTTGAGGCGTGGGTGAACCTGCCTGCGATGCCTTTGCACGACGACGCCACCGCGCAGGACCGCAGGACAATCGTCGGTAAGGGCGATCCGGGCCGGTGGGAGTATGGCTTGACCGTCACCACGACCGGTGTGCCGGAGTTCTGGCTTTCGCCTGCCGACGGTCAGACCACGTATGCGAGCGTCGCCGCCGGACAGTTGCTGACCAACCACTGGCACCATCTGGCCGCAGTGCTCAAGAAAGGACAGTACCTGAGACTCTACCAAGACGGCCAACTGATGGCCGAAAGCAAGGAGTTCACCGGAGAAACGGGGAATGGCGCCTCGCCGTTGTATATCGGACGCCGCGGGGACGCCCAGTTCCTCAACGGTCTGGTGGACGAACCGGCCATCTACAGGCGCGCGCTGAGCGCCGACGAAGTGGCGGCACTCTATGCGGGCGGCAGCGTGGGCAAGTGTTATGGTGGCGGGCCCAAGCCGGTGTTCGTTCAGGAACCAGCCGACGAGGAGGCCCTCCTGCTCAACAGTGTGACGCTGAAGGGCTTGGCTTTGGGGACGCCTCGCCCGGCTTTTCAGTGGTACCACAACGGCAGTGTGGTGGGTGGCGCGACAAACTCGGCGCTGACGCTTTCCAGGCTAAGTCAGGCGGATGCGGGGCATTATGTCCTCGCGGCCAGCAACCAATTCGGCGTAACCCAAAGCCGGACTGTTAGCCTGACCATTAAAGACTACGTCAACCGCATCGAAGGCTTCGAACTGGGTTGGAACGGGTGGTCGGCCGATGATTACTCGATCTGGCAGGTTGGCCAACCTTCGAGCGGGCCCGGGGCGGCGCACAGCGGGACCAACTGCGCGGCGACGGTGCTGGATGGGAACCATCCCGAAAACCGGAGCGCGCGGCTGGTGAGTCCGGCATTCACGGTGCCGGAAGCGGATCAGCTTCCCCGGTTGCGGTTCTGGCATTGGTGGAGCTACGACTGCGGCGACTACGGCCGGGTCGAGATCAAGGTTGGCGCGGGCGACTGGCAGGCGCTGTCGGACAACATCGGCGCCAGCAGCGACGGGCAGTGGAGCCGGGCCTGGCTGGACCTTACGCCGTACGCGGGCAAGGAGGTGCGGCTTGGCTTCCAGACCTACGCCACCACCGCGTGCTTCCTGGGCTATGCCCCCGGCTGGTACATCGACGACGTGACCATCGAGACGGGACCGCTGCCGGCCTCTGGATTGCCGGCCCAGCCCGATGGCTTCGAGGGCGGTTGGGGCGGCTGGCTGGTGGATTACATTGGCGGTTCGGCCACCGACTTTGGGATCTGGGAGATCGGGGTGCCCGCCAGCGGGCCCGGGGCGGCGCACAGCGGGACCAACTGCGCGGCGACGGTGCTGGATGGGAACCATCCCGAAAACCGGAGCGCGCGGCTGGTGAGTCCGGCATTCACGGTGCCGGAAGCGGATCAGCTTCCCCGGTTGCGGTTCTGGCATTGGTGGAGCTACGACTGCGGCGACTACGGCCGGGTCGAGATCAAGGTTGGCGCGGGCGACTGGCAGGCGCTGTCGGACAACATCGGCGCCAGCAGCGACGGGCAGTGGAGCCGGGCCTGGCTGGACCTTACGCCGTACGCGGGCAAGGAGGTGCGGCTTGGCTTCCAGACCTACGCCACCACCGCGTGCTTCCTGGGCTATGCCCCCGGCTGGTACATCGACGACCTGATGATCCAGATCGGCAACATCGGCTTGGCCGACGTGCCGGATCAGCAGGTGGACGAGAAGACACAGCTGTCTTTCAAAGTGAACGCCGTCGGGGCCGACGCCAATTCCAGTCTGGCGTTCAGCCTGCCGTGGGCGCCGCAGGGCGCGTGGATTGACCCTGAAACCGGCGTGTTCTCCTGGACGCCCAGCGAGCGCCAGGGTCCGGGCGTGTACAACATACCCGTCTACGTGGTGGACTACGGCAACGGCGAGGCCAACGAGATGACCACGGTGAGAGTCACCGTCAACGAGGTGAATGATCGTCCTTGGCTGCGCTCCTCGGTCCTGGCCGTGCAACCCGGCCAAACGTTGCGTTTCCCGCTCTTCGCGGGGGATCGCGACTATCCGAGGAACCCCCTCCAGTACGCCATGACCGGTGCCCCCGCTGGGGCCACCCTGACTCCTGACACGGGCGTCATCGAGTGGGCCGTGCCCGCGGATGCAACCGCAGCGACATACCTGCTGGATCTGACCCTGACGGACAACGGTTCGCCAAGCTACACCACCAACAACACGGTGACCCTCACGGTCACGCCCAACGCCAACCATGGCTTGAGCATTCGTCCACTGGGAGGGTCGGACTTCGAGTTCACCATCCACGACACGACCGCCACCGACGATTATATCCTCCAGTCGGCTCCGGCGTTGGTGGATCAAGCCGAGTGGCAGTTCAACGGAGAAGCGATCCCCACCTGGTGCTCCTTTGTGGATGTGACCGAGGCGGTCGAGTGGCTGACTTGGGACGACTTCGTGCAGCAGCACCTGCAGCGCACCGAATGGCAGGACGTGACGCGCGTGTCGCCGACCGCCATGCCCTTCACCTTCACGGTGGCATTGAGCCCGACCGAACCGATGGGGCTGTTCCGCTTGGTGCGCGTTCCCCGTTGACCAAGACAGACTGATTGTTCACCGCCCGCCGGTGGCGCGAGCCCATCGGCGGGCGTCGTCGTTTTGGGATCGAAGGGACGGAACGACGCGCGCTATTTCGCTCGGAGGAGGCCGTCGAGCCAGCCGCGCTGCTCGTGGCTATAGACGGTGTAGGCCTGCTCGCCCAGGACTCCCTGGAGGGAGAGTTCGGTGGCGCGGCGGAGTTCCTGGAGGGCGGTGGTGCGTTCCGCCGGCGAGGCAAAACCCGCTTGCCGCAAGGCGTTGGCCTGTTGTTCCGCCTGGCGGGTCAGGTCATAGGCTTGCTGGATGGCCGGTTCCGCCAACTGGTACTGGGTGGCCAACGCCCGAAGATCCTTATACTTCCCGTCCGTCTCGCGTTGGTACTCCGCGTAGCGGGTCTCCCCCAGCGCGGTGCGCAGAGCCTCCTCGCGGGCTTGTCGGCGGGATTCCTCGGTTTGCTTGAGGGTCTCGGCGAAGTGCTGCTCCTGCTGAAGGTCAATGGCTTCCTGGGCGGAGTAAAGCCGGCGGAATTCCGCCACCGTGGGCGTGAAGCCGCGCAGTTGACGGTTGACCAGTTCGGCGGTGGGCGAGCGGTGGAAGAGCCAGGCCTCCTGTTCGGCGGGCGTCAGGAGTTGCGCCAGTTCCTGGCGCTGCTCGCTGCGAAGTTGGGCCAGGGCGGTGTTCCGCGCCGTCACGTCGCGCACGTCCCGGTGAATCTGCCCGCGCCGCTCGTTGTAGCGTTCCTCCAGCGCCTTCACGGCGGCCCGCTTTTCCTCCGGCAGAAAGGCCAGTTCCTCCGTCTCCTCGAATTCGGGGCTTTCGTCGTGGAGGAACTCGCCTTCTTCGGCGTCTCGTCCCAGCACGGCCTTGAGCACCGCCTTGCGTTCCTTGCCCAGCTCGCGCAATTGGTCGTTCAGCGTCTCGACCTCCTCCTTCCGGGGCGGGGGCGCGGCCAGTTCCCAGAACCGGGCCTGGTACGGTGCAGCCAGTTCGTGGCGGCGATGGGCGAAAAGCTGGTTGAGATCGGCGCGGACAATGTCAGCCACGGTGGCCGGCGGGCAGCCCACCGCCAGCAAATTCGAGCGGTACTGGTGGTAGTCGTCGGATTCGAGCTGGCTCCAGTGGAATGGCACGGGGGAGGCATTCGCCACCGCAATGGGCCCGGAAAGTGCGGGCGCGTTGGTTTGATGAACCGCGGCCAGTGTCCTTCGCGGGGGGATGGGGGGTGCCGGCATCGGGCGCGGACGGCCCAGCCAGAGAAACAGCGCGCCGAGCGCCACGTTCAGCGCGAGCGAAACCCCGATGGGCAGGCGCAAGGTCATGGTTCCTCCTCCCTGGCCGGCAGGGTGAAGCGGTTGGTCAGCCACTGGCCATGCCCGCTCAGGTAGTTGGTGAAAGCCTTGGGACCGAGCGCCAGTTCCACCTGGCGTACCGCGTCGGCTTGGAGTGCCTCCAGCCGCGCCAGCTTGGTTCCCCGATCGAGGTCGGGATCGTCGCGCACCGCTTCCACCCGCTGCTCGACCGCCTGGGTAAGCTCGAAGACGCGCTGCGCCGTGGTGGTCGGCAGTCGCTCGGCTTCGACGAGCCGGTGGATCGCGCGGTAGTCATCGTTGCGGGCGCGGTCATATTCCGCGAAACGGGCCGGCCCCAGCACTGCTTTGAAACGCTCGTCGATCTTCGCCCTGAGGGCCTCCTCCTCGTCATCAGGGAGGCTGCCGCGCCAGTCCATCTCGCTTCGCCACGGCGGGAGGATTTCCGTCTCGAGTTTCACCAACTCCCGGAATTCCGCGCCCGTGAGTCTGATCCCGGCCAGATCGCCATCGCGGTTGGAGAAGAGGTGGACGATGCTGACCGCCCGCAGCATGCCTTCCTCCAGCTCCTCCGGGGTCAGAATACTCCCCAACTCGCGCAGCAAGTCCTGGATCATGGCCTCCTCGCGCGCCTGGTTCTCGGGACAGCGCAGGTACCCGGGTTGCTCGCGCTGGTACTCGAAACGCTGGGACCACTGCCAGGCCGCGGAGGCTGCCCACGGCTGCTTCTCCTCCGGCAGGAACCCCAGGAACAGGCCGGTGATTTCCTCGTCGTAGTATTCATGCACTGCGTAAGGCACCCAGGGGTGACCGATGAGTTCGCGCGTAACGGCGTACTTTTCCTCTGACAATTCACGGAAGGCGCGGCGCTTGTCGTTCCGGGCCTCGTCATGGCGGCGGGCGGCGTCCCAGAATGGGCCGGGCGGCACACGGCGCGCCTGATTCCATCGTTCGAGATAGAGGCGCTCCACCTCCGCCACCACGATGTCGCGGATGTGTCGGAACTCCGTGAGAATGTCCCCTATTGAACTCGATAAAAATGTCCCCTTT
>CAYYMW010000380.1:0-6582 GCA_964472515.1 uncultured Verrucomicrobiota bacterium | reverse complement strand
GAGTTGCTGCGGAAGGTGACCATCCTCACGCCGAACGAATCCGAGGCGGAGTTGTTGACGGGCCTCGCGGTGAAAGACGAGGCCGGCGCCCGCCGGGCCGCCGCCGCGCTGCTGGCGAAAGGCCCCACCACCGTCATCCTGACCCTGGGTGCGCGGGGTGCCCTCGTAGCCGAGGCCGGAGGGGCGCAGTTGGTGCCGGGCTTCAAGGTCAAACCCGTGGACACCACCGCCGCCGGAGACATCTTCAACGGCGCGCTGGCCGTGGCGCTGGGGGAGGGGAAGCCCCTGCCCGAGGCGGTGCGGTTCGCCAATGCCGCCGCCGCCATCTCGGTCACGCGAATGGGCGCCCAACCCTCCGCGCCCAAGCGCACGGAGATCGATCGGTTTCTGAAGCAGAACCGGTAGCCTGCCCGCTCCAACCCCGTTTGCCCGCGCGCAGAGCGTGCTCGACGTCCCGGCGCGCGGGTGGTATGAACAGACACCTATGCAAGAACACAATTTTTCTCGACGCCAGTTTGTAACCCGGTCCCTCCTCGGCGCGGCGGCGGTGGGCGCTTGCCCCGGCCTGCTCGCGGCCGGCAAGAAGATCCCCCTCGCCCTCCAGCTTTACTCGATCCGCGATTTTTGCGGCAAGGATTTCGACGCCTCGCTGGCCGAAGTGGCCAAGATGGGCTTCGACGGCGTGGAGTTCGCCGGCTACTACCAATACGGCAGCAAGGCCAAGGAACTGCGCCAGAAGCTGGATGACCTGGGGCTCAAGGTGGCGGCCACGCACATCGGCACCAACTCGTTCCGCGGGGACGCGCTGGCCAAAACCATCGAGTTTCACCAGACCATCGGCTGCAAGTTTCTCATCGTTCCTGGCGATGGCGACTTCACCAACCACGAGAAAAGCAAGGCGCTGGCGGAGTTGTTCAACCAGACGGCCGAGAAGTTGAAACCGCTGGGCATGGCCTGCGGCTACCACAACCACAAGCACGAATTCGAGAAAGACGGCGACAAGACTTACTACGATCTGTTTGCCGAGCGGACCTCCAAGGACGTCATCCTCCAGCAAGACTGCGGTTGGACCGCCGCTGCCGGATTCGACCCGGTTGCCATGATGAGGAAGTACCAGGGCCGGATGCGCAGCACGCACTTCAAGCCCACCGTGGTGGGCGACGACAAGTCCAAGAAGGCATTCCTGGGACAAGACTCCGTTGACTGGGTGGCGGTCATCGCGGCCTGTCGCGAATTTGGCGGCACCGATTGGATCACCCTCGAACAAGAAGTCTATCCCGACGGCAAGAGTTCCATGGAAGCCACCGCGGTCTCCTTCGCGGCGCTGAAGAAGCTCATGGCCTGAGCCCGCCTCCAAGCCATTTGCACACCCAAGGCGCGATCTTCGGATCGCGCCTTTTTGCGACTGGCTACCGCCCGGGCGGTCGGCTGGTGATCTCCTCGCTGGGTTCCGCCAACCGCACCCGGTAGAAACGCGCGGCGTACCCGGCCGCCGTGAAGTCTTCGAGCGTCGCTTGGTTGGCGTTGGCGATGCCGACGAAGATGGTCTCCCAATCGCGCATGTTGACCGAGCTGTCCACCGCGAACTTGCGACCGCGCAGGTGGCCGACGTCGAGCAGGGGGCGGTTATCCGGCGCGGGACCGCGCCGGAGGGCATCGAGCGAGGGCGGGGCCGGCACGGCGGTGAGGTCCAGCAGGTAATCGCCGGGCGTGCCGCTTACGGCGTCCACGGCGATCGCCACGTTCTGGCCGCCGGGGATGGACCGGGTGACGCGGGCTGCCGGTGGATTGGTGAGGTTGTCCGGCGGCGTCAGGCTGCTTCCCAGCGGGGTCAGGCTGGCAAGGTCATCGCCTGCGTAAACCGCCAGCGCCGCCTGGAAGCCAAAGGGGGTCAGTGTGAACGTCGCCTCCGCGTCCTCCGGGGCGCGCCAACTCCACCATGCGGTGGTTCCCAACGCACCCGAGCCGTGCAAGGGCTCCTCCGGCTCGCTGCTCGCGCCGGCCAGATAGCCGCTGGCTTTGGTCTTCACCCCGGCCAGCGGGAGGCGGGCGCTGAAATCGTCGTTGGGCGGGTAAGTCAGGAGCAGGTTTAGTGGGCTGGTGCCCGGGGTGACGGTGCGGCTGCCGAAGGCAATCTGATAGGCCTCCCCGGCGGTGGCTTGGAAGGACAGCGTCCCATTGGCGCCGCTGGCGGCGAGGATCGTGAGCGAGTCCAAGCGCCCGCCCCGGTACACGGCAAATCCGGGCACGAATGGAGGAGGTGGATCGACCTCCCCGCCCATTTCGAAGGGCGGCCACCAGATAATAGTGATCACACTTCCATAATTCTCCCCTCCGCCTCCTGACGACTGTGACCGGATCGGTATGACCACCCCCGCGGGCCAGCCGTCCGGATCGTCGTACGTTGGCTGTGGAAAGCCCGTTTCGAGGACGGTTATGGTGGGAGATGGTTTCGGCGTCAGCGCGCTCTGACTGAGTGTCACCAAGCCTCCGTGCGGTGCGGTCCATTCGTACCAGATGGTGTGCTCCAAGCCGGTTGGTTCGCCCGGTTCGCGGCTCGCACCCGTGCAGTCAGGAGTCAGGCTCACTTGGCCGCCGGAAAGCGGCACCAGGTTGGCGAAGGCATCGTTTTCCGGGGCGGGGACAAAGTGAAAAGTCAGGGACACGGGGCCGCCCGCCGGTCCGTCCTCCTGCGGTGGGCCGAAGTACCACCAGACCGAACGGTAACGGTGCCAGTCTGCGGCGATGTAATACGCCTGCCCTGCCGCCACATCCACGGCAACGGACTCCCGCATCCGCGTCTCGTCGCTGGGAATAACGCGTTGGTACCGGTAGACGTAGGCGTTGTGCGCCAGCATGCGGAGGTTGGCCAGACTGTCTCCGCTGAAGACTGCGAGCGCGGTGCTGTAGTTCGTCTGGGTGGTCTCGAGGCGCAGTTGGCCATCGGCTGGAGCCTGCCATCGCCACCAAATCGTCTGCCCGGCTGTGTCCCCGGGTAACCCCGGTTCGCCTTCCTCCCGCGTGGCTTCGGCGGTAGTCCCGGAGGCGAGGAAGTGGACCCCGATGGCTTGCTCGAAGAGATCATTGGCCGGTGCGGCCGCAAAGCTCGTGCAGGCGCACAAGCTCAAGCACCCTACAGCGAAGCAGCGCTTGAAGAAGGATTTCATGCCCAATAGCTTGGCTAGACTCGCCGCAAGCAGGGGGAAAGTCAAACTCCCATTTGACGCGACCCAGATGGCAAAACGACTCGGGGGTGACCGCTTGCTCCGGCTACCCAAGCCTTTCGGGCAGAGTCCGCCGGTTTTCACTTTCCGGCACCTCAATCTGTGGTAGGCTGAGCGGACATGAGCAGCAATGTCATCATCGACGGCCTGCTAAGCTACATTGCGCTGTTGATCGGCCTGACGTTTCACGAGGCCGCGCACGCGTGGGTTGCAGATCGGTGCGGCGACGACACCCCGCGCCTCCAAGGCCGGGTGACGCTCAACCCCATTATGCACATGGACATGCTGGGCACGGTGGTGCTCCCGTTGCTGGCCATGTTCCTGGCGGCCGGTGGTTCAGGGTTGGCGTCCTTCATCATCGGGTGGGGCAAGCCGGTGCAGGTCAATCCCAACAACTTCGGCCACCGGCGGCGGGATGATACGCTGGTTTCGCTGGCCGGGCCGGCCGCCAACTTGCTGTTGGCGGTCGTGGTGGTGGGGATTGCCCGGCTTTTTCTCGCGGCTGGTTACGCCAGCATGACCCAGGAAATCCTCAATATCGCCATCATCAGCCTGCTGCTGTGCGTCTTCAACCTGCTGCCCATCCCCCCCTTGGACGGTTCCCATCTGCTGAAGAACGTGATCGGGATGTCCGAGGAAACCTACATGCAGATGGCCCGCTTCGGTTTCCTGGCCGTGATCCTGATTATCCAAGTGCCACAGGTCAGGTATGTTATGGCGGTGGTTGTGAAGCTGGCCTTGGGCGTTATGGTGGTGCTCTTCCGATTCTGAGCCCCGCGATTTGACACACCGCCCGACCCGTGCGACGGTGCGGGCGTAGACGGTGGCTGGGCCAAGACAATTGACCGCGCTGTTAACAAAATCGGATTCAGAGGCGATAGGGCTTGATGGCCTCAGGGCCATACGAGGGGAAGGTGCCGCCGTGTCATCGTGAAGCGAGGATGAGTGGTTTCCCCGGCAAGTGCAAGTCGGTCGGTGTACGCCCGACGGCTTGGGCGGCCCCGTCGTATCGCGGTCGCCAGCCTCGAAGCAGAAGGTCAAGGTATGATGGATGCTGGAGTTGAGTCGGGGGGATCGCCGAGCGCGAAGGCCATGGCTTCGGACAAGAGTTGGCGCGCAGTGTTTGACGCCGTTCAAGACGCGATTTGCCTGTTGGACGGCAACAACCGTATCCTTCACTGCAACCGGCGCATGGAGGAGATGACCGGCTTGCCGCAGGAAGCCATGGTGGGACGCCTCTGCTGGGAGATCATGCACGGCACGACCGGCCCGGTGGAGGGCTGTCCCGTGGTGCGCATGAGGCAGAGCCGGCGACGGGAGGTCGCCGAACTCGCGTTTGGATGCCGGTGGATCGAGGCGGTGGCCGATCCGTTCCCGGAACCCACCGAGGATCGAGTGGACGCCGTGCATTTGGTCCATGACATTACCGAGCGGAAACGGTCGGAGGCGGAGCGCGAGCGCCTCATTGGCGAATTGCGGCACGCCATGGGGCAGGTGAAGACGCTCGCGGGCTTGCTGCCCATCTGCTCCAAGTGCAAGCGCATCCGCGACGATCAAGGCTATTGGCAGCGCTTGGAGACCTACTTCATGGAGCACTCCCTGGCCACCTTCACCCACTCGCTCTGCCCGGAGTGCCTCGAACACCTCTACCCGGGCCTGTTTGATCCCGACTCGCCGGTCAAAGGCGGCGGTTGAGCGGCGGGTTGCTTTTCGTGCCGCCAAATCCGCATTGCGGCGTCAGCGTCACCCTTTCCACTCCAAGGCGGGGTCGTAGTATCCGCCGGGTCGGGTGAGGGAGTCGGTGAAGGTCTCGAAGAGACGGTCCAACTCGAGGGAACGGGCGACCAACCGGCACCAATGGCGCGGGATGGCGGCCCGGCCGAACATCAAGCCGGCCAACCCGCCGGTGACGGTGCCGGTGGTGTCCGTGTCTCCCCCCAGATTGACAGCCCGCAACACCGCCTCGTCGAAGGTTTGGGCGCGATGCAGACACCACAGCGTGGCGGTCAGAGTGTCCATCACATAGCCGGAGGAGCGGATGGCGTGCTCCGGCTGGACAGCGAGCGTGCCGTTGAGCAGGAGGTTGAAATGGGCCCGTTCCGAAGCGAACGGAGGCAGTTCGTACTCCCGGCGGAAGACGGGCGCGGCGGCGGCCTCGGCCTCGGCGGGAGAGCGTCCGTGGAGCAATTGAGCCGCCACCAACGAATAGTAGCCGCAGGCCATCAACGTGCGGGCGTGGGCGTGCGTGATGGCGGAGGCGCGGTGGGCGGCATCGAGAATCTGGCGCGGCGGGTGGCCCGCGAAATACAGCGCCACCGGCAGCAGCCGCATCAGGGAGCCGTTGCCATTGCTTTGGGAATCGGTGGCGCCCGCCTGCTCGGAGGGAGTGCCGGAGGCCAGGCGGGCAATGGCCGCGTTGGTGGACAAGCCGATATCGAACACCTTGCCGTGCGGGGTCCATTTGCCGTGCTGCAGCCAATCCACAAAACGGCGGCCCATGTCGGCGGTGTCGAACCCGCGCAGGAGGCTCTCGATGGTGCACAGGGCCAGCGAGGTGTCGTCGGACCACGTGCCCTTGGGCTGGCTGTGCGTGCCGTATTCGAGGAGATCGGAGACGGGGTGCAACCGGAGCGCTTCGCGGTCCTTGAACTCGACCGGGACCCCGAGGGCGTCACCCACCACAGCGCCCCAGAGGGCGCCGAGAATCCGTTCGCGGGCGGGGATGGTCTTCATGACCCCAAAGTCAGGACTGTCCGTGGAGCCAACACGGTCTTGGCGCAGTTGTCAAGCGACTTGCCGGTGCGACGCAGCAACTTAGGTTGAGAACGAGTGCAAAAAGGTTTGGTGTTGGGCGGTCGGTTGGCATATCATGTCATGCGAGCACGCGGTTGGCGTCATGACAAAAGTGCTGATCATCGAAGATGACCCGCTGATCGCGACCATCTACCGGAGTTATCTGGAGAAATCGGGGTTCCAGGTGGAAGTCGCCAGCGACGGCCAGACCGGTTTCTATCGGGTGCACGAGTTGCGCCCGGATGCCCTCTTGCTTGACTTGATGCTGCCGAAGATGGATGGGCTCCAGATTCTGCGCAAAATCCGGGCGCAGAAGGCCTTCGTCAAGACGCCTGTCTTGGTGTTCACCAACGCATTCCTTCCCAACATGGTGGAAGAGGCTGTGCAGGCGGGGGCAACCCAGGTCTACAACAAGGCCGAGGTCACGCCGCGCCATATGGTGGACGCCCTCAACAAGGCGTTGTTCCCCAGTGCCTTGCCGGGCTCGGGAGTGACTGCGGCCGCCATGGCTGCCATGCAGATGGCCGCCGCCGCCGCCGTGCCGGAGCCCCCTCCGCCGGTGTTG
>CAYYMW010000379.1:0-6604 GCA_964472515.1 uncultured Verrucomicrobiota bacterium | reverse complement strand
GCCAGGTGGTCGCACACGGCGCGGTGGAGGCCATCGGGCGCGAGGCGTTTGCGGGCGAGGTCGCCGAGATGCTCCGGGTGGGCCGCAAAGTGGGCGAAGAGATCGCCGAGCAGCCGCGCGGCACGGGTGTTGGGGCCGTGCACCTCCGGGCTGAAGTAGAGGTTGGCGTAGAGGTAGTCCCGCAACTCGCGGTTCATCCGGCGGCGCTCGTCGCTGTAGCGGGCCAGCGGGCGGGCCTGGCGGCGGACGTCATCCGCCGATTGGACGCCGGCGTCCGCCAGCAGTTGCTCGGTGGTTTGGACCACGTCCTTGACCTGGGCGTCGATGATGCAGCGCACGGTGAAGTAGCGGCGGCATTCGTCCGGCAGCGCGCCTTGCTCCCGTTTCACGCGTTTGGCGGCCAGCGCCCAGACCTCGACCTCCCGGCGCAACCTGGGCTCCGAGAGCAAGCCGGCCTCGAGGCCGTCATCGAGATCATGACTGTAATAGGTGACTTCGTCGGCAAGGTTGGCCACCTGCGCTTCGAGCGAGGCGCAGCGCGCGGTGAAGCCGAGGGTCTTGCGCGGGCGGTCCCAGGCGGTGCTGTGCTTGGCCAGCCCTTCGCGGACTTCCCACGTCAGGTTGAGGCCGTCGAACCCGGGGTATTTCTGCTCCAGCGTTTCCACCACGCGCAGACTCTGGCGGTTGTGCTCGAACCCGCCGTGCGGCTTCATCAGGCGGTTGAGCACCTTCTCGCCGTTGTGGCCAAAGGGCGAGTGGCCGAGGTCGTGGGCCAGGGCGATGGCCTCGGCCAGGTCCTCGTTCAGGCGCAGCGCGCGGGCAATGTTGCGCGCGATGGCGGCGACTTCGATGGTGTGGGTGAGGCGGGTGCGGAGGTGGTCGCCGGTGCCGTTGAGAAAGACCTGCGTCTTGTATTCGAGCCGGCGGAACGCCCGGGAATGGATGATGCGGTCGCGGTCCCGCTGGTAATGGGTGCGCCAGTCGGGCGGCTCCTCGGGGTGGACCCGGCCGCGCGTCCCGGCGCAGGTTTGGGCGAACGGCGCCAGGCTGAGCTGTTCGCGTGCTTCCAGTTGGACTCGTGTACAAGGCATAGCCCGCTCCATTAGCGGCCAGCCGGGGCGATTCGGCAAGCGGAGAGTGGCGCGCAAGCGCGGCCTCGGAACGCCGGGCCGGCGGGCCGGGGCGGCGGACTAGGGCGTGGGCAGGTCCTCCTTCGGCACATCCGGGAAGTACTTGGGGATGCAGTCCGGGCAAAGGCCGTGGGTGAATTGGGCTTCCGAATGCGCCTCGATGTAGGACTCGACCGACGCCCAGTAGCCCTGATCGTTGCGGATCTTCTTGCAGCCGGCGCAGATGGGCAGCAGACCGTCCAGGGTCTTCACGCGCGCCAGGGCGTCCCGCAATTCGCCGATCAGCCGCTCGCGTTCGGTTTCCGCGGCCTTGCGGTCGCTGATGTCGTTGAGGGAGATGAGGGCCGCCGGCTGCTGCTCGAACTCGATGAGGTTGGCGGAAATCAGCGCCCAGAAGGGCTGGCCGGCCACGGGTCTGAGTTGCAGCTCGCCTTCGCCGGCGAGGGGTTTGAGGCGGAGTTGGGCGCGGAGAGTCTCCCAGTCCCGTGGTGAACTGAACAATCCGGAGACCTGGATGGCGCCGAGGGCGCTGGGGCCAAGCCCGAGCAGCCCTTGGGCACGCTGGTTCAGAAACAGCAGGGCGCCCTTCTCCAGACTGCAGATCAGCAGGGGGAAGGCGGCCCCCTCGAGGAGGTGCCGATAGCGCTGTTCGAGGGCGGCTTCGCGTTCGAGCTTCTGGCGGATGACCTGGGTCTGTTCCTTCACCTGGGCGCGCAGGGTCAGCAGCCAGATGACCCCCGCCGCCACGACCGCCAGGCTGGCCCCCGCCAAAGCCAGCACTTGGCGCAGGCTGAACACCGGCGGAGCGGGGCGGGGCTCGAGGTCGCGCTCGGACCGCAGGAGGATTTGAAAGGACTGAGGCTCGTTGCGGTTCTGGCCCTGGAGGGCGCAAACGCCCGTCAGCCGCACGCCGCTGCCCGCCGACAGTCGCGAGAGGAGGTTGGTGGCGCCCGGGAAACCCGCCAGCGCGCGGAAGAAGATGCCTTGCTGGTGCAGCGTCAGCACCACCCCGTTCGACTGGACGTTCAAAGCCTGCACGGTCGCGTCCAGGCGGGCGAGCCGGCCATCCTGATGGCCGTAGAGCAGCCTGGCGGCGGCCATGGGCGGAGGCAACGCGGCCGAAACGGCGGAAACCAACCGTGCGGTCGCGGCTTCCAGCGCGTAGACAAACAACCCCGGCGTCACGAAACCGACCACCTCGACCGACCGGTCCAAGGCGGCCTCGCCCGGCCGGAGGCCGCGCGCGCGAATGGCCCCGGTGGCGTCCTCGACGACGATTTCCCCGTCCGGCGCGACATAAGTGACCACGCCGCGTACGCGCACCCGGTGTTCGGGGAGCGTGGAGGCCTTCTCGCCTTGGACCTGGGCGATGGTGCGCAGGGGGCAGGCGAAGGGATCGGCAGGCGGCGGAGTCAGCACCCGCAGTTGGTCGAGGCCGGGGACAAAGAGCTTGGCGACGGCAAGCCGGCCCGCCTCGTCGGTCTCCATGGCGGCGGCCCCGCGGACCGAGATGCGTGCGTCCACCAAGCCCGTGTAGCGGGCGAGTTCGGCTGGGGTGGTGGGACAATGCACATTCCAAGACCACCCTGGGGTGCGGAGCTCGAGCAGGCAATGGTCGGAGGCGGTGGCGCGATCGACGACGGTGGCTGAGCGGACGACCCCCTCGATTTCGATCCATTGGCAATCCAGGGAGAGGAAGTCCGAAACCGGGGGCAAGCCTCGTCGAGGTTCGGGGAGGGGGGCTTCGCCGGACGTGCGGATGGTGGGGTCGATTACGATGGGCATTACGCCACCCGCGTCGGTTCTACCGGTGATTTCGACGACTTGGCCGGCGGCCAGCTTGAGTCCCGGCGTAGGGGCGACATAGTAGCCTCCCGAGGCATCCTGCACGAAGAGGATACCCCAGGCGGGGTCGAAGAAGGTGACCACGCCGGTGAGACGGACGGAAAGCCCAAGCGAGGCGTCGAGGCGGGAAAGCGCGTGGAGTTGGACGGCGTTGGTGAGCCGGGTGATGCCCGCCTCGGCGCCCTGCGCCAGACCGGGGACCGCCGCCAGCAGGGCAACGGCCCACCAAAGCATGGCGGAAGGCACCCGACCCGGGCAAAGCCAGTCGGAAAAGCGCCCCCACCCATGTTGTCTCGCGCGGTGTCGCAAAACGAAGATACCCTGCTTGGCCGGAGCGAACGAGGCAATCCAAATCCAGCCATCCGAATTCCGCCAGGGGAGGCCGAACCCGGGGGGGGGGCTGGAGGCCGTGCGCGGAGGGGCACGCGCCGTCGCTTTGCGTTTGTGGGGCTGGGGCAGACGGCCTAGAGTGGCTGGAAACAGGACCCTGTTATGCTGCGACGACGATTGCCTTTCCGCCACCTCCGGGGCAGTGCCATCGGTGTGCTGGCAGCCCTTCACCTGATCGCCCTGGGCGCTGTGGCCGGCGGCCAAAACCCCAACACCGACTGGCTCAACGCCGCCAGGCTCGGGGCCTTCATGCACTTCCTCCCCGGCGACGCGGCGGGATTGGCGAAGGTCAAGGACTTCGATGTGGCTCACCTGGCGCAGCAGTTGGAGGCCGCCGGGGCGAAGTACTTCGTGCTGACGCTGGGCCAGAACTCGGGCTACTTCAACTCCCCTAACGCCGCGTATGACCGCGTGACGGGTTACGCGGCCGGTGAACGCTGTTCGACGCGCGACCTCCCGCTCGATCTTTACCGTGCGCTGCAACCCAAGGGCATCAGGCTGATGTTGTACCTGCCGTGCCAGGTGCCTAATCAAGACAAACGCGCCCAGAAGGCGTTCGGGTTGCGCGAGGGCCCGCAGGACCAACCGCTGGATGCCGCGTTTGCGCGCCAGTGGGCGGAGGTCATCCACGAATGGTCGGCCCGCTACGGGGAGAAAGTCGCCGGGTGGTGGTTCGACGGCGGCTACCAGCACATCCACTTCAAAGAGGAGATTGCGCGTATCTATGCCGACGCCGTGAAGCGGGGTAATCCGAAAGCGATTGTCACCTTCAACCCGGGGGTGAGCTTGATCCGCTGGACCCAGGCGGAAGACTACACCGCGGGTGAATTGAACGATCCGTTCGGCACGCTGCCGGAGTCGCGCTGGGTGAAGGGTTCGCAGTGGCACGCGCTGACGTATCTGGGCGGCAACTGGTCGCAGCGGGATGTCCGCCACCCCACGGACAAATGGGTGGCCTGGGTGCAGGCGGTGGTGGCCAAGGGCGGCGTGGTCACGCTGGATATGGGGCCGAATTGGGACCAGCAAGCGGGGCCGATCGGGAGCCTGGACCGCGCGCAACTGGCCCAACTGAAGGCGATCTGCCAGGCGCTCAAGCAGCCCACCCCGGCCAAACCCTGAGCCGCGTCATCGCCGCGCTGATCAGATCTCCTTACCCACGTCCTTCATTATGAAACGACACCTGTTCATCGCCCTTGCCCTCACGACCTCCGTGATGGGGGCCGAATTCTTTGTCGCGCCGGACGGCAACGATGCCAACCCCGGCACGGCGACGCAACCGTTTGCCACCTTCCTGCGCTCCCGGCAGGCCGTCCGCGCCCAACGGGCTGCGGGCGCGGCGGAGGCAGTGACCGTCACGTTCAAGGCGGGACGCTATGAACTGGGCGCTCCCCTCGATTTTGACGCACAGGACTCCGGCGCCTCCGCCGAGCAACCGGTGACCTACCGCGCCGAGAAGGGCGCGGAGGTGGAAATCAGCGGCGGGCGGAGGATCACGGGATGGCAGAAGGACCCTCAGCGGCCAGGCGTCTGGAAGACCCGCGTGCGGGAATCCAACTGGGATGACCAATCTTGGCGCTACGAACAGCTCTGGGTGAATGGTCAGCGAGCCATCCGCGCGCGGACACCGAATTACTGGCAATTCAGTCTCCTCTTGGGGGTGACCGAGGCGCCCGGTGCGGAGAGCGGGCGAATGACGCATACGTTCGCCGCCAAACCCAAGGACCTGGCCACCCTGCGCGGCCTGAGCCCCGAAGCCTTGCGTGACGCGCAGGTCATGGTCTTCCACAAGTGGGATACCACGCGCGAATGGCTCGACACCGTTTCGCCGGAGGAAGGGGTGTTCACGACGCGCGGCGCGAAGATGCAGGGCTGGAACGCGATGACGCGAGACTGCCTTTACTACTTCGAGAACTACCTGGCGGCGCTGGACGCCCCGGGCGAGTGGTTCCTGGACCGGGACGGCTGGCTCTACTACCTGCCGCGTCCAGGCGAGGACATGGCCACCGCCGTGGTGGCGGCGCCGACCATCCCGGCCTTCCTGACGATCCGTGGCACCGTGGACCAACCCGACCGTTGGGTGAAACACCTGCGCTTCGAAGGGCTCAAGTTCCGCCACGCCGAGTTCCGGACTCCACGCGTGGGCATTCCCCCGGCCCAGGCGGCGATGAACCTCGACGCCACCGCCGTCATGCTGGACGGCGCGCAGGACATCCGGTTCGCCGACTGTGCCGTCGAGCATACCGGCTCCACGGCCTTCTGGTTCCGCAAGGCTTGCCGCGACTGCCGCGTCGAGCGGACCCGCATGTACGACCTGGGCATCGAGGGGGTGCGCATTGGCGAACCACAGATCGTCCCGGAAGTGGTGCGCACCGGCGGGATCACGATCGACAACTGCATCATTCAGAGCGGCGGGCGGATCGCGCCGCACACGGTGGCAGTATGGATCGGCCACAGCAGTGACAACGCCATCACCCATTGCGATGTGGGGGATTTCTTCTACACGGCGATCTCCGTGGGCTGGCGCTGGGGTTACGAGGAGAGTGCCGCGAAGCGGAATCGGATCGAGTTCAACCATCTGCACCATCTCGGGTATCGCATCCTCAGCGACATGGGCGGCGTCTATACACTCGGCCCTTCGGAGGGCACCCGCGTCTGCAACAACGTCATCCACGACGTCTATTCCACCCGCTACGGCGGCTGGGGGCTCTATCCCGACGAAGGCAGCACGGGCATCCTGCTGGAGAACAACCTGGTGTATGACGTGCGCGATGGCTGCGTGCACCAGCACTACGGCAAGGAGAATATCTTCCGGAACAACATTCTGGCCTTCAGCGAAGAGGGCCAAGTGGCCGTCACCCGTGCGGAACCGCACCTCTCCTTCACCTTCGAGCACAACCTGGTCTATTGGGATACCGGCTACCTGCTGGGCTACGGCGGCTGGAAAGCTGGCGCGAAGGTGACGCTTCGCAACAACCTCTACTGGCGCGAGGGTGGCCAGCCGTTCGATTTCGCCGGCAAAACCTGGGAGCAGTGGCGTGCCGCGGGCAACGACGAGGGCTCGGTCATCGCCGACCCGCTCTTCGTAGACGTGGCCAAGCGCGACTTCCGCCTTCGGCCCGGCTCGCCGGCAGACAAGATCGGCTTCAAGCCCTTCGACTTCACCCAGGCCGGCGTCTATGGCGACCCTGCCTGGAAGCGCCTGGCGTCGTCGGTCACTTTCCCCAAGCCCTACGTGGTGC
>CAYYMW010000378.1:0-6640 GCA_964472515.1 uncultured Verrucomicrobiota bacterium | reverse complement strand
GGGGCGTCTCCGTCTTCACGGGCTTGGAAGGGGGGGCGGGATCGGCGAATTTGCCGAAGTGCTTCTTCAGGCACTCCGGGCACAGGCCGTGGGTGAACCTGGCTTCGGAGTGCTTTTGCACGTAACCCTCCACTTGTTCCCAGAACCCTCGATCGTCGCGGATCTTCTTGCAGTACGCACAAATGGGAATGAGCCCACGGAGCGTGCGCACGTTGGTGAGGGCTTCCTCGAGTTCATGGGTGCGTGCCTCGAGCTTTCGATTGGCGGCGCCCAGTTCCGCAGCGCGGAGTTCCGCGTTGCGCTGCTCGGCGTGTTCCAGCGCTCGCCGCAGCCGCAGGCGATGGACGCTCAAGAAGACGGCGATGCCTCCCGCGAGCAGGCCGAGGATGCTCCCCAGCCGGAACCACACCGTTTGCCACCACCAGGGTCGCACGTGCAGGGCCAGCCGGGCGTCCGCCTCAGTCCAGACCCCGTCGCTGTTGCAGGCTCGCACCGCAAACGTGTAATCGCCGGGGGGCAGTCGGTTGAAATAGGCCGTGCGGCGGGCGCCGGCTTCGATCCAGTGCTCATCCAAGCCTTGCATATGGAACTGGAAGCGCACGTTCTCGGGAGCGGCGAAGCTCAGTCCCGTGTAATCGATCTGGATCCGAAAGGTGCCGGCGGGGATGGCTGCTTGCGGCGGCCCGGCCTCGGGTTTCCTCATCAAAGGGATGGGGACGCCGTCTGCCACGACGCCCTCGATCAGCACCGCGGGCGGGAGGCTGTTGGTGGTCAACTGGCCGGGGTCCACCACCACAATGCCGCCCACGGTGGAAAACCAGAGCTGTCCGTCCTTGGTACGGCAGGCGGAGGGCTGAAAACTCCCGGCGAATTCCGGATTCGCCACGCCCTCATGGCGGCCGAACCGCTGGCACTGGAGCTGACTGGTTTTGCCCAAGGCGCAATCAATTACCTGTCGCCGCGATACGCGGAACAAACCCGCGTTCGAGCCGATCCAGAGGTTGCCGCGATCATCCTCGAGGAGTTGGGCCACCACCTCATTGGGAAGCCCCTGGGCCGCCGAAACCGAGTGAAAGCGTTCCCCCTGCCGGAGGCAAAGGCCGCCGCCCGCGGTTCCCACCCACAGCAAGCCCTCCGTATCGAGGTAGAGGGTGTGAATGCAGTCCGTCGGCAAACCGTCACTGCGCCCGAACCGGCGGATGGTTCCGCCGGCGATCCGGTTCAAGCCTTGCTTGGTCCCCACCCAGATGCTGCCTTCGCGGTCCTGGGCAAGGGCGGTGACAAAGCCGTGGCTCAAGCCCTGTGCCGGGCCATAGTGGTTGGTGCGGCCGGGTTGGCGCTCGACGACGCCGTCGCGCCGCGAACCGACCCAGAGGGCGCCGGATTTGTCGCTGAAGAGCACCCGGCTGCCCTGGCCGGGCAGGTATTCGTTGCCGGCCAGCCGTCCATCCTTCCAGCACAAGAGGCGGCTTTCGCGGGTTCCCAGCCAAAGCGTGCCATCGCTGGCGAGGGTCATCGCGTAGACATTGTTGACCCGGGGGTCCAAGCCCGGGACGGCCCGGTACCGGCCTTCCTGCCAGACGCCGATGCCTACGCCAAAGCCACCGATCCAAACGCCGTCTTGCGGGTCTCGCAGCAGTGCCACCACATCGTCGCCGGGCAGGCCGTCGCGCATCGTGATGGTGCGGATCAGGCGCGGGCGGAGTTGGAGCAGGCCGTCCCCGTTGGTGCCCACCCAGAGGTTGCCCTCGCGATCCTCGGCCACGGACACCACGGAGACCGGGCCGCTGGGCCCGGCCAGCGGGAAGTCCTTGCGTTGTCCCTGGCGCAGGCGGGTCAGTCCCTGGCACGACATCCAGACATCCCCGTTGGCTGCCTCCAGTTGACAGGCGGCCGCCGGTTGCCGCCAATGCGGATAAAGGGCCGGGGATTCTGTGCCATGCAGGATCAGACTGTTGATGCCGCCGGAGAGCCACACGCCGGCGCGCTTGGCGCGGACGATCCGGTTCACCCCGGTCCGGGTGGAATCGAGGAGCACCTTGCCGTCCTGCCGCACGTACAACAGGTCTTGCGAGACGATCCACAACCGGCCGGCGTCGTCGACGCAGAGATCGTTGACGTGACGCACACCCGCCGCCCAGGCTTCGGGATCGGGTTCCATGCCTCCCGGCTCACGAATGCGGAACAACCCGCCGTCCGTGCCGACCCAGATGGTGCCATCGGTTCCTTCGGCCAAGCGGCTTACGACGTCGACCCCGGCGTGGTTGGTGCCGGAATAGGTGTAGTGGGTGAAGCGTTGGCCGGTCAGGCTCGAGACGCCGCCGCCGTCCGTGGCGATCCAGAGGCGGGCATGCCGGTCTTCGAGCAAGTGGTTCACCGCGTCGCTCGCCAGACCTTCCGTGCGGGCGGAGGTGTAGGTCTGGAAGCGGATTCCGTCGAACCGCACCAAACCGTTGAACGTGCCCAGCCAAAGGTAGCCGTCGCGCGTCTGGGCGATGCTGGTGACGCTATTCTGCGGCAATCCCTCCTCGGTCTGCCATTGCCGGACGAGATACTCATCGGTTTCCAGCATCCCGTTCTGGGCTGCCGCCGCGCTCGCGGTCAGGATGATGACCGCCAACCAGCAGGCTCGATGAGGCAGATTCATGGCAGCTCTCCGCTGCGGGAGAAGCCGGGATTCGATGACCTGGAAACCATGTTGCCGGGTTCGGTTTCCCCGGCAGGCGCAAGCTCCGGACGGGCCGGGCTTTTGCCGGCGGCGGCGCGGTCTTGGGCGGCCCTCGAGGGCAAAAAATTACCCCACCCGTAATGCCGTTGGATACTGTTCCTTTGAACTACCTGAGACTAGGTGGAACCTCGCCGCTGGCTTTCGACTTCCAGTAAAGGCCTGTCGGCCGTCTGCGGCTACCGGCTCCGTAACATATGGAATTTACGGTTCAAGGACTTAGTCTCGATTCACGAGCATGGGCAGGGTAAATTCAATACCACATCGAGAGATTCCAAAGATCCGGGGCGCAGTCGCCCGCGCCGTAGCTGTGCCAAGCATCGGCCAAATCGTGGCGAACCTCAAGCCGAAAAAGTGACCGGGCGCGCACTTTTTCCCCTGCCCGCGGGGCAGTTTGGCCTGCGATTCGCTACCGTCCGCGAGGCGTTCCCCGCGCTCAGGCGATCTGGGCGATCGCTTCGTCCAACCGCTGCAACACGCGCTCGCGGCCCAGAATCTCCAACAGATGGTAGAGGCTTGGGCCGATCGGTTTCCCGGTGCAGGCCACCCGGGTGGGGTGGACCATGGCTCCCACCTTGACCCCGAGCAGGGACGCGGTGGTCTTCAGGCACGGCTCCAGGTACGCCGCGGTGAAGTGAGCTGTCTTGGCGAATTCCTCGCGGATGCGCTGCAAACGGACTTTGCCTTCCGGGGTGAACTCCTTGCGGGCCGCTTCGGGGTCGTAAGTGACCTGGTCGACGAAGTAGAACCCCGCGTAGGCGGGCAGTTCCGAGAAGAGCTTGAGCTTGCCGCGGCAGGTGTCGAGCGCCGCTTTGACATAGGCGGTCGGAAAGCGGTTGGAATCGCAGCCCGCCTTCGAGAGGGCATGGACGCATTGCTCGTAGAACCGGTCGTCCGGCATCAGGCGCATGTACTCGCCGTTGAGCCAAAGCAGCTTGGTGTGGTCGAAACGGGCATTGTGGCGGAGAATCTGCGGCAGGTCGAAGAGGTCCACAATCTCCTTGAGCGGCATCAGTTCGCGGTCGTTCTTTGGCGACCAGCCCAGCAGGCACAGGTAGTTGACCACCGCCTCCGAGGTGTAGCCCTCGGCCAGATAGGAGGAGAGCGAGGCGCCCTGGTCGCGCTTGCTCATCTTGGTGCCGTCCGGGTTGAGGATGAGGGGGATGTGCGCGTACTTGGGCGGAGCCACGCCGAACGCCTTGAACAGCGCGATGTGTTTGGCGGTGTTCGAGAGGTGGTCCTCGCCGCGAATGACGTGCGTCACTCCCATTTCCAAGTCGTCCACCACGTTTACCAGATGGAACACCGGCTGGCCATCCGAGCGCACGATCACGAAATCCGGATCCTCGGCTTCGCGGTCCGTCAGTTCGCGGCGGACCTCGCCCACGACGAGGTCCTGGATCAGGATCGCCTCGCGCGGCATGCGGAATTTGACGGCGCCTTCATGCTCGTAGGCCAGTCCCCGGCTCAGCAGCGCCTCGACGCGCTGGCGGTAATTGTCGCGCCGCTGCGACTGGTAGTAGGGGCCGCGATCGCCCCGGCACGGGCCGGTGGCGTCGGCGGTGCTGGGACCCTCATCCCAGTCCAGCCCCAACCAGCGCAGGCCTTGCAGGATGACCTCGACGGCTTCGAGCGAATTGCGCGCGGCGTCGGTATCCTCGATGCGGAGGATGAAGACGCCGCCGGTGTGGCGGGCGTAGAGCCAGTTGAAAAGGGCGGTGCGGGCGCCGCCGATGTGGAGGTAACCGGTGGGACTGGGGGCGAATCGGACACGAACACTCATAATTCAAAATGCGTTGGCAAGGGTTAGGACCGCCGGGCTGGCGGGCTCACCTGCGGCGCAGCAGTTTCTGCCGCAGGGAAGGAAACAGTTGGCTGGAAGCCGCCTGGGCTTCCCGAATCTCCTTGGGCGCGAGCTGGCCCAAGAGCGCGTCCCGCTGCGGACGACAATCGCCCCGCCCCAAGGCGGTGGCAAGGCTGTACCATTTGTAGGCCTCGAGGAGGCTGGCGCTGACGCCCGTCCCCTGCTGATGGCAGCGCGCCAGCCGCGCCATGGCCTCCGTGTGGCCTTCCATGGCGGCCTGGCTGTACCAGCGGGCGGCGGCGGCGAGGTCCACTTCCACCCCCAGGCCGTGCTCGTGGCAGTCTCCCAGGCGGGCGGCGGACTCGAGATGGCCCTGCTGCGCGGCTTGTTTGAGCCAGGTGACCGCCCGGGCGGGGTCACGCGGAACGCCGCTGCCCGCGAGCAAGCACTCCGCGAGGGCGGCTTGGGCCGCCACGTGGCTGCGGGAGGCCGCCTGTTCGAGCCAGCGGGCGGCTTCCGCGAAATTCTGGGGCACACCGGCTCCGTCCTGATGGAGCCGGGCCATGCGGTACTGGGCATCGACCGAGCCTTGCGAGGCGGCGGCGTGCCACCATTTCGCGGCTTCATGCGGGTCGGCGGGCGTGCCTTGCCCGCGTTCGCAATACTCCGCCAGCCGGAGTTGGGCGTCGAGCCAGCCGGCTTCGGCCGAGCGACGGAACCAGAACACGGCCTCCCGGGGATCGCGCGGCACCCCGCGGCCGCCCTCCAACAACAGACCCAGCCGATATTGGGCCAGGGCCGAGCCGTGTTCGGCGGCCGCCCGAAACCACTTCGCCGCCTCGCCCAGATCGACCGCCAGCCCCAGCCATCCGCCTTCGAGACACTCCGCCAGATGCGTTTGCGCGGGGGCGTAACCGAGGGCGGCGGCGGCGCTGTGGCACTCCACGGCGCGCGCTTCGTCCCGGGGAACGCCCCGTCCCGTTTCCAGGAGCAGGCCCAGCCGGTAGGAGGCGGGAGCGGCACCCTGGCGCGCCGCCTTCTCGTACCACGCGGCGGCCTGCGCCTCGTCTTTGGCCACGCCCAAGCCATCCTCGAGACAGGCCCCGAGGCGAAGCTGCGCCAGCGCGTGGCCTCGTTGCGCCGCCTTGCGGAAATGGATTGCCGCCGCGCCAAAGTCCTGGGTGACTCCGCAACCGTCCTGCAGCAGCCGGGCGTAGAGGTACTGCGCTTCGCGGTGGCCTCCCTCGGCGGCCAGGCCCAGCCAGCGCGCGGCTTGCGGCGGGTCCGCCGGCGCGCCGTTTCCTGCCAGCAGGCGGGAGCCGAGAATCCACTGCGCGTCCGTCAGACCGCCGGCCGCGGCCCGGGTGTAATACTGCACGGCGGTGGCCGGATCGGGCTCGACGCCGGTCCCGGTTTCGTAGCACCAGCCGGCCCGCAATTGGGCGGTCACATGTTCCTGGGCCGCCGCGTGGGTGAACCAGCGCGCGGCCTCGCCGTAGTCCTGCGGGACGCCCAGACCGGCGTAGGCCAGTTCGCCGAGCGCATATTGGGCGTGGGCCAGGCCTGCGCGCGCCGCCTCCTCCAGCCAGAATGCCGCCAGCATCCAGCTCACGGCGGTGTCGCGTCCGTAGAAATGTTTGAGGGCCAGGGCGGCGCAACTCTTGCCTTCGCCTTGATCCGCACTGGCCGCCAACTGTTCGGCGGGAGTCTCCGCCATCCGCAGCAATTCCAGCGGCCACACCGACTCCGGATGATCGGTCAGTTGGCCGAGCCCGGGGGCGGCGCTTTCGCTGGAGTACGGAACCGCCATGCCCGCCGGCCACGCGCCCACTGACGCGCTGGCCTCGGATCGCAGGGAATCCGAAGCGACTCGGGAACCCTCGGGGGAGGGCGACGGTGCCTCACCCGGCGGTACCTCCGGCACATCCCCCGCGGGGGGGACGACGGGAGGCGGCTCGGGCGACGACTGTGACTCCGGCCCCGGCTCCGGCCGGCTGGCTTCCACGGGTGCTCCGGAAGGGGCGCCACGGATCCCCTCCGGCGGGGCCTCGCTGCGGTCTGGAGCGGGCGGAGGGGCGGGCTCCATTACGGGCGGAGGCTCGGGGGCCATG
>CAYYMW010000377.1:0-6672 GCA_964472515.1 uncultured Verrucomicrobiota bacterium | reverse complement strand
TCTTCAAGTTCACCTCCACGGACAACCGGGAGCGGGAAAACGCCTACCGGCATACCATCAAGACGCTCGATTTTGCCCAGCGCCTGGGAGCGAAGCTGGTGGTGCTCCATATGGGCAAGATCGACATGAAAGAGTACACGGACCACTTGGTGGAACTCGCCGAAGCCGGTCAGCGCGAGTCCACCAAGTACCAGAAGCTCTGCGCCGAGGTGGAAGAGAAGCGGGAACGCAAGAAGGAAAAGGCCGTGGAACTGGCCAACGAGATGCTTCACCGGCTCGAAGATCAGGCCGCCATGCGCGGACTCCTGCTCGGGATCGAGAACCGCGAGGCCATCGAGGAGATCCCCCTCGAAAGCGATTTCCCCTTCCTGTTCCACGAGTTCCGCAACGGCACGGTCCGGTATTGGCACGACACCGGGCACGCCCAAATCAAGGAGAACCTCGGTTTCATCCAGCACGCCATGCACTTGGAAACGATGGCGGAGGAGTTGGCGGGGTTCCACATCCACGATGTCGAGTTCCCGGGCGGCGACCACCGCCCACCCGGCAAAGGCACCATTGACTGGGTCGCGCTGAAGCCCTTCGTGAAACCCGAGCACCTGAAGATCCTGGAACTGCATCCGTCCGTGACCGTGGAAGAGGTTTACGCCGGGCTGAACCACGTGAAGTCCATCTGGGGCAGCGAATGAGCGCGGCGCCCAAATACTGGCGCGTTGGCTGGCGCGTACTGCTCTGTGCCACGCTGCTGGGTTGGGTATTCCACGCCATCTTCGTCTCGGAGGGCAAGCTGGCGTGGGAGGCACAGGGCCGCAGTTGGACGGCGCTGCCTCGCATGGAACAGTGGCGCGCAGCCTGGACCCTCGGTCCCCGCGAACTGGTGAGCCGCCTGACGGATTTGCGGCCGCTCCACGGTGCAGCCTCGCTGGGCTTCATGGGCGCCACCATCCTGCTCGGCATGCTGCGCTGGCGCATGGTGATGCGGGTCCAAGGCATCCGCCTCTCGGTGGGCCGGGCGTCGGAAATCTCGTTGGTGGCCCACTTCTTCAACGCCCTCCTGCTCGGTTCCACGGGCGGCGACCTCTTCAAGGCCTACTACGCCGCGCGGGAAACCCATCATCTGAAGACCGAGGCTGTGGTTACGGTGCTGGTGGACCGCCTGCTGGGACTGCTGTCGATGCTGCTCTTTGCCGGGATCATGATGCTGCCCAACCTCGGCCTGCTGGGAGCGCACAAGCGGCTCTCAGCCGTCGCGGGGGTAGTACTCCTGATGCTCGCGGGCGCCTGCCTGGTCACCGGGCTTTCGTTCTGGGGTGGCCTCTCGAAGTGGATTCCCCGGGCGCGGCTCTGGCTGCGCCGCCTGCCCAAGGGGGAGATTCTGGAACGTTCGCTTGACGCCTGCCGAAGGTTCGGACGGGAGCCGGGGTTCCTGGTCAAGTCCTTCACCCTCTCGATGTTGTTGAATCTGTTCTGCGTGCTGCAAATCTGGGCGCTGGCGGACGGCTTGAACGTCCGTGTCAGCCCGGTGGCCCTGCTAGTCATCGTACCCATCGTCATCTGCATCGCCGCGCTCCCCGTCACGCCCAGCGGCCTGGGGGTGCGCGAGAACCTCTACGTATGGATGCTGGCGGTCCCTGAGATTGGCGCCACCCCGGCGCAGGCTCTGTCCGTCTCCCTGCTGGCGTATGCAGGCAGCCTGGTGTGGAGCGCGGCAGGCGGGCTGGCATACGTTTGGTTCAAGGGCCGGCATCAACTGGCCGAAGTGGTAGAGGAACAACGATCCGGACAGCCGTAATCCGCCGTGTGTCGTTTCCGCGCGATTTCGTGCGATGACCAATTCCAAACACCCCCCCTCCCCCGCCGCCGCCCGCGCCTTGGTGGAGCGCCTGCAGCAGGCGGGGTTTGAGGCCTACTGGGTCGGGGGATGCGTGCGGGACCGCCTGATGGGTCGGAAACCGAAGGACTACGACATCGCCACTTCGGCCCGCCCCGAGCAGATCGAAGCGCTCTTCTCCCGCACGATCCCGGTGGGGCGTGCGTTTGGAGTCGTCTTGATCCCGCACGCGGGAGCGGCGTACGAAATCGCGACGTTCCGGGCGGAGGCGGGGTACACGGACGGACGGCATCCCGACGAGGTTCGGTTTGCCACCGCCCGGGCCGATGCCCAGCGCCGCGACTTCACCATCAACGGCCTGTTCTACGATCCTGTGGCGGATCGCCTGCACGATTGGGTCGGGGGATGCGCGGACGTGGAACGCCGCGTGATTCGGACCATTGGGGCTCCCGCCGAGCGGTTTGGCGAGGATCATTTGCGACTGTTGCGCGCCGTGCGCTTCGCAGCGCAATTCGGTTTCGAGATTGAGGCGGCCACCTTCGCGGCCATTCTGCCGCTCGCGGGGCTCGTGCTCCGGGTCAGCGCGGAACGCATCCGCGACGAACTGCTCAAGCTCTTCCTCCCTCCCCACGCCGCCCGCGGCCTGGACCTTTTGGAGGCCGCCGGGCTGCTGGCTCACGTGCTGCCGGAAGTGGCCGCCTTGCGCGGGTGCCAACAACCACGCCAGTACCATCCCGAAGGAGATGTCTACCAGCATGTCCGCCTGATGCTGAGCCAGCTTCCTGCGGGTGCGCCACCGTCGCTGGCGTGGGCGGTACTGCTGCACGACGTGGCCAAGCCAACCACCGCCACGCCCGATCCAACCACCGGGCAGCCCCGGTTTTTCGGCCATGAGCGCGCCGGGGCGGAACTGGCGGACCAACTGCTGCAGCGGTTGCGCTTCCCACGCGCGGAGATCGACGACATCAAAACCGCCGTCCTGCATCACATGCAGTTCAAGGACGTGAACAAGATGCGCAAAGCCACACTGCGCCGCATGCTCCTCCGCCCGACTTTCGCGCTCGAATTAGAACTCCACCGCCTCGATTGTCTCGGGTCGCACGGACAGTTGGACCATTACGATCTACTGGTCAGGGAGCGCGCGGAATTCGCCGCCAAGCCGCAACTCCTGCCGCCGCTTCTCAACGGGGACGACCTGATGGCGATGGGCCTGCCCGAAGGACCGCTGGTGGGCCGGATTCTGACCGAATTGCGAGACCGGCAACTGGCGGAGGAGCTCCGCACCCGCGAGGACGCCGTGGTCTGGGCCGGGGAACGCGTGGCGGCCCTGCGCGCCGAAGGGTGAGCGCCCCGGCGCCCACCGTTGACTACGGCTGACGGGTCAACTCGACTTCGTACTCCTTCATTAAGGCGGCTTGATAGGCGGGCAGGCGTCTGATCATCTCCTGGTTGCGAAGGTACTCGACCAAGTCCTTGCGCGCCTCAGCCAGGGGTGTCTTCCCGGCGGGATTCACGGCAAGCAAGCGCAGGAGATGGTAGGCTTGGGGGCTCTGGACCACGTCGCTCCATTTGCCCTTCTCCAACGCATCCAAGGCGGTCTTGAGTTCCGGCACCATGGCGCCTTGCCGGGGAATAGTGTACTCGCCGCCGGTGGTCTTGGCGTCGGGCTCCTCGGAAAGCTCCCGGGCCAACTGGTTGGGATCCTCGCCCGCCTTCAGCCGGGCGAGCGTCTGCTCTGCCAGCGCCCGCTTGGCCTTCTGTGCCTCGGCTGACAACTCCGTGCGAGTGCCGGGTTCGACCCGATGAAAAAGCAGGTGGTTGACACGGATGGTCTCGGGCCGGTCCAACCGGGCAAGGTTCGCCTCGGTGGCCCGCTTGATTTGCTCGCGCAACTCGTCGCCGGCACGCCCCTCGGTTGCGTCTTTGGACAACTCCTCGAGCTTGGCCTGCAACTCCCGGACCTGGGGGTCGATCCCCTGTTCGTAGTATTGCTTCAACTCCTTTTCGGACACCTCGATCTTGGCTTTGACCTCGCGCTCGAGCACGACTTCGGCCAGCGCTTGGTCTCGAACCCGCTCCACGAAGCCCTCCGGGGTCATGCCCATGACCAGCAACTGCCGTCGCAGCGAGTCTTCCGAGATGGCCCGGCGCCTCGTGTCCGCCATGACCCGGTCCGCCGATTCACGCGCCTTGGCCAAGTCGTCGTCGGTGGCTTTGAGCTTAACCAGACGCGTGAGGAGCAGGCGGTCCAGCATCTTCTTCTCGATCTCCGCCTGCTCGGTTTCCCCAATCCTCCGGCCTTGTGCGACGGCCGCCGAACGAAATTCGGAAAGGGCCTGCTCCAAGTCGGCCCGGCGAACCACAATGCCCTTGCCTTTGGCCAGTACTTCGTCCCCAAAGACATCCGCCGCGGCCACGGTTGCCGGAGCCAGCATGGCGGCGAGCAACGCCACCACAGCTCCGCGCTTCGCAAACAATCGTATCATATTAAGATGACTGGCTCAGCGCCAGGAATAGAGCCATTGACGGGCAGGAACGGTGAATTCGTGACCGTCGAGTGAGACGGTCGCAGCTTCGTCATTGAAATTCTCGATCACCCAACTGCCGTCGGCATAGCTGAACAGGGCGACCCGATTCGGGGCCTGGAAGGTCCTTCCCACCGCCCGCAGCAGGGGTGCACGGTACAACTCCAATTGATCCGCGGTCAGCTTAAGCAACGACTTCGGGTCTCCCGCCACGGGCAGCACATGGACGTTCGTATCGTTAACCGCCTCCTCGACACCCAGAGCCTTTGCCAAACCATCTGTCAGCAGGACCGGACGGCCGCTCGCGATGAAGGTCTTGAGGTTGGCGGGGAAATCCGGGTCCTTGAGCGCGTGGTACGAGAAGAAGGCCGCCGGAGCATTGGTCGGAAAGAGGTGGGTAGGCAGCAAGGGAACACCCATCATGCCCAGGAAATCAAAGACCCGTTTCTCTTTGCCGCCGTGGCTGTTGATGGGTTTCCAGGCCGCTACGCCAACCGGTCGCCGACGGTTGACCTGTGCCGCAACATGAAAGAGTTCCGGGAGGCTGCCCCGCAAGGCGGCCACGTTCTTCGGGCCGGTGTCTCCCTGCAAACCGCCATAGCAGAAGAGAAAGGACTCGCGCGCGCCACCCAGGATGGTCAGGCGCGCCTGCTCCAGGTAAGTCTGTTCGGTGGTTCCGAGCCAGTCATACCACCCGCCGCCGCACTTGCCGCCGCCGATGCCACCCAACCACCGCATGATGAAATAGCCCTCGTATTGGACCGTGCCACCCCAATGGCGATCCCGGTAATCCCGAGTTTCCGTGCCCACCCAAATCCGGTCGAAGTCGTCTGTTTCGCGTCCCACCTCGTAGCCGCGCTCGTGAAACTCATCATACCACTGCGGATACTTGATAATCAGCCGCACTGCCGGATTGACCCGTTTGGCCGGAGCGAGCACCCGCAGCTGGGACAGCCGCGTCATCAGTTCGCACCGGTAGGCTTCCCAGGTATCGCTATCGACGGCAAACGTCTGATCGCCAACGCGAACCTGCCTCGCCTTACGCGCGGCCTCGCACTCGGCGCAGGCGCAGTCGGTAAACCAGAAGTCGTCGATCATGATCTCGTCGAATGCCCCGGCGGCGGCTTCGAAGAGGGTCTGGAGGCGCTGCTGCGTTGGCTGGTCAGTGTAGCAGGCGATCGTGTTCCTCGAGGCGGTCGAGGGTTTGCCCACCTTCGTCGGGGTGATGCATCCCGAGACCTCGAAGCCCTCCTGGCGGAAACGGTCCCGCACCGTGATCAACCGGGCTTGGCCGGCCTCATAGCCGTCCCGAAAGGACTCGACGTAGACTTTGGTGACGGCGGTGTCGCGGCACCACTTAACCGCGTTGGCCAAGCCGGCCTCATCCCCCAGACGGTCGCGTACGTCCTGGGCGGTAAACAACGTCGAGAAACGGTGTTCTCGCGCCCGTTGGTGGCCCAGATCCCACAAATCCGCGCGGAGTCCTGCAGCCGCGAGTACCAACAGCGCCAACGCCGGCCCCAGACGGGTCAACCGCAGCCCGCGGTCAAACCAGCGGAAGTGTTGTCGGTTCATAAGGTCGCCGGGATCTCGCGGGGAAAACAGCGCCCCGCCCGCGAGCTAACGGTTCATCAACCACAGGATGCCGGCGAGCAAGGCCGAGATCACCGCCCCAGCCAGCAGGCTGGCGATGAGTATCTGCCGGTGTTTTCGGCGGTTACTACGCCCCATGCCGGGCAGCAGATAGTACCGCTTGTCTTCTTTGGTCTTTGTCGATCCGATTCCAAACATGCGCAGCGTCGCCGTCAGGTGCCTGCCTCGGCGGGAATCACCACCGGGGCTCGGACAGCGGAGGGCATCCTACTGGCGAAATGCGGTCTTGGGCAGCAGAAAATGCACCGGATGCACTCGTCCGTCCCGCTACTTGACGGGAGCCGGCATGCCTCGGAGGTACTGATCATACCAGTCCGCAAGGAGCTCGAAGTCGTTCAGGATTTCCGGCCAGCCATGCACCTTGCCCGGACGCACCTCCAATTTGGCGGTCACGCCAGCTTCCTTAAGCTTCTGGATCATGATCTCCGCCTGTTGGATCGGCACCAATTTGTCGGCGTCGCCGTGAACGATCAGCGTGGGAGGCGCGTTCGAGGTCACGAAGTTGATGGGCGAAATCTCGCGGCCCAATTCCTTGCGCCCCTCCGGCGTGTCGGACTTGGGACCGAAAGCAGGCTTGAAATCCTTGAGAATCCCGACGCCGACGGCATCTTCGCCCGGCTGACCGTAGTTGAGAAAGTCGGTGGGAGGGAAGAAACACGCGAC
>CAYYMW010000376.1:0-6694 GCA_964472515.1 uncultured Verrucomicrobiota bacterium | reverse complement strand
ATACGAGGATATCGTTGCCGGCCGCGAAGGTCAGTATCGGGTCCGCCTCATGAAAAACCACAAGGACACCGACTGCGCCTATCCGGGGGTGGAACGGCTGCCGGACGGCACCATCGTGACCACCACCTACGGCCATTGGACTGCGGGGGAGCCGCCCTACATTGTGAGCGTGCGGTTCAAGGCGCCGGAACTGGATGCAAAGGCCGGGGACGCGATGCGGAAACCGTGACGCGGAAGAAGCAGCGCGTATTGGAGCGGCGGAAGGAATGGCCTTCTGAGCATTGCCTCCAAGGCGCGGGAGCCACTTTGACCACGGCTTCGACCGGTACTTTCGCTGCACGTGACGTCGCCACCTCGCATGCGGTCCCATGCGACCTCGAAGCCGGGCTTTCCCACGGCGCATCCGCCCGGGGCCGGCTTGCCTGCCTTGGCTGCGGTTGCAGTTGTCGCATGTTTGATTCAGTTCGCATTGTGCGGACGGCTCCGGTAGGGTGGCGGCAAATCTGTCCCGGGGTGTTGTCGGTCCCCTCCGACAACACCAGAGCACCGGGCGACAAAACGACTATGAAGAGAGTGATGCCTTTGACGTTGGGTTGGTTCGCCGCTGCGGCGATGGTTCTGGGCCAGGCCGGCACTCCCTTGCCGCGCAGCGCACCGGAAGCGCAGGGGGTGTCGTCGGGCGCTCTGCTGGAGTTCGTCAACACGCTGGACCAGCAGATCGAAGGGATTCACAGCGTCATGGTGGTGCGGCATGGCCAGGTGGTGGCCGAAGGCTGGTGGACGCCCTATGACGCCACGCACAATCACGTCCTTTACTCGCTGAGCAAGAGTTTCACCTCGACGGCGGTCGGGTTCGCCGTTTCCGAGGGCAGGCTGAGCGTTGACGATCCGGTGGTGAAGTTCTTCCCGGAGGAGGCGCCCGCGGACGCGAGCAACAACCTCAAGGCGATGCATGTGAAGGATATTCTGACGATGTCCACGGGGCATCAGGATGAGCCGCCGGTGGGGCCGATGGAGGTGTGTGCGAAGTCCTTTCTCGCGCAGCCGGTTCCGCATGTGCCCGGCACCCACTTCAAGTACAACACTGCCGCCACCTTCATGCAGTCGGCGATCATGCAGAAGCTGACCGGGCAGACGGTGCTGGACTACCTGCGGCCGCGGCTGTTCGAGCCACTGGGCATCGACCACCCGGCATGGGAAACCAATTTCCAGGGCATCTCGCTGGGCGGTTACGGGCTGCGGGTGCGTACCGAGGACATCGCGAAGCTCGGGCAACTCTATCTGCAGAAGGGCCAGTGGCAGGGCAAACAGTTGCTCCCGGTGGCGTGGGTCGAGGCGGCCTCTTCCAAGCAGGTTTCCAATGGGAGCGACCCGAAGAGCGACTGGAACCAGGGATACGGCTATCAGTTCTGGCGCTGCCGCCACAACGCCTTTCGCGGGGATGGCGCGTTTGGCCAGTACTGCCTCGTCATGCCGGACCAGGACGCCGTCGTGGCGATCACCAGCGGGTTGGGCGACATGCAGGCGGTCATGAATGTGGTGTGGGACAAGTTCCTGCCGGCGTGCAGCCCCAAGAAGCTCAAGGCGGATCGCGCCGCCCAAGCGCAGTTGACCGCGAAACTGGGGCAGCTGGCGCTGGCCACGGTGCGGGGCGAGGAGAAATCCGCCCTGAGCGGTAAGGTGCTGAACCGCCGGTATGCCTTTCCGGCCAACGATCAGAAGCTCGAGAGCCTGGCCGTGAAGGGGGCCCCGGATGGCAAGAGCTTGTCGTTGGCGATTCGCATGGACGGCCAGGACGTGAATCTCCCGGCCGGATTCCGGCAATGGCAGAAGGGACGGGCGCAGTTCCCGGCGGGCCGGTTGGCCCAGTTCCCTGACGAGCCGGTGGCGGGCGCATTTGCCTGGACGGCGGCCGACACACTGGAGGTCAAGGTCTGCGCCTATGAAACGCCGTTCAACTTCACCTTCAAACTGAAGTTCGAGGACGGGCAGGTCACGCTGGACCGGCAGGCGAACGTCGGCTTTGGGCCGACCAAGCAGGCCGCCTTGGTGGGCCGGGCCGAGTAGCGCGGTGGCGGCAGGCCGCCGCAGACGGTGGGAGACAAGCAAGCGGCGCAGTGCACGGAGCGTGTGCTGTGCCGCTTGGATTGGTGTTGGAGGAATAGCCGCGAGAGCGGGTTTCGGAGGCTTGACCCGCTGCGGTTCCCATGCAATGGTGCAAACGTCCCGCGGGTAAAGCAGCTCAGCACGCAGGCGTTCCAGCTTCGTGGCGGGAGGCTTTGGCGGGGCATGGGAAAGGACATCAATGAAACTGAAGTCGTGGTGGGCGGCGGGAGCGGTGTTCGCAGCCGGTATGGTTGCGTGGGGTGGCGAGGTTGACTTGCGCAAGCTGGGAGGGTGCTCGTTGGGTGGTCCGGAAAGCACGGTGCATACCCTAACCGTCAGCGGCGGACGTGCTTATGCCTGCCGGGACACGGCCGGGCTGTTTATCGTAGACCTTGCCGATCCCTCCCAACCGAGCCTGTTGGGCCAGTACACCTGCCCGGACGGGGCACTCGGGGTCAGCGTTGACGGGAATACGGCCTACGTGGGTTCCGGTTCGGCCGGCCTGCTGGTCCTCGACGTTAGTGACCCCTCCAATCCAAAGAAGCTGGGCGGCATGGACACCAAGGACATGGCTTTTCGTTCCTGCTTGCGTGGGAGGACCCTGTTTCTCGCCGACCGGTCCAGCGGGTTGTGGATCTTCGATGTGAGCAACCCGGCAGAGCCTCTCAAACTGGGGGAGAAGTCGGTCGGCGACTATGTGTTCGATGTCAAGGTGGCGGGGGACTATGCCTACTTGGCGGGCGATCACGGGCTTTGGGTGCTGAACGTGAGCCAACTTGCCGCTCCCGAGATTCTGACCAACGTTGTCTCTCCCGGTCAGGGGCTCCATTCCCTGACGGTGCGGGATGGGGTGGTTTTTGCAGGCGGTACGGCTGGCACTCTGTTCGCCTTCGACGTGAGCGATCCCAGCAACCCCAAACTCACCTCGCAGTCGCCTTGGGCCGCTCAGGCCGCGGTCTTTACCGTCGCTGCGATGCGCGGAGAGGTGATTGCCGGGTGGAGCAACGGCGGCTTCAGGGTTCTGGACCAGAGTCAGTCTTCGGCCTTGGCGGTGGTCGCGTCCGTGGAGGGGTTCAACACTTCGGTGGCCGTTGCGGCAACCGACAGCCTTGCTGTGGTCGGCGATAGAAAAGGCGTGCTTGCCGTGTACGGCTACGGACCCACTGCGCTGTCGAGCAGCCACATGGGTGGATTGGGAACAAGCACCGCCCGGACGCTGGTTGCTGCGGACAAAGGGGCCTTCCATGTGGCGCAGGCCAGCAAGTTGGTTACTTGGGCGCGCACGAATGAAACAGCGCCCTCCCCAAGCGCTACAAACGGGGTTCCTTTCACCATGCGTCGGTTTCCAACTGTGATGGCGGTTGCCAACGGATTGGGGGTCTTGGCTGGGGACTCGGCCAAGCTCCTGACTTTCGACCTGGATGAACCTGCGGCACCCAAGCCGCTGGGATCGGTTGGGTTGCCCGGTTCCGGCAACGCCATCGCCTGCGATGGCCTACGCGCGGCGGTGGCATCCGATGGCAGCCTTTCGGTGGTTGATGTGGGAAACCCGGCGACCCCTGCGGTGGCGGATACCCTGCCCAGTTCGCTGATCCTCATGGGGGTCAGTCTGGCGGGCACCCACCTCTATGCCGGTTCACGAGTGGGGCTGGCTCCCCTGTCAGATGTGCCGATGCTCCAATCGTATCTGCTCGGCGAATCGAACAAGTTGACGCTGATCTCGGAGCAGGTGGCGCAATCGTCCATCTATGGGCTGGCGACGTGGGGAGACCGACTTTGCGCCATCCAGACCGCGCCGATCTCCGTCTCGGTGTACTCGATCGCCAATCCTGACGTGCCCGCGTTGTTGGGGAGTTATGTTGGGGTGGCAAACTACAACCAAATGGTGTTGCGGGATGGCTACCTCTACGCGCGGATCCCTGGCGCGGGTTTCGACATTCTGGATGTGCGGGACCCTCGGAATATCCGCCGGGTGGGCGGCAATTCGCTCCCGATCCAGGCCCTGGTTACCGACGGCACGCTGCTCTACGCCAACACGGCCACGGACCTCTACTTCTTCCAGCCGTTGGTGCCTCCATCGGAAAGTCGTTTGACGCCTCTCGGGGCCATGGAAGGTCGGTTCCGGTTTCTGTTGGAAGGAGAGGCAGGTCAGAGCGTGGAGGTGCAGCGGGCGGCTACGTTGGGAGACTGGCTGCCGTGGCAAATCCTGACCCTGGAAACCAACAAGCTTGCCGTGGAGGACGTCCTGAACCCCGAGCAGGCTGCGGGATTCTACCGCGTGCTGCAGAAGTAGGCGGCGGGAGCCGCGCTTCAAGCGTTCCCCTGCAACGGCAGCAGCAGCCGGGCGCGGCAGCCGTGGGCGTCCGGGCGGTTTTCCAGCGCGAGCGAACCACCTTGGCCCTTGGCTTCGACTCCCAGTTCGCTGTCGTGCAACGACCGGGACGCATCTCATGTCCTATGTGGATCCAGTGCCCAACGCAGGGTTCAGTACTATTCGGGTAACAATTCCCCCTCATCTTGGAGACAGTGTCAAGATGCGCCCGATGCCCCAGACCCGAGTCTGGCGGGCTCTCGGACGCCTGCCGAAACCGTGCCCGGCCCGTTCCTGATCTTGACCAGCGTAACCCGGAGATGCTAAGGCTTTGGCAGTTCCGCACGAAAGCCGCCAGGCATGCCCCACGCGGGGTGGTGGCTTCTTGGCGGGGGATTCTCGGGCAATTGGGAAAGGGCGTAACATGATAATCAAGGCGGGTTGGATGGCGGGAGCGGTGTTTATAGCTGCATTGGCAGCGCAGGGTGGACAGATTGACCTGCGCAAGCTGGGCGAATGGAACTCGGGATTCAAGACCACGGTGCATTCGCTGGCTGTCGATGGTGATCGCCTCTTTGTCTGCCACGACTCGGCGGGTCTCTTCATTCTCAATGTCGCCGATCCCACCCATCCGACCTTGTTGGGCAAGTACAAGTGCCCGGATGGGGCGCTTGGTGTCACGGTGGACGGGAACACGGCCTATGTTGGCTCAGGCACAGCGGGCCTGTTGGTGTTGGACGTGAGCGATCCCGCAATTCCGAAGAAACTCGGCGGCATGGACACCACCGACATGGCTTTCCGTTCGCACTTGCGCGAGCAGACACTCTACCAGGCTGATCGGGAAAGCGGCCTGTGGATCTTCGACGTGAGCAACCCGGCGCAGCCCGTCAAACTCGGACAGGCATCGGTGGGTGACTCGGTGTGGGACGTAAAAGTCGCTGGGAGCTACGCCTTTCTGGCGGGCAACCGGGGGTTGTGGGTGGTGGATGTTACGCAGTCAAGTTCGCCCGTAGTCTTGACCAACCTCACCACCTCCGCGCAAAGCTACCGCGCTCTGGCGATGTTGGACGGCGCGCTGTATGCGGGAGGCTACGGCGGCGGTGTGCATGCGTTTGATGTACGTAATCCATCGCTGCAGGATCTGGTCGACACGGCTTTCAGGATTGCCATATCACCGATCTTCTCCGTGGCGGCCAGCGATGAGCTTGTGGTTGTTGGGGCAGAGACCGAAGGCGCGTTTCTGGTGCTGGATCGAGCTGCCCCTCTTGCCCTGAAGCAGGTCGCCTGGACCCCTGACCGGTTCCTATCCGTAGCCGTCGCGGTGAGCGGTAGGCGTGTATTTGCCGCTGACGCGAATGGCCTGGTGACCGTTTCCAGTGCTGAGCCGTCCCCGATGCCGAGCCTTCGCAGTCTCAGCTTTGGACGGAGCGAATCCCGAACATTGGTCGGAGTCCGCGAGGGGGTTGCCTACTCCGTTCAGTCCGGGAAGCTGATCTCATGGCTCGAGGCTGATGGATCGAATCTGGTTTCATGCGCCACCAATCTCGCCCAGTTTGGCAGTAGTGGGTTTTCCACCATCATGGTGATCAGCAACCAGTTGGGTGTCATGGCTGGCGGGGGGCTCGAGTTGGCAACTTATGATCTTGCCGATCCAAGTCGGCCGGTGTCGCTTGGGTCCGTAGCGTTGGGTTGGAAGGGGAACGCCATGGTAACGGATGGGAAGCTCGCCGTGGTAGCCGGAAGCGGCCTTTCGGTGGTCGATCTCGCCGACCCTGCCTTGCCGAAAATCTCGGCGACCGTAACGACCGGCAAGCAGTATGTTGGGGTGGCTATGGCAGGACGCCATATCTATGTTGGCAGCCGAGTGTTGCTGGCCGCACCGGAACCTGCCGTGCTCCAAGTCTTCGCTCTGGGGGAATCCAACCAACTGGCGTTAGTGTCGGAACAAGTTGCCTCCGGTCCGGTCTACGGGTTGTCAGTGCAAGGAGACAGACTCTGCGCCATCCATGGCAAGCCGGCTGGGCTCTCGGTCTATGCGCTTGCCAATCCCGCTGAGCCCGTGTTGCTGGGGCGATTCACGAATGACGTAAGCTATGTCCAAATGGCGCTGGTTGGCGGCTGCCTCTATGCACGTAGCGAGCGACAAGGTGTGGATGTCTATGACGTGCGGGACCCGTGGAATATCCGCCGGGTGGGCGGCAATTCGCTCCTGATCCAGGCCTTGGTTACCGACGGCACGCTGCTCTACGCCAACACGGCCACGGACCTCTACTTCTT
>CAYYMW010000375.1:0-6789 GCA_964472515.1 uncultured Verrucomicrobiota bacterium | reverse complement strand
GACCTGGCACTGCGCTTTGAGGAAGCGGAGCGAGGCAACGCAGTCGAGGCCCAGTTGCGCAAGACGCTGGGGGACATTTCGGCGCGCATCAACCGCAAGCGGCTGGAGTTCGCCAAGACCGAGAGTTTCTTGCGAGACTGGCTTGCCCGAAAGGAAAAGGCCAAGTCGGTGGGGACCGCGATTCGCTACAGGAGCACAGTCGAGGCTTTCCTGCGGCATCTTGGGGCGAGGGCGCAAGCGCCGCTGGCCGACATTGGCCCCGAGGATATTCAGCGATTCATCGGGGCGCGTCAGGCAAAGGGAGTGAGCGGCACGACGATTCGCGTGGACTTGAAGGCGCTCAACGTGCCGTTTGCCTTGGCGCTCAGGCAAGGCTTGATCCTAACGAACCCCGTCCCTGCCGCTGATGCGCCGGGGGGCGAGCGAGAGAACCGGGAGCCGTTTACATGGCCGCAAGTCCGCGCGCTCATGAACGCCGCGCAAGGCGACTGGAAAACCGCCATTTACCTTGGGGCGCTTGCGGGAATGCGCTTGGGCGATGCTACCACGCTCACTTGGCGCGCGGTTGACCTGCAAAGCCGCACGCTCCGTTTCCGCCCTCAGAAGACCCGCCGGAGCAAGCGGGATTTGATTGTACCGATGCATCCTGATTTGGAATCGCACTTGCTGACCGTGGCGGGCTCCGATGATCCGACCGCCCCGCTATGTCCTTCGTTGTGCGGCGCTAAGATCGGCGGGCGGAGTGGTCTTTCCCGGCAGTTTGCCGCCATCATGCGCGAGTCTGGAATTGACTCGCAATCGGTGGAGGGCGAGGCCGGGCGCACGTTTAACAGGCTGAGCTTTCACAGCCTGCGGCACTTCTACGTTTCGGCTTTGGCCAACGCTGGGGTTGCGCCGGACGTGCGGCAATTGCTCGCGGGCCATTCCGATGAGCGGACGCACGCGGTCTATTCACACCATGAACTCGACATCTTGCGCGCCGCCATCGGCAAGCTGCCGGGGCAGAAAGGCGAGGCGTGAACGCCAAGCCCGCCCCCTTGCCCGCTGCCGAATGGGACTTTACGGCCGTTCCTGAGTCTGAGCTTGTCGCCTGCTACTTGTGGGAATTCGCCCGCGAGTCTCAAGCTGTGCGGGATTGGTTCGCCGCCCGGGTCAAGTCCAAGACCTACGGCTTGACCATCGCGGCGGCCTACGATCTCTTGCTTAAGGAGGCCGCCACGAAGCCGGGCACACTTCGCGAGGCGATGCACGTCCTGCATGCGCGCGAGGGGTTGGGCGCAATCCGTGTTCCCGATTGGATGCGGGCCGCGAGCGAGCATCCCGGGGCGTCGCGCGTTCTGCGGCACTTCCCCGGCCCATGGCAGAGCCTTTCGGAAAAGGACCGCAAGCGGTTTGGCGCGTGCGTTTTCAAGCGCCACAACGTGAGCGGCACGGCAACGAATTCCGTGTTGCGATCCCAGCACGAAACCGACGGTGTTGGCACGTTGGGGCACGAAGGGCTGGCGAGCCTCAGAATCGACTGGCGGGCCGATGATGCCAGTCTAGTTCAAGCCTTCCGCGCCTGGCTCAGGGCCAATCGACCGCAAGGCCAGAGGGCCACCAAGCCGGGGCACTGGCCGCGCCGATTCAAGATGGAACTAAGCGCCCTTGGCAGCGCTCGATTGCTCAGGTACTACGGTGCCCGCGACGCCGGGCCACTGCTGGCGGCGCACTTCCCCAAAAGTGAGCCCTTGGCGGACGCCCTGAGCGACGAAAGCCGCGCCGGTGTCGAAAGGCATGCTGCCCGCCGCGCGTTCCACGGTTTCTTCCCGAAGGAAAAGCCCCTTTTCGACCGCCGGAAACCTTAAGGGAATCCGACCCCGTTTTGCCTTAACGGGGTTTCCCTAGTTGCTGTGGTTTAGTGGAAACCATGGCAACTAAGTTTAGTTTGCAGGACACGGGAAACGCGGCCAACCCCGAGGCCGCAGACCGATGGCAGCGTGTGCCGCCCAACGGGCGCACTTGCCCGATAACAACGTTCGGGCACGCCAAGCTTTATTCCCTCCTTGGCCCCGATGGGTTGGCGCGTAAGGCGGGCGTTCGCGTGGTCAATGTCCGTGAGCCGGGGGCCAAGCGCGGCATCCTGCTTTTCAATGTGCCGGACATGTTGGCTTGGCTGAACTCGCTCGCCCAGGAGCAAGCCGGGGAGGCCGCGTGAGCCCCGAACTCACTGCCGCCGCCGTCGCTTTGTGCGCTTGCGATCCCGCCCTGCGGGCTGCCGGGGTTGAAGCGGTCAAAGCTGCCCTGCCTGCCACCTTGGCCGCGCTCCGGGCCGTCTGCGCTTCCAAGGCCCGCCCAGCGCTGCCCGAACCGCCCACACGCCCACCCCTGCCGGACGCAACCGCATGGGGTATCAATCAATAACTGTTACCCATGGACACCTTCACAAAGAAGCTTGCCGACTACCTGCCGCCAGGAATGACTATTCACCCTGTCTGCGCGCTCTTCCCAATGATGACGCCGGACAAGCTGCAAGAGCTTGCGGACGACATCAAGCTAACCGGCCTTGCAATGCCCGTGGTGAGGCATGGGAATGTGTTACTTGACGGGCGCAATCGACTGCTCGCCTGCAAGATGGCGGGCGTCGATCCAAAGTGGCAGGACTTCACCGGAGACGATCCGAGCCGGTGGATTCTGTCCACCAACCTGAAGCGCCGCCACCTGACGCCGGAGCAGTCCGTGTCGATTGCCGCCGAAGCTTCCGAGGCAATCCTCCGCGATGCGATGGAACGGAAGGCCGCAACAGCGTTTAAGCCGGGAATCGCCCCGAACCCAACCGGGGCCAACCAGCACACTAGGAAGGTGAACCCAGATTCAGGTTCACCTTCCTCAAAGCGAGACGCCAAGCAAATGCATGACCGCTCATCCGCTGGTACGCTGGCAGCTACGGCTGGCGTTAGCCGCCACAAGGCTGAGCAAGCCCTTGCGATCAAGCGGGCTGCAAAGAAAGGGGAGATCAAGCCCGAGGTTTACCAATCGGTCCTAAACGGAACCATGAGTCACAAGGAGGCACTCGCCACACGGTGCCTCCCGGCCCCATCGCAAGAGTACCTCGCCGAAATGGCCGAGCTTGAGCGCAAGGAAGCGGAGGCTATCGCAGCCGCAGCGCATCTTCCGCCTTTGATCGTCGTTGCCGATGCGCCACTTGACACCCAGCCAGTCCGCGCGCTCGCCCATGACGCACCCAAGACAGATGCCAACGCCGTCCTGTTCATCTGGGCACACCAGGACACGCTCGCCAAGGCGATGGAACTGATTGAGGCATGGGGATTCAGATACGCCAGTTACATCGCGTGGGACACAGCGAGGATAAGCGATGGTCAATGGGTAAAGAGGCAGGTTGACTTGTTACTGATCGCGAGCAAGGGGAATGCAGCACCACCCGACGAGCACCACCGCATTCCGTCGATGTGGCGAGAGGCGCGGAGCAATTCGTCCGATTCGCACGACGCCATCTACAAGGCAATCGGACAGATGTTGCCTGAAGCCAAGGGCCGCATGCTTGAGATGTATGCACATGGGCCGCGCCAGGGATGGCGCACCGAAAGCAACGCCGCATGACCGCACCAAAGCAGAGGCCACCAGCCGGTGGCCAAGGGGATGATCGACAACCGAAGCTTAACGCTGCTGGTTATCAAAGTCAACCTGAAGGCGAGGATTCATGCGGTTGGTTCAAGGCCAAGCGCTCCGATGTTGGCTTGGAGTTGCTGAAGGCCAACCCGAACGCGCTCGCTTTGCTCTACCTGGTGGCGCACCGCGCACGCTGGCGGGAAGGCTTCAATGTGTATGCTCTGAAGCCCGGCCAGGCCCTCATTGGGGACCATGAAAACGCAGGTTTGACACGGCAGCAGTACCGCACCGCGCTCAAGCTTTTGACAAATCACGATTTTCTAACCATCAAACCAACCACCAAAGGAACCGTTGCAACTCTCATAAACACAGAGGTTTTCGACGTTCTGCCACGCGAAGCCAACCATCAAAGCAACCAACGCCTAACCATCGGCCAACCATCAGCCAACCATCAGCCAACCACTAACTTAGAAGGAAAGAAGGAAAGCATTGAAGAAGGGAAGACACTGGGGAATGGAAGCGTCAAGCGCTTCCAACCGCCAACCCTGCCCGAGGTGCTTGCCATGTTCAAAGCCGAAGGAGTGGACGACTCCGACATTGCCAGCAGCTTCTTTGACCATTTCGCGAGCAATGGCTGGCTTGTCGGTGGAAAGTCCAAGATGAAGGACGCAAGCGCCGCTGTGCGAAACTGGATTCGCAGAGGCAGGCGCGCCGGTGAGATAAGAGCGCAACCAGACCACTCGAAAGGGTTCTAGGTTATGCACACTGAGCAACTCACCCTTCCCAGCATGCCGACAGATAGGTGCGAACGTATGGAGTTCACCTGCCCGTCTCGCGATGTGGCAGACCGCCTTAAACCTCTACTGGCTGACGGCTGGCGCACCATCGCCTTCGATCATCACGGCGGGTTTGAAACCATCGAACTGCAACGCACCAACGCCTCTAAGGCGGCCTTGGTCAATCCCACGCACCCATGACACTCTCCGAAACCAATCGCCCCGCCTTGAGGCTACCTTGCAAGCGCGCTGGGCATCCTGGTGGCTGGCCGGACCCAGCCCACGAGGCCAAAGGAATCTCTTTTCGCCAGAAACGAAGGGCAGGGTCCGCCGAGGCGCGCTGTTTTCGTGTGCGTGGACATTTCCGATTTGAGACATGATGGCACCTTCCTACGACACCACCCGGGGCGGTTGGGCTGACGGCAAATTCGAGCCGTCCACGCCGCCACCAGACCGCTACTTCGACGACTGCCCCGAGGGCGGGCCCCCCGCCCCGCGGCAAGCGGCAGGCGAGGTGACATTGAAGTTGCTGGACTGGCTCGTTGGTTCCGGTTCGCCCCTAGACGCAGGCCGCCGCGCGGTCCTGCTGGCGCACGTCCTGCACGTTGGTACGGTCGCAGACATCTCACAACGCGACCTGGCTGCATTGTTCCACGTGACCGAAGGCCGTGTCAGCCAATTGTTAAAGGCCGTGCGCGATTCAATGGCCGATATTGGAAGGGGTTAGACGTGCGCGCGATGTGAGATGTTAAAGGCCGCCCTATCATTAGAGGGGCGCGTCGCCTCTCATTAACGACACCGAAATATGGGCGTACTGAGCGCTATAGACCGAATCGTCAGCAACCTGGCCGGTGACGGATTCCCGGACGATCCTACCGAGCGAGTCGATTGGCTTTGCTCCCGCGAAGAACCGAGCCCGGAGGACAGGGCGCGGGCGATGGATTTCGCTACCCATGGGTACCGTAACGCTTACGAAAGCCCGCACGAGTTGTGGGCGGCCATCCACTCCGGGGAAGCGGCACACGGGCGAAGCGCGCACGACTTCGTTGCGCGGTATGAACTCGGAAACATCGCCGCAGGGCAAAACGTCGATCTCGATTTCGTCATCGAGCAGCACAATCTTGCGACTGAGCGCGCGGCGTTTGAGCAGCAACAGGCCGAAGCCTCCGCCCAATTCGAGGCCCGCGCCCGGGCTGCCGAACGAGCCAGCACCTTCCGCCAGCAAGTCGCGCGTCAACGCGCCCGCCTCGCCGAACTCAAGAGCTTGTCGGGACAGATCGACGCCGAAAAAGCCGCGTGCCTCGAAGGGCTTCGGGAATTGTTCGACCCCGGCACCACCCGGCATGAATCGGTCTCTGATCTCCGCCAGATCATCGGTTTGAACGAAACGATTCTGGCCTGCGATGCCGCCGCCAAGGCGCTTCCCAATCTCGTGAAGCTTGCCGAGAGCCGTCTTGCCGCTTTCGAGAAGTCTTTCCCAACCCAGTAACTCAACCCAACATCACGTATGACCGCTCAAGAAATCTGCATCCTCGCCTCCGGCATCCTCGCAAACGAATCGGCCTACCAGCGCGCACTCGAACGCGGACGGAAGGAAGGCGTCAGCGTCCAGCAAGCCGTCGTCAACGAGGCGGCGGACCTGGCTGCCTTGGTAGATGATGCTGCTGACGAATAACCGCATGCCGCCTATGAGTACAACCACATCTCCCCCGAGCAACATCCTTGAGACCACCCGCGAAGGCCTCTTGGCCCGATGCGACTTCCTTGAGCAGAACGTGCCCCAACTGCGAACACTTGTCGGCAAGGCCCGGGGCTACATCGCCATGGGCGAACTGTCCGCCGCGCACGGATGCCTTTTCATCCGCGCCAGCGTGGCCGCCAAGCGCGATGAGTCACCCCAGCCTGAACTCCACGGCCTGGCGAGGGTCCGCGCCGCACTCAAAGCGGAAGCCGAAGCCAAGGCCCTCCGGGCTCAACCTCAGCCTCCCCAGGCTGAACTTACCGGCCTGGCCCGCACGCGTGCGGCATTGGAGCGCGAGGCCCGTCTGCGTGGAGTTTTGGATGAACTCAAACGGCGATGAACGCCACCAGCATGCGCCAAGAATTCGAGAGCCTGCTCGAATCGAAAGTCCGCCCGCACGAGCGATCGGTCTGGCGTCGGTGGTTCGCCAAGAACCCCGAGCGCACGCTGGCGCTGTTGCAGGCCGCACCATGAATCTTTGTCGGCCAGTGGATCACATCTTGCCGAGTCCACCGCTTCAAAACATCGGCAGGTAGCGGCGGGGGTTGGTCATAGCCCGTTCATGCGTCCCCGGGCGCGCCGCGCTAAATCCCGGGGGGGGTATTTTTATGAGCGACGCAAACAAACGAGTCACAGTAACGCTAGGCGTGCGAGGCGACAGCG
>CAYYMW010000374.1:0-6800 GCA_964472515.1 uncultured Verrucomicrobiota bacterium | reverse complement strand
CCCCGCCCGCCTGCCGTCCGCGCCATGCTCCTCCAGCTTCGCCGAAGACCTTCCGGCTAGGCTGGGCTCGGCGCGGTGTAGGCTATCCCACCGTCCGAGCAGTAAGCTGACGGCACAATGACGATGGGAGCCTTGTGGAGCAGTCCTCCCTCGGTGTGCGTCATGACTGTGAGCTGCGGAACCCTTGAGGCGACAGCAGCGCTTGCCTTCCGTGCGCGGCGATCAGGATTGGGCCAGTTCGGCTTTTAGCTGCGCTACTTGAAAGCAGACTCCCTCCAAAATGGAGTTGGCAATCTGTGTCGTCGATTGCGAGGGGATGCGGCTGCGGACTTGCTCCACAACTCCGGGCGTCTTTGCGATGACTTCCTCCATTACTGCCTTCATGTCGGTCAACCCACAGCGCTTTGCCGTCTCGAGGAAGTGCCGGCCACGAATCTCCATCCAGCGGTAATGCCGGTTCTTCCCCTGCAAGGCCATCGCCATCTTGATCTTTTCCCGCGCGAGCTTCCCCCGCCCGTGCCCCAACACAGGATAAGCGGAGAGGATGTCGTAGCGAGGCGTCAAGCGGTAGCCACCGCCCGGAAGCAGGAACAGACTGAAGTTCTTCGCATGGCCGTCAATCGCCGCGAGCAACCAGAAGACCAACTGGGTGCGCATAAAATCCCGCCGGTCTTGTTCGGCTTGCTCGGAGCCCAGCAGAAGCTCCATGATCTTGGAGATTCCTGGGCCGCCGTCGTTCTCGTACTTCAGGCCCGGAGAGGTTGCGGTCGCCTGGCAGAAATCCTCCTGTGGCAACCGAAGATACCAGTTCCCCCCGGAGGCCAGGCGGCGGTCAAACCGCTCTACGACCAGCACCTTGTAGTCCGCGAATACTTCGATCCAGCAATTGGCCACCGGAATGCCATAGGCTCTTACGATTTGAGAGCATAGCCACTCGTTTTCCACCGAACTCGAAAGATCAATCCCTTGAGGGCTTACTCCGAGCGGCAGTTTCAGAATGTGAGTGGTAGGTGTGGTCTGGGTGGGCCGTTGCCACGCACCGTCACGATACAAAAGCGCCGTCTTCTCCTGTGCCCCGGCGAGGGAAATCCGGAACGCAACCTCTTCGCCTTGCTCACCCTCCCTGGGCTCTCCCAATGAACTGCTGAGCAGATCAGCCACCCCGGCAACCGACAATGGCTCAAAGGTGATCCTGCGAACGTCCCGGGGGGATTGGTCTTCGCGCATCAGCTGCAGAGCCCCCACACAATCCCGCCCGATCTCCGCCAGCAGGTCAAAAGCGCCGATGGACGGGGTTTGGAATCGCCGCTGGATCCTCTCGCGAATCTGGCGGTTGTCTGGGAGCAAGTTGTCGAAAAACGCCTCAACCCCATCCCGGTAGGGTGTCCGGGAAGGACGCAGGGGCAAGGACAACGAGATGGGTCTTGCCGCCGAGGACGCCAGCCAGGATTCGGCGTAGAGAAACTCCTGTCCGCCAACGCTGGAACGCCGCCACTCTCCGACGCGCTCTCCGTTCATCCAGACGGACAGCACTCTCGTTTTGCTTGGGCGTCCCATGCGTCACCACTCCGATTGTCGGGAGGAGGTTCTTCGTGGCCTGACACTGAGTTCAAGCTCCAGCGCGGCGAGCAGTTTGAAGATCCGAGCCAAACCAGCCCGCTGCGGGGTTCTCTCGAGCAAAGACACGACATTTTGGGCCAAACCCACTTTGGCGCCGACGTCTTTCTGAGTGAGCCCTCGATTCTTTCGATAACCCTCCAAGACCGCGCCAAGCTGCTGCGGTGTTTTGATCGAGTAATCATCCATATCACGTAAGCGTGCTAGACCATTTGTAGCATGTAAAGATGCTAAAGAAGGTTTAGCACGTAAACAGTATAAAAGCAAAACATCATTCAAACGTGATAATGCACAGCCCCCATTTGCGTGGGTTCAAGTCGGAGGATCGAACTCCCTGAGGCCGGTCCAGATGGGTCCCACCCTCCAGCGCCGCCGCTGAAGCGTTCCACACAAGGGTTGGCATGGTGAGCTAAATCTCCAACCTCAACTGCTTCTCTTCCGGGCGGCGGAAGGCGGCGGTGGAGAGGGCGGGGCCTTCGGCGGCGAGGCCGGCTTTGCCGCGGGCAACCTCGAAGAGGCGCGCGATCTGCTCGGCAAACAGACCTTCACCGCGGTTCCGCACCTCGAATCGGGAATCGTTGAGGCGCCCGTCGCGCAGGGCGCGAATCCGGCCGAGGATCTTCTCCTTCTGGCCCGGTTCCTCCCGGGCAAGCCAATCCTCGAAGATCGCGGCCACGCCGTGCGGCAAGCGCAGGACTTGCAGTCCAGCCCACTGCGCGCCCGCTTCCGCCGCCGCCTGCAGGATGCGCGGGATCTCGGGATCCGTCAGCCCGGGGATGACGGGAGCCACCAACACCCCCACGGGCACTCCCGTCTGGCCGAGCGTGCGGATGGCCTCCAACCGCTGGCGGGGCGACGAGGTGCGCGGCTCCAGGCGGCGGGCCAGATCGCTGTCCAGCGTCGTCACCGAGAGGTGAACCTCCGCGGCCTGGAAACGGGCCAGGCTGCCGAGCAGGTCGGCGTCACGGGTGACCAGGTGGTTCTTGGTGACGATGCCGACGGGATGGCGGAACTCGGCGATGACCTCCAAGCATCGCCGGGTCAGCCGAAACCGGCGTTCGGCGGGTTGATAGGGATCGGTGACCCCGCTCAGGGCCAGCACCTGCGGTTTCCACTTCGGCGAGGCGAGTTCCAGCCGGAGCAGTTCCGGGGCGTTCTCCTTGACCATGATCCTGGTCTCGAAATCGAGGCCGGCGGAGAAGCCGAGGTATTCGTGGTACGGACGGGCGTAACAGTACGCGCAGCCATGTTCGCAACCGCGATACGGGTTGATGCTGGTCTCGAACGGGATGTCCGGGCTGTCGTTGCGGCTGGTGATGGTCCGGGAGACATCACGGTAGAAGACCGTGGCGGGCGCGGGATCGGTCGCGGGGTCCCAATCGGGATCGCGTTCGAGGGAGATGCGCTCGAACCGGTTGGGTGGGTTGATCGGGACGCCGCGCCCGCGCGGTGATGGTGCCGGACCGCTCACGCGACTTAGGCTGACGGGTTGTTGCGGGCGGCGCAAGACCTCAGGCAGTCCCCGCCGGTTGCCGATACAGAAGGGGAGCGCCGGTCAGGAATGCAGACTGGCGCAAACCGGGAAGAGCCTGTAAGCTTCGCTCCCGAGCATAAAAAGTTCGGAGCCATCAGCCACTGCATGACACCTCCCTCGCCCACTCCTGACGAGTCGAGACGGCTAGAAGTCCTCCGGGATTACGGGGTGCTGGACACCCCAGGGGAAGAGGCATTGGACGGATTGACCGGCCTGGCCGCGCAGATATGCCAGGCGCCAATCGCCCTGATCAGTCTCGTAGACCGGGACCGTTTACGGTTCGTTTCGCGGGTTGGTTGGCCGGCACGGGAGGCCCAAAGGGACCACTCGTGTTGCGCGGAGGCAATCCGGCAAGAGGGGGTGTTCGTGGTGGAGGACATACTCGGGGACAAGCGCTTTGCAGACTATCCGTTTGCGGGCGCCCGGTTCCAGGTGCGGTTCTACGCCGGGGCCCCGCTGGTGAGTTCGGAGGGCGTGGGTTTGGGCACGCTGTGTGTGATGGACACCGTGCCAAGGGAACTCAAGGCCGACGAGCGGGCAGCCTTGGAAACGCTCGGGCGACAAGCGATGGCCCAACTCGAACTGCGGCGGCGTTCCAGGGCCTTGGACCGCCTGCGAACCGAGCGGGATCGACTGGCGCTGGCCCTCAAGGCGGCCCGGCAGGGCGTATTCGATCTGGACCTTCCGACGGGGAAGGCTGTGGTGAATGACGAGTACGCGGCCATGCTTGGGTACCAGCCTGGCGAGATGGAAACCACCGCCACCGCCTGGGCGGAGCGCATCCACCCGGAGGACCGCCCGCATGCGATGCGGACACTCGAAGCCTGCATGGCCGGCGAGCTTGCCGAGTACCGTATGGAGTACCGCCTGCGAACGCGGGACGGCGGCTGGAAGTGGGTGTTGTCCGTGGGAGCGGTGGCCGAACGCGACGCCGAGGGGCGCCCGCGGCGCCTCTTGGGCACCCACACCGATATCGGTGACCACAAGAACACGGAGAACGCCTTGCGCAGCCTGTTCGAGGCGTCGGCGGCGGGGATCGCCCTCACCGGCAATCGCGTGCTGTGGAAGGTGAATGCGACTCTTTGCGACATCAGCGGCTACCAGGAAACGGAATTGGTGGGGCAGAGTGTGCGCATGCTCTATGCCGACCAGGCCGAGTCGGATCGGGTGGGCGAGTTGCTCTACCGCGACCTGCGCGAGCACGGCACCGGCACGCTGGAGTCCCGCTGGCGCCGCAAGGATGGGCGCATGATCGATGTGCTGCTCAAGGTCAACCCCATCGATCCGGCGGACTGGGAGCAAGGCCTGACCACCACGGTGATCGACATTACGGACCGCAAGCGGATTGAGCAGGAGGTCGAACGTCTGAGCCAATGGCTGTTGCGGACGCAGCGCATCAGCCATGTGGGGGGGTGGGCGTTCAACATCAGCACCGGCGAGGTTTGGGTCTCGCCCGAGGCGCGGCGCATCTACGGTGCGAGCGACGACGAGCCCCTGTCGATGCCGCACGTGCAGTCGTACACCCTGCCAGAGTGCCGTCTCCTGCTCAGCCGGGCGCTCCATGCGTTGATCGATCGGGGCGAACCCTACAACGTCGAGTTCCAGATTCGACGCGGCACCGATGGCGCCACGGTGGATATCCACTCCATGGCGGAGTATAACGGCGACGAAGGGATCGTGCTGGGCGTCATCGAGGATATTTCGGAGCGCAAGCGGGCCGCCGCAGCGCTGCGGCGGAGCGAGGCGCGGTTCAAGCTCTTTTTCGAGCGCCAGGTCGTGGGCATGGCCATTACCTCGCCCGCGAAGGGCTGGATGGAGGTAAATGACCGGCTCTGCCAGATGCTTGGCTATTCGCGGGAGGAGTTGACCCGGCGCACCTGGGCCGAGCTGACCCACCCGGAGGACCTGGCGGCGGACCTGGCGCAGTTCGCGCAATTGATGGCGGGGACCATTGACGACTATTCGCTCGAGAAGCGTTTCGTGCGCGGGAACGGCTCGATCGTTCACACCGACCTCTCCGTCGCTTGCGTGCGGCAGCCCGATGGCTCGGTTGACTATGTGTTGGCCGTGCTGGAAGACATCACCGAACGCAAGCAGGCCGAGGCGGCGTTGCGACAGAGCCGGCGCTTTCTTGCCGAGTTGATCGAGCACAGCGGCACCCTGATCTTTGTCAAGGACCCCGAGGGGCGCTACACGCTCATTAACCGCAAGTGGGAGGAAGTCACGGGCATGACACGCCAGGAGGTGCTGGGCAAGACCGACGACGTCCTGTTCCCCGCCAACGCCAGCGCCTTTCGCGCCAACGACCATGAGGCGATCCGATCCGGCACGGCCGTGGAGCGTGAAGAGGTGCTGGAGACCGCTGCCGGCCGGCGCCACTTCATCTCGATCAAGTTTCCCCTGCGGGACGATGCAGGGCTGATCACAGGCGTCTGTGGAATGACCACCGAAATCACCGAACGCAAACAGGCCGAAACGGCCGAACGCGAGACCCGCCGCCTGCTGCGGGACGTGCTGGATACGGTGCCGGTGCGTGTCTTTTGGAAGGACCGCGAGAGCCGTTACCTGGGCTGCAACCTGCCTTTCGCCAAGGACGCGGGCCTGACCTCTCCGGACCAGGTCGTGGGCAACAACGATTTCGAGATTGGCCTCAAGGACCAAGCGGAGATGTATCGCGCGGACGACCGTCAGGTGATGGAAACCGGCGTGCCCAAGCTCGGCTACGAGGAGCCGCAGACGACGCCCAACGGCGAACGTGTCTGGCTGCGCACCAGCAAGATCCCGCTCCGAGACGCGGCCGGGGCCATCGTTGGCGTGCTGGGGACCTATGAGAACACCACGGCCTCCATACTCGCCCAGGAGGCGTTGCGCGAGAGCGAGCGCAAGTACCGGGAATTGGTGCAGCACGCCAACAGTATCATCCTGCGGTGGAGTCCCCAGGGCACCATCACCTTCTTGAACGAGTTCGGTCAGACGTTCTTCGGGTACTCCGAAGCGGAGATCGTCGGTCGTCCCGTGCTGGGAACGATCGTGCCGGAAAGCGAGACTGGCGGGCGCGATCTCCGCCCCTTGATGGAACGGATCTGCGCGGACCCGGCGGCCTTCGAGCGCAATCTCAACGAAAATGTGCGCCGCGACGGCAGCCGCGCGTGGATTGCCTGGACCAACAAGGCCGTGTTCGATCCCGCCGGCCACCTGGCCGAGGTCCTCAGCATTGGCACGGATGTGAGCGCGCGCATCCGGGCGGAAGCCGAGCGTGAGCGCCTGCGGGAGCAATTGGTGCAGGCGCAGAAGATGGAGTCAGTGGGGCGGCTGGCCGGGGGGGTGGCGCACGATTTCAACAACATGCTCCAGGCGATTCTGGGGAACGTGGAACTGGCGCTGGGCCAGCCGGCGGTGACGGAGGAATTGCGGGCGGATCTGCACGAGATCCAGCAGGCGGCGCAGCGCTCGGCGGACCTGACCCGGCAGTTGCTGGCCTTTGCGCGCAAACAGACGGTGGCTCCGAAGGTGCTGGACCTCAACGACACGGTGGCGGGGATGCTCAAGATGCTCCAGCGGTTGCTGGGGGAGAACCTGCAACTGGCGTGGTTGCCGGGGCCGGACCTCTGGCCGGTGCGGATGGACCCGGCGCAACTGGACCAGATCC
>CAYYMW010000373.1:0-6859 GCA_964472515.1 uncultured Verrucomicrobiota bacterium | reverse complement strand
GTGCGGAACCGCACCTCTCCTTCACCTTCGAGCACAACCTGGTCTATTGGGATACGGGCTACCTGCTCGGCTACAGCGGTTGGAAGGGCGGGGCGAAAGTCACGCTCCGCAACAACCTCTACTGGCGCGAAGGTGGCCAGCCGTTCGATTTCGCCGGCAAGACCTGGGAGCAGTGGCGTGCCGCCGGCAACGACGAGGGCTCGCTCATCGCCGACCCGCTGTTTGTCGATGTGGCCAAGCGCGACTTCCGCCTTCGGCCCGGCTCGCCGGCGGACAAGATTGGCTTCAAACCGTTCGATTTCACCCAAGCCGGCGTCTATGGCGACCCGGCCTGGAAGCGTCTGGCGTCGTCGGTCACTTTCCCAAAGCCCTACGTGGTGCCAGGGCCGGAACCGCTCTCGTTGCGCGATGACTTCGAGGGGAAGTCGCCCAATTCACTGCTGGCGGTGGCCGCGCTCGAAACGGAGAACCACCCCGAGTTGATCGCATTGACGACGGACGTGGCCGCGAGCGGCACCCACAGTCTGAAAATCAAGGACCGCGCCGGGCTCAAGCAGGCCTACAACCCGCATTTCTACTGGGACCCGAACTACACCAAGGGCCGCGCGCGCATGGCGTTTCGCATCCGCTTGGAGCCGGGCGCCAACGTCCACTGCGAATGGCGCAGCCAGGGGCACCCCTACACCGCGGGGCCGAGCCTGCATTTCCACGACCAGGCGGTCACCGCGCGGGGCCAGAAGCTCGCCGCCCTGCCCGAGAACCAGTGGATCGGGGTTGAAATCCGTGCCGCATTGGGCCTGAGCGACAGCAAGTACGAGGTCACCCTCAACCTGCCGGACGGCACGAAGCGGGAGGCGAAGGGGTTGCCGAGCGACCCTGCCTGGAAGGAAGCCCGGTGGGTTGGATTCAGCTCCAATGCCAACGTCGAGACCGCCTACGAACTCGACGATCTTGAAATGGAGAATCAGCGTCCCGACGGACGGTAGTGTCCGACGCGGGGGACCTCCGCGACGTCTTGCACGGCCGGGAGGATGGCTTGGGCCAGCCAGCGCCAGCCGTGCCGTTCGGTGATCCGCGCGGGATTCCAGTCCCGTGGGGCTGGCAGAATGGCGCCGAAACCCTGGCGGGGGAGGCGAGGATGTTGTCCGAACGGCAGGCGGCGACCCAGGACGAAGTCCTCGGGCAGGCAAGCGAAGAGATCGGGGCGCTCCAGCTTCAGGAACCCCGCCAGCCAATGCCGCATGAAGGCGTAGAGCCGGTTGCGCCCCGCGTTGCCGCAGCTACGCATGAGTTTGTGGAAATGCCGGTTCCCCGCATAGCAGCGTTCTGCCTTGGCTTCGAGCCAGAGCGCGTAGCGGTCAGGCAACTCCACGTCCAGGAACCGCGAAACCTCGCCGCAAACGGATTCAGCGATGGCCCATGGCATGAGCAGGGTATCGCGCTCCAACCCGGGGCGCAGCTCCAGCCCCGCCGATTGGGAGGCCGCTGGGCGCGGGCGGCGGGAGCAGCGCGGGGAATCGGTGGCACGCCGTTGGGGCGGCGCCGCCGCGCGTTGAACGCGATTGCTCATGCTTGACCCTCCACCAACGCGATTTCCTCGGCCGACAGGCCGTAGAGCTCATAGACCAACTCGTCAATCTGCCGGTCCGTGGCGTCCACGGCGTTCTGCAGCGTCTCGCGCGCGGAATCCGCCTTGGCTGCCCGCAGCCTGGGCATCAATCCCAGCATCTTCTCAACCAGGGCTACCAACTTGTCATGGCGGCCTCTCTGCGTGGAGTCGGAGAGTTTGAGGACACGAATTGGAACGGCACTCAACCCTTTCGCGGTGAACTTGACGTAGCCTGAGAGCTTCGGGGGGCATACTCCCCGCAGGTGTGTGGAGATCAGACGCGAGTTCAGGAGCCCAAGGAAGTACCTGGGGTCGTGGTGTGCGAGATTCTCCAACAGGATTGCCGGACAGTTCGCCCCATCGAATGCCGTGTCTCCAGCAAGGAGACCGCCAGCCATCTCGCGTGAGATCGCCTTGAAGACCAGCTTTTCTTGGCGAATGTAGCGGAAATTACCGGGCCTGAGATGCCGGTACCACTCCGCGCCTTCGGCATAGCTGCGACGGCTATCCTGTCGCTTCCGCAACTCGGACCTCTGAGCGAGTAGATGGGCGTAAGCCTTGGGGTACTTCCTCCGCAGCTCCGGTTCGGAGATTAACTCCGGAGTCCCGTTCGGACCCTCGTGGTAAGGATAGATAACGATAAAGCCGGGCTCAGCGCGCTGGTAGCGGGCGATCTCCTCGCCACGAAGCGCGTAGGGAAACGAAACACCAGGCTCAATCCCCTTCGCGGAGGCATCCTCGCGGGTGAGTACAAAAGCAGCATTCAATCCGGTCTTGCAGCCGATATAGGCGCCTCCGAAGCTGCTCAGGGGCTGAAAAGCCAGCTGGGATCTGTGCAGGAGCGCTGTTAGATCGAAGGTGTTGAGATTCCACGGCGCTTCGGATAGCGAGTCGAGGGCCACCTCTTTTCCGGGCGCGCTTAGCACTCCCGCCAGACTGAGTTGTCCCAGCTCGGTGATGCGCCGATATTGAAGGACGACGGCGGGCGTGGGACTCAGAATCAGCACAGCAGGGTACGTGCTCGCGGTCTCGAACACGGGAAGCGATCCGAAATCCACGAGTTCGCACAACCGACCGTCAGCCAACATTCCGCGCAGGTTTCTTCCGTAGTCCGTGGTTAACCACTGGGAGGTGCAGATGAACCCTGAGAGGCCGGTCGATTTCACGAGCGTCAGCGACTTCTCGAGAAACACCAGCGAGAGGTCGATTTTGCTCGTGGGCGCCCGGTAGGTCCGGAAGAGGTAATCCGACTCCTCGTGGTCGATCCGTTGAATCCGGATATAGGGCGGATTCCCGATGACCGCATCGAAACCGCCCGCTTTCATGATGGCGGGGAACTGCACCGGCCAGTCGAAAGCCCGGACGCGCACGAGGTCGTCGGGCACGAGCGAAAAGTCGGACGCGATGAGGGAATTGCCGCACTTGATGTTGTCCTGAAGGGGCGGCAGGAGCGCCACCTCGTCGGCAAACAGCTCACGTTGGCGCTGCAGGGTGGTGCGGTTCTCGCCCTCGAGCATCTTGAGGTACAGGGAGAATTGGGTGACTTCGACGGCCCCCGCGTCCAGGTCTACCCCGTAGATGTTGTCCTGGAGGATTTCCCGCTTCAGGCCGACGGTGAGGTGAACGTCGCCGGTTTCGCGGTCCACCCAGCAGAGCTTGGGCTTGCGATCCTCCGGGTGGCTGGTGAGCCAGCGTTGCCATTCCTCGCAAACGCGCTCGTAGGCACGGATGAGAAAGCTGCCGGAGCCACAGGCCGGATCGAGCAGACGCAACTTCTCGACGCGACCGGAGAAATCACGGAACCGACGGGCGCCCCCTTCCGTCGGTGGACTCGCTACGGAGGCGGCGCCCGGTGCGTTCGCCGGGGAGATCGAGGCGAGGGGGCTCGCCATTCCTGAAATCTCCCCCAGCAGCCTGCCGACGGTTTGCTCGACGACGTAGTCCACGATATAGCGGGGCGTGTAATAGACCCCGCCCGCCTTGCGGACCTCGGGCTTCTCCTCGATGACCGCCCCGCGCCCGTGCGGACGGACTATCTTGCCGAGAAACCGCTCGTAGATCGTGCCCAGAATCTCCACCGGGATCTGACTGAACAGGTAGGGGGACTCCTCAGCGCTGAGTTCGTCAATGAACCCGGCCAGCCACGCGTCGCCGACGATCAATTCTTCGCTGAAATGGGGTTTGAACAGGTTGCCGTTAAAGAACGGGACATGCGAGGGCGGACGGCGGTCGAGGGCGCGGAAGTGCCGCACAACCGCGTGCCAAAGCGAATCCCGGGGTGCCTTGAGGCCGCTGCCGCCGTAGTGGGCCGGCGGCTCGTCGTGGAGTTCGAGCGGCTGTTGCTGCCCCCGCCGTCCGGCGTCCGGCTCGCTGCTGCGCCGCCAGATCCCGACCAGGGAGTTCAACTGCTTGCCGGTGTCGATGTCCCGGTCCTCGCAGATGCGCAGGAACAGGAGGCGGTCGATGATGCGCTGCACGGCCTCGTTCAGCCGGGTGCCTTCCAGCAGGTCGGCGCGGTCATTGTGGTTGAGCAGGTCGGAAGCCAGCTCGCGCCGGGCTTCGTCGAGGAAGCCCAGAAACTCGTTGTCCAGCGCCCGGGTCCGGTCGGGCTTGATCAACCATGCCTGCCTGGCGCGGCCCTTCCCGGCCGGCTTCTTGGGCAAGGTTTCGAGCAGCCGGTCGATGCTTCCGGCGGCGACACGGTCACGAGCAAGAAGCTCCCACAGCTCCTGAGCCACGGCGGGAAGTTGCCGGAACTGCCACGTCTTCCATAGGCCGGCGTCGGGCTCGTCCAGGTAAGGGCGGCCGCCCACCACGTAGATCTTCACCTCCTCGAAATCGGTCAGCACCGCCAGGGGCAAATCCTTGTTCCAAGCGTAGCGTTTGGCCTGGAAGGCATAGCGGGCATGCAGCGTCTCGGCAGGTTTCTTGGCTTCGCAAACGAAACGGTCATGGGTGTCGGTGCGGAAGAGATAATCGGCCCGCTTCTGCCGCCCGCCGATCGAGGTGCGGCTTTCGATTTCCACCTCGCGATGCTTCGGAATCCGTCCAGCTTGATTCTCGATATCCCAGCCCAGCGCTCGAAAGAGGGGATTAAGAAACTCCTGGCGCAGACTCGCCTCATCGTAGTCCCGGCTCTTGAAGCTGCTGAGATTCTTGTCGAACACCTCCACGAGTCGGCTCAACTCGCTCTGGAAGGATTGAAAGGCGGCATCGGACATGACCGGAGCTTTCTACCCCCGGCAGCAGGCCCTGGCAAGCACGCTCGGGGAAGTGTGTCGGTGGCCCGCGCTTGCTGCGTCAACACGTTGCTCTGCCACTTGAGCCACTCGTAGTCCGTCTGCGGTTCGGCCACCAAGCCGCCGCCCTGCACGGCCGGCCGGACGATCTGCGACACCACCCAGCGCGGGGTTTCCTCAGGGCCGTACCTGCACTTCCACGACCAGGCGGTCACCGCGCGGGGCCAGAAGCTCGCGGACCTGCCCGACGGCGAGTGGTCAGCAAGGCTCAGCGTGCCGGCGGCGGCGAGTCGGGCGAGAGCGTCAGTTCCTTGGCACCGGCGGGTACGGCGTTGGTCGTCATCGCGCCGCCAGGCCAGCGCACCCAGACCTGGCTGGGCGGTTCCGGCGTGGCCATGACCTGGACAACGCTGTTCTGCGACCAGTACCCGGAGCCGCCCTGCACCTCGCGCAGCGGTCCCCAGCGTTCCCCGAAACGGAGCCGGATGGCAGCGCCGAAGCCGTGGGGATTGTTCTGAGCGCCCGCCAGGCGGACGCGGAGGCCGGGTTTGGCTTTGCGATTGTGGAAGAGACACGTGGCGTTGCCGTTCTGGGTCACCGCGAGGTCGACGCGGCCATCGCCGTCGTAATCGGCCACCGCCGCGCCGCGCTGCTCGCCGTAGACCTTGACGCCGCTTTCCTGGCCGGGCACCGGCTGGAGGCCTCCCTGGCCGTCCCCTTTGAGCCAGAGGCCCCGGCCGGCGTCGTGACGCCAGTCATCCGGATTCACCGCGAAGAAGTTCTGGCTCAGAAAGACATCCTCGTTGCCGTCCCCGTCAAAGTCCGCGATGCAGACGCCGAAAGCAGGAGCCCACTGGGCCTCGGCCGGCAGGGGCCGGGCTTCGAAGTGGTCGCCCCGGTTGAGGAAGAGCGTGGTTTGGAGGGTGTTGCACTCGACCACGGCGGTCGGCTTCAGGCGTTCGCCGTAGATCTCGGCCAGCGTGGCTTTGCCGTAGACCTCGAAGTTGGGGACGGAGTCCAGCAGGAAGGGCATGGCAGCGGAGACCGGCCGGAAGCCACGGCTGGGAACCTCCTTGCCGGTGGCGGGGTTGATGTAGCTTTCGAGGATGTCCAACGTGCCATTCTCGTCGAGATCACCGTAGTGGATCCAGACCGGCCGTTCCCGGGTGGGGTGGTAGCGGCTGTTGAGCCCCCAGTTTGCGGCGACAATATCAAGGCGGCCGTCGCCGTCCAGGTCGCCGGTGGCCACCCCGGTCCACCAACCCTTGTACTCGGCCAGCCCCAGGGAAGCCGTAAGCTCCTGCAGCTTGCCCTCCTTCCACTTGAAAACCCGGAGCGCCCCCCACTCCGAGCTGACCAGGAGTTCCGGGTGGCCGTCGCCGTCGAGGTCGGTGAATACGGCTCCGGTGGCCAGCCCGAACCTGGCCAGGCGTTGACCGACGACGAAGCGGTTGCCGTCTTTAAGCATGAGCAGGGAATCGGCGGGTTCGGGATGGCGGCCGGAAACGGTGCGGCCCCCGATGAAGAGGTCCAGATCGCCGTCATTGTCGACGTCCCCCATCGCCAGGGGGCCGACCGTGAGGTTCTGGCCCAGGATGCTTTCGCCGGTGGCCTGACGCTTGAAATCGTAGAGGCGAATGCAGCCACCGTTGGTCTGGCCGTCCTCATAGTTGGAGGAGCCGACCAAGAGCGTCCCGCTGAGGCCAAGCACGGCGGTCTGGTCGCGGCCGACCGGGCGTCCGAGGAAGGCATCGGTGAGCGGTTCGAACCGGTTATCGCCGCGGTTGCGGAAAGCCGCCAGTCGGCCGCCTCTGCCGCCGCCCACGACCAAGTCGTCCCAGCCATCGCCGTCGACATCCAGCCAGGCAAGGCCGGGACCAAGCTGGCTGAGCCGGTTCGGCAAGAGCGGTTGGCGCGCGAAATCGTCGAAGGGATCCTCATGGTGCGTATGCGGAACGAGTTGGCTCAGGTCCTCGAACCAGGGATCCAAGGGGTGAGGCTGGGAGGGGGG
>CAYYMW010000372.1:0-6880 GCA_964472515.1 uncultured Verrucomicrobiota bacterium | reverse complement strand
GCGATGGGGGGGCGGGCCTGCCCTTGGCGGAACGGGAACAGGTGCTGCGCCGGTTGGCCCGGCAGTTGGCGGTGGAAGCGTCCCAACTGGGAGCTGAGCGGGAGTGGCTGCTGCGGTTGGTGTTGGAAGAGATCGACAGCCTCCAGGCCGAACGGGCCGAAGGCGGTGCCGCGGTGAAGTTGCGGGTGGTGCGGGGCACGTAAGTGCCTCGGAGCGAAGAGAACGAGAACCGATCATGGACTGGGCGATTCAAACCGAAGATCTGAGCAAGTCCTTTCCCGGCGGAGTGATGGGGGTGAGTGGTTTGGACATGCGGGTTCGCAAGGGCTCGGTGTACGGGTTGATCGGACGCAACGGAGCCGGCAAGACGACGGCCTTAAGGCTGCTCGTGGGGTTGCTGCGACCGGATCACGGGCGGGCCGAGTTGCTGGGGGTGGATTTTCGGCGGGCGAATCGTTCCGTACGTCAGCAAGTGGCGTATGTCTCTCAGAAGCAACAGCTACCGGCGTGGATGACGTTGAACGAGTTGCACCGTTACACGGGCCGCCTTTACGGTGACTCGGACACCACTTTGGTGCAGAAGATGGCGGCGGATTGGGAACTGCCGACGGATCGGCCGATCGGACAGCTTTCGGGAGGGGAGCAGCGTCAGGCGGCGGTGGCACTGGCTTTGGCGGTGCGGCCATCGGTGTTGCTGTTGGACGAACCGGCGGCGGGACTCGACCCCATTGCGAGGCAACGTTTGCTGAGTTGCCTGGTGGATCATCTGGCCGAAGGAGCCGACGCGACGGTTTTGCTTTGCACGCACGCGATCAGCGACTTGGAGCGGTTGGCGGACACGGTAGGGATCATGGATCGCGGGCGGATCCGACTTTCCGCCCGGTTGGACGATCTGAGGGAACAGATCCGGCGGATCCAGATTGTGTTCGACGGTGAAGAGGTGCCAGCGGGGGTGACGGTGCCGGGGGTCTTGGTGCAGCAGGTGCGCGGCCCGGTGCTGACGGCGGTGGTGCGATTGACTTTCAGCGGCCAGTTGGACGAGTTGAGAGCCCTGCCGGGAGCGAGGCTCCAGGAATTCCCGATGACTTTGGAAGAGATCTTCGTGGAGACATTTGGCTGCCGGCCCACCGAACCAGAGGGTATGGGCGTGATGGATCGGCTGGCGCTGACGGGACCAATGGACTTTGGCGACCCGGGTCCGGAAACAAACCGGGCAGGAGGCGCGCGCCGGGAGTTGAATTGAGGCAAGCAGGCCGGGAGGGCAACATGCCCCGAACCGGCCAAACGAGAGTGCGTATGAAAACGGTAGCGGAAAACAGGCTCGGCAGGCTGGCGCTGGTGGCGCTCTGCCTGCTGGCGCTGATCTGGCTGCCCGAGTTCGGACAAGCCAGAGCGGAAGCGACGGGCGGAGTGGCGGAACAGCCCCGCATCGTCTTGCTGGAGAAGGAAGGAGCGGAGTTGGTGGTGACGGTCGAGGTGCCGAAGGGAGTGCGCAAGGTCACGCTCGAGTCGCGGACGCGGCTGGGGGCGGGGACTTGGGTTCCCCGGTTGGTGAAGCGGTTGGATGGGCTGGGCCAGACGGTGGTGTGGCGGCTGCCTTTCTCGGAGCAGCTCGAGGTGCTGCGCGTTCGCGCCGATCAGGAGGAGACGCTGCCCGGCACTTTTTTTGCGGGCCAGACGCAATTTGACGGCGCGCAAAGCGCGAACCCGGACGTGCGGGGCGGCTACGAGGTGGGAACTCCGACCAACGACACTGCGGGTGGAGGCGCGGAGACGACCCGGCAAGTGGAGGAATCCGACATTTGGAGGCTGGCGGGGAACACCCTGTTCTTCTTCAACCAGTACCGGGGCTTGCAGGTGATCGATATCGCCGAGCCGGATGCGCCGGTCGTCAAGGCTGTGTATCCGCTGCCGGCCGTAGGCGAGGACATGTACCAGCTAGGCTCCGACCACGTGCTGTTGCTGGCCCGCAATAGTTGCTACGACGGCTCGGGCGGCAGCCGGGTGGTGGTGGTGCGGGTGAACCAGTCGCCGTTGGAGGCGGTGGCGGAGGTTGCCGTGGGCGGCTACCTGCGCGAGAGCCGGTTGGTGGGCACCGCCCTATACGTGGCCTCGGAGACTTATCGGCAGGCCGGCGCGTCCGCCAAGCCTGACGGCACGGAGAGCGCGACTTGGGAATGGGGAACGGAGATTGTCTCGATTGACCTCGTCGACCCGGCCCATCCGCTGATCCGCAACCGGGAGTGGTTTCCAGGCTACGGCAACGTGGTCCAGGCCACGGATCGGTTCTTTTTCGTAGGCGTGATCGATCCGGTGAGTTGGAGCCAGTCCGTCATTCATATTCTCGATATCGCGACTCCGGATGGCAGCATGGCCCGGCTTGCGTCGATCCGCGCACCGGGGCGGGTGGGAGACAAGTTCAAGCTGAACCTGTACCAGGACGTGTTCACGATTATCTCGCAAGCGACGGTGAACGGCCGGACGGCGAGCGTGCTGGAAACCTACGATCTGAGCGTGCCGACGGCGCCCCGGAAGCTGGGGGAAACCCAGGTCGGGCACGGGGAAGGCCTGTTTGCGACGCGGTTCGACGGCGCCCGGGCGTACATCGTGACGTTCCTGCGGATCGACCCGTTGTGGGTGGTCGATCTGTCCAACCCGACGCGGCCGACCGTGGTGGGCGAACTGCAGGTGCCGGGTTGGTCCACTTACATCCACCCGCTGGGGGACCGGTTGGTGACGGTGGGGGTGGACAACTCGAACAGTTGGCGGGTGGCGGTGTCCCTGTTCGACGTGGCGGATCCCACCAAGCCCGCGTTGCTGGGCAAAGTGGCGCTGGGCGAGGGCTATTCTTGGAGCGAGGCCAACGATAACGAGAAGGCGTTCTCGGTCCTCCCGGACGCCGGCTTGATCATGGTGCCGTACCAAGGCTGGGAAACCAACGGCTACGCTTCACGGATTCAGTTGATCGATCTCGGCCGGAACACGCTGACGGCGCGCGGGGTCATCGAGCATCGGATGCAGCCCCGCCGGTCGACGGTGGCCGGCGAGCGGGTGCTGTCGATCTCGGGGCGGGAGTTGCTGACCGTCAACGCCGCGGACCGGGATCATCCGGCGGTGACCGCGCAGACTGAACTGGCGTGGCCGGTGAACCGGGTGCTCAGCGCCGGGGAGTACCTAGTGGAGATTGAGAACGGGCAGGATTGGAGCGGGATGGGGGAGGCGACCGTCCGGGTGGCGGCGCAGACGAGTCCGGAGCGGTTGCTGGCGACGCACGCCCTGGGGGACGGTTTGGCGGTGATCGGCGCGGCCATCGCAGGTGACCGCCTCTACACCCTGCAAGGGGAGAGCACGAGTTACTATCCTTGGTACCTGGTGGGCGACGCCGCCGCGGGTGGCCAGACGGAGGTGGTTCCGACGAATCGCGTGGTCCTGACCGCGTTCGATCTGACGGCGCTGCCGGCACTTAGAGTGGCGGGCCGGACCGAGGTGCCGATGGAGCAACCACTGGGTTCGAACATGCGAGCCGTGTGGCCGAAGCCGGACGTGCTGGTCTGGGCGCCCGAAGGAGGCAGCTCCTACCGCATGTGGTACGCCATGGATGTGGCCGTGGGGCTCTGGTGGCCGTGGTGGGGCGGAGCCGAAGGCGGACGCCTGCTGGCTTTCGGAGTCGCCGACGCCGGGCCTCAGTTGTTGGCGCAGACCAGTCTGGGGCTGACCAATGCGTGGGATTTCAGCCGGCCTTTTGCGGTCGAGGGCAAAGTCTACCTGAGCCATCAGAGTTCGGCGTACGTGGAGGGTTTGCTGCTGGCTGGGCAAACGAAGCCCGCACCGGTCGTTGTCCAGAACGCGGACGGCTCGTGGACGACCAATCAGCCGACCTACGGAGCCTGGGTCACCCATTACTACTTGGATGTGGTGGACTACGCCGACCCGGTGAATCCCACCGTTCGCAAGCCGGTGAACATCCCGGGCACGCTCAAGGGAGTGTCCCATGCGGGAGAGTTGCTCTACACGCAGGGAGTGCTTTGGCAGAAGGACGGGACCACCGATTGGACCGAGTACGTTCACGCTTGCGCCTATGATGGAGTGGAGGCGTCCATGGTGGCGAAGCTGGCATTGCCCGGCACTTGGCCCAGGCCGGTGGCCCTGGACCGGGACACCGTTTTTCTTGGCCGGCCGGCCACGAACGCCACCAGTGGCACGCTGGAGAGCTGGCAGTTCTCGGCGCTGGGGGACTTTGTCGCGGGCGGCACGCGGCAATACGACGCTCCGGTGCAGGGCCTCCTGTCCGGCAACGGGCGGCTGGGGGTGCAACTCAGCGGCCGGGTCGAGTTGCTCGACCTCGGCCAGCCGTTGGACTCCGCCCCGGTGGCAGCCGCTGCGCCCCCGGGCTGCCTTTGGGCGGATTTGAGCGCCGGGTGCCTCGATGGCAGCGGGCTCTGGCTGCCACTGGCGGATTACGGCGTCTGGGGCCTGGCGACGCCCCGGAAGCCATGAAGGCGCGGCCTTACGATTTGGGAAAAAACCCCGGAGTGGGTTACGTTGCGGGGATGGCGACGGACGGTTCACCGTCGCCATCCCTTCTTTTTTTGGCCAGACCAGCCGCGCGCAGGCAGGGAATGGGAGGCTTCAGCCTGATCGAGTTGATGACGGTGGCGGCGATCGTGGCCGTGTTGGGGACACTGCTGTTGAGCGCGGTCCACGCGGCGCAGCGCAAGTCGCGCCTGGCGGCCTGCATGGGGAACCTCCACCAACTGAGTCTCGCCCTCAACATGTACCTGGACGACTCGCCGCGCCGGCCTCAGCGGCTCAGCGACCTGGTCAACACGAAGTACCTTCCCGGCGCGCAGTGTCTGCGCTGCCCGGAAGACCACACCGTGATCCAACCGGCCGCAGTCCTGCCGGCGACCGACCGTGCACCGGCCGCGGCTGCGTCCCCTCAGTTGGAACTGGATAGCGCCGCTTCCTACGCGCATCCGCTGAGATGGGAACCGGCGGCGTGGAATCGGTTGCTGAAAGCGGGGAGTCTGGCAGGTGTGGCGGCGTGCCAGTGGCACGGGTTGGGCCGCGCGAACACGCCCTACCGCACCGTGTACGATCGCGAGGGTTTGGTCTTGCGCGCCCAGCGGGATGGGGCAGTGGTGAAGCGTCATGTTTTCTGGAGAAGCGCAGGTCTGGCGAGTTTCGCCAGTTTAGGGGAGTCTTCCGGCGGCGAGGCCGTGGCCGAGGAGCTGCCGACGATGAGTGAGCCGCCGGGTTCCTGGCCGCTCTTTGCGGATGAATTCAGCGCTGGTCTGTAGCCCGTTCCCCTCCTTGCGACTCGGAAGGAGAAAGGGAACCTGGCCCGACCGCGCGTTTCCCTCGCAAGACAGGCTGCAAACCGGATGTTTCCTGGTCGGGTAAGGTTGGATGACCTCATCAACCCCTCTTTCGGCCCGGCCCGCTGGACCTCGCGGCGGATCGGAAGCCGAGCGACGGGTTGGTTTGAGCTGACGCAGGCTTCCAACCGGCAGAAGTGATTCGCCGGAGGCAAAGGTCCGCAGGACCGAGGGAGCGGGCGCTCCCGAGCCAACCCCGACTTCCGGTCGGCAAAGCCTTCCTCCCGCCGGTGCCCAGACCATCCGCAGCAAGCCCGGCCTTTTCTCCATTAGGCCAGCCGGGAACACGGGGAGGTTATCTAGAGGACCATTGGCGTGCGAGGCGGCGTGACGCGGGTCCAACCGGCTGAGACACTTGACACCAACGGAAGTTAGGGCACGTTCAGGCCATGAAATGGCGGCGAAGAGCATTCTTGACGGCCGGCGCAATGGCGGCCGTGGGCGGGGTGTTCACCGCGTGGGCCGCCAGTTCCCAGCAACGCGCCGCACGCATGATGCGGGTCATCTGGCGGGACACTTGGCGTGAGGTTCCGCCCGCGCCCGCCGCCATGGACCCTTCGACTTGGGATTCACAGCGGGTGACGATAGGCTGGCTGGGGCACGCCACCGTGCTGATTAACTTCTATGGACTCTGGGTGTTGACTGACCCGGTGTTCTTTGACCGGATCGGGGTTGACCTTCGCTTGGGCACCCTTGGCCCCAAGCGCTATGTCCGGTGTGCCCTCAAGCCGAGGCAACTGCCCCCGATTGACGTCCTGCTTCTGTCCCACGCCCACATGGACCACATGGACATCGCGTCGTTGCGGCGGATGGCGAAACCGGGCCTGACCGTCACGGCCAAGGATACCTCCGAGATTCTCAAGGGCACCCCGGTGCAAGAGTCATCAGAATTGGGGTGGGGCGGGCGGACGGTGTACCGGAGCGCGAAGGGCGAGTTGGAAGTCGAGGCTTTCGAGGTTAAACACTGGGGGCGACGCTGGCCCAATGACCGCGATCGAGGTTACAATGCCTATGTCCTGCGCCGGGAAGGCAAGAGCCTGCTGTTTGGCGGGGACACGGCGCTGACGCCGCTGTTCTCCCGGATGGCACAACCTGAGGCTCACTTGGCGGCCATCATGCCGATTGCCGCTTATCGCCCTTGGATTCGCAACCACTGCACGCCCGAGGAGGCGGTGCGGATGGCGGACGCGGCCAACGCCAAGGTGTTCATCCCGGTACACCACGAGACCTACAAGTTGAGCGACGAGCCCATGGATGAACCGATCCAACGACTCGAGGCTGCCTTGGCCGCAGAGCAGGGCCGCTTGGGGCTGCGCCACGCGGGCGAGACTTGCGTGGTGGCGTGAGCTTGGAGGTGGCGAACCTCCATGGCGGTTTCGCCGTCAGTACCTGGGGGGTGACTTTCCCTGCCGCGCGGAGTTCATGTTCATGCGGGGGGCTTGGGGAGGTTAGGCCGCCTGGCCAACAGCCTCGTCATCGCCGGGCGCCAGCGCCCACCCACC
>CAYYMW010000371.1:0-6895 GCA_964472515.1 uncultured Verrucomicrobiota bacterium | reverse complement strand
GATCAAGCCACACTCCACCCCGCCGGGGAAGCAATTTCGGCGGCCGGGGGGGTGTCGGTTTTGGATTGAAGGAGGGGCCGGGCTCGGCGAGAGTACGCCAAGCCTATGGGTGCACAATGGAAACAAGCCGGCCGCGAAGCGAACGCCCAAAAACGCGGCCAGATGGTCGTCAAACTCGTCCGGGAGATCGTGGTCTCCGCCAAGCTGGGCGTGCCCGACCCGGAGCTGAACGCGCGCCTCGCCGCCGCCGTCGAGAAGGCGCGCAAAAACTCGGTTCCGCGCGACACCATCGAGCGGGCCATCAAGAAGGGCGCCGGGCTCACCGACGAAAAGGTCGTGTATGAGCAGGTGGTCTACGAGGGCTTCGCCCCGCACAAAGTGCCGGTGGTGGTGGAGTGCCTCACGGACAACCGGAACCGCACCGCGCCCGAAATTCGCAACCTCTTCAAGACCGGCTCCCTGGGCCAGCCCGGCAGTGTGGCCTTCTTCTTCCACCGCATGGGGGTGGTGGAAGCCAACCACGCCGACCTCTCCCGCGACGCCGAGGGCGACGCCATCGAAGCCGGCGCGCAGGAGGTCGAGGCCCTCGAAGCCGAAGAAGTGCCCGAAGGCCGCAAAGGCGCGCGGTTCATCGCGGAGGTCAAGGATTTGGACACCGTGGCCAAGGCGCTCAAGGCGGCGGGGTGGACCCTGACCGCCACCGAGATTCGCCATCTGGCCAAGAACTCCGTCGAACTGACTGCCGCCGCCCACAAAGAGGTCGTGGCTTTTCTCAACGCGCTCGACGACCACGACGACGTCCAGCACGTCTACGCGGCCATGAAATAGCGGCTGGGCCGGAGTGCCTCGCCGCAGGCTTCAAGGTCTGACGCTCGAACCGTCTTCGCTCGCCGGCCGGGGTGTCCCTGCATTTGACACCGCCCCGCCATGGGAGGAAACTTGGCCCATGACTGCCAGCTTGCCGGGCCGCGCTGCCACCCAGACCATCACTCCCACACGCCGGGCTGTCTGCGCCGGCGCCCTTGCCTGCCTCGCGTGGCTGGGCCTCGGCTTCGCTTCGCCAGCAGCGCAGGCGGGTGGGGACGCGGAGGGCAAGGCCAACCTGGCCTCCAAGGCCGAGCTGCCCTCAGGCAGCGGCCTCGCCGCCAAGTACCCGGGCGACGCCGGGCTGAAGCGTGACCCGGCGGTGGTCTTTGCGGACGATTTCGAGTCCGGCGAGCTTGGCCAGGGCTGGGACGAAACGGGCAACAAGGACGGCAAGGTGCTTTCGTTCGCCGCGCCGGGGCCGGACAGCGGCCTGGGCCAGCGCTGCCTGCGCGTGGAGGCGCATCTGGGCCGGGATACCGGCGGCGGGCTGACCAAGTGGTTCGAGCCGGTCGACCCCCTGTTCATCCGGTTTTACACGAAGTTCGATCAAGGCTGCGATTACGTGCATCACTTTGTGACCCTCCGCGCGAACAAGAGCCTGCGCGGCGGGGACAAGTGGAGCGGCTTCGGCGGCGCCGGCCTCAAGCCCGAGGGCGCCGAGCGCTTCTCCACCGCCATCGAGCCCTGGGGCAATTGGGGTCGTTACACCCCGCCCGGTCGCTGGAACTTCTACAGCTACTGGCACGAAATGGAGGTGTCGCGGGATGGCAAGTATTGGGGCAACTCCTTCGGCGTGCCGGGCGCGCCCGTCATCTCGCGCGACCGCTGGATCTGCGTCGAGTTCATGCTCAAGCACAACACCCCGGGCCAGCCGGACGGCGAGCAGGCCTTCTGGATCGACGGCGCCCTGCAGGGCCACTGGAAAGGCATCAACTGGCGCAAGACCGAGTCCCTCAAAGCCAACGCCTTGACCCTCGAGAGCTACATCACGGATCGCTGGACCAAGAACGCGACCAACGTGGTGTCGTTCGACAACGTGGTGTTCGCCCGGAAGTACATCGGGCCGGTGGGGAGGAAGTGAACCTGTCCGGGTGGGATCGCCTGTGGGGACGCCAGCCAAGACTGGTGGTTCATGCGATCAGGCCACCGTTTCTCCAGACGGCCATAGGGCCGCGGCTTTAACTCGCTGCTTGCCGCCGCGACCTGGGATGGCTATGGTTCTGACCGTAGCCGTGTCACTGATTCGAGATTTCATGTCCACAGGGTTATGACGAAGATGTCCAGGCAGGGTGGGGGCTGTGGTTGGAGGATGCTGGCGGGGGCGATTGCGCTTTGCCCAGTCCTTCTGGGCCAAACGTTCACGCCGGAGATGTTCGCGCCGGGGGTGCAGGTTCCGGGGACCAACCGGATTGCGGCTACCGTGGTGGCGGACTTGGATGGCGATGGCTGGCTCGATCTGGCCGATTTGGGTCAGAACGGGACGCTCCTCGTTTGGCGCCATCGCGGGACGCCCGGGATTGCCACCAACACCTACGCACCACCGATAGCCTACTCCGTGCCCGGGGGATGGGGCTCGTTCGACCTCGCCGCGGGAGACCTCGCTGGCGATGGCAAACCGGACTTGGCGATTGCGGGCTTGGGCGGGTTCAAGGTCATGGGGAACCAAAGCACGCCCGGCTTGATCGATGAGTCGAGCTTCGTGTTCCGCTTCAGTACCGCCACGGGGTCCGGCGAGGCTTTGAACCGCGTTCAGGTTTCGGACTTCGACGTGGATGGGCGACCGGAGGTGGTTTACAACGGCGCGATCTACCGGAATGCCGGGGGAGGCGGCATGATCTCGAGCAACTGGTTCACCCCGGTGCAGGTTTTCGGGGGAACGGGATCGCTTATCGCCGATTTCAACGGTGACGGCAAACCCGATCTGGACGGGTTCCTCCTGAACACCAGCACGCCTGGCACCATCACCTTCACCAATGCGGGACGCGCCATACTCGGCACTGGTGGAGCGCTGGGTGATCTGGACGGCGACGGCAAGCTTGAGTATGTCCACACCGACTCCGGTACGCAATTCGATCCTCAACCCGAGGCAACCTACGCGTATGTGAACCGGAGCACGGAGCGATCCTTGATCTTCGAGCGCTGCCCACTCACCCGGGAAGGTGATCTGCCCTACGAGAGCGCGGCTGTGGCTGTGGGGGACCTGGATGGCGACGGACGGCCTGATCTCATCCACATTCAGCCGAAGGAGGGACGGTTGACTCTCTTCCGCAATCTTGTGGTCGCCGGGCGGGTCGCTCCGGAGTGCTTTGGCGAACGCACGGATATCCTCTTGGGCATCCCTGTCACGGCAGTGGACAGGCCGAAACAGCTGAAATATGAAGTCCTGGTGGCCGACATCGACCGGGACGGCAAGCAGGACCTGATCATTCCGGGCACCACCAACATCATGATTCTGCGGAACGAATGCGTCGAGCAACCGAGCGTTCAACTGAGCGGGCCGGACCGGGCGATTGGCCTGACGCTGGGGCAATCGGCCCCAATTGAGGTTCGCCTCTTCCACATGCCGGGGGCCATCGACCGGGTCGAGTTCTTCGAGAATGGGGTCTTGGTAGGCACGGCCAAAGCTGCGCCTTTCGGTCTGGTCTGGTCCCCTGCTGCCGCGGGCGTACGGACGCTCACCGCCGCCGTTTGGACGGCCGCCGGCCAACATTTCGAGACGCCACCCGCCCAATGGTTCGTTCGGGAGGCCGGAGACCGGACAGTGCGCGCGCTGGCGTTGTGGACGGGGTCGATGGCGAGCGCCGGATACGTCATCCACACCAACGGAGTGGCCTACGCCTGGGGGTACAATGCGTCCGGTCAGCTCGGCAACGGCGAGAGCGACAGCCAGAACAGCCAAGCCTGGCTCAGCCGCGTCGCGTTGCCGGAAAGCCCTGGTGGCTGCGTGGGGATTTCGGGAGGGTCCGGCTTTGCCTTGGGTTTGCTGGCGGATGGCCGGCTTTACGGTTGGGGGGCCAATTCCTACGGCCAGTTGGGATTGGGCACACTCACCAATACACCCTGGCCCAGCTTGGTTCACCAACCGCGCCGGGTGGAAGGTTGGCAGGCGGTGGCGGCAGGTTCGGATTTCGCGCTCGCGCTGGATACCCTTGGCTGCGTTTGGTCGTGGGGACGAAACAGCCTCGGTGAACTGGGCCTGGGGCATACCAACTCAATGGCCTCTCCGGCACCGCTAACGCTGCCCGACGGGCCGAGCCAATGGCGGATGATCGCGGCGGGCGCCCACCACAGCCTGGCGGTGGCGACGAACGGCGAACTCTACGCCTGGGGCTATGGCGAGTATGGCCAGTTGGGCAACGGCGCCACCAACAACCATTACTCGCCGGTGCCAGTGGCCAGGCCCCTGGGCGTCACCGCCTGGCAGGCCCTGTCCGCCTCGGCTTGGTGTAGTTTCGCGTTGGCCGACGACGGCGAAATCTACGCTTGGGGTTGGGAAGCCTACGGTACGCTTGGCCTGGGCCAGGAGTCGGCGTACCCGGCGCTGATCCACCCCACCCCTCAACGCGTGCCGCGGCCTGAGGGTGTCAACCGCTGGAGGACGGTGGCTGCCGGCCCCACTCACGTCCTGGCGCTGGGCGATGATGGCGAGTTATACGCCTGGGGCGACAACCGGTACGGCCAACTGGGATTGCCCGTGGAAAGCCTCACCGATGCCCGCTTCAGCCCCACCCAGGTGCCCAAACCGCCGGGGTTGTCCAGTTGGCATCAGATCGCGGCCGGTGCGAGCCGTAGTGCGGCCTCCGATACGGAGGGCCAGGTCTACTCTTGGCCGAGGCGAGCCACGTTCGCATGGGACCCTCTGCCCACCTCTGCATGGAAGCCGTTGCCTCTCTGTGACTTGGACAATCGCTGTGCCTGGACCAACAATTTTCCACCGCGCCTCCGCCTGCTCTCCGCGGAGCTGGGAACCACCCTCGCGGACGGAACCGTCCGGCTCACGTTCAGGGTCAGGGGAGACGACCCCGATGGCTTCGTGAATCTGGTTGGGGCGACTCTCACGAATTCCCTGACGCTCACAGGAACGCCGACTTACCTGAACCTTACCGCCACCGGCACGGCCTCGCCGTGGCAGATCGTCACCACGCTCGATTCGCTGGGCAGAGTCTGGAGCTCCCTCTGGGCGGTGGACAACTTCGGCACTGAGGCTGCCTCGATTCAACTCAGCTTCTCCAAGCCCTCGGTTTCCAAGTTGATCGGCTCGGGGTTGACCAACCTCCATGCACCCGGACGCTACTCGTCCACATTCGAAATCCGCAACACCGCTGGCATCGCCCTTGAGGGGTTGCGACTGATCTTGACCAGACTCCCTGCCGGGTGCCGGGTGCTCAACGCCCGGGGAGAGATCGACGGCCAGCCGTTCATCGAGCATTCGCAGCCGATCGCACCCTCCGAGCGGATTCAACTCACGCTTGAGCTTGAGGGGCCCGAGGTCATGCCCACCGAGCGCCCCGAAGCCTTGCCCGAATTCGCCCGCAGCGAAGCGCCGCCCACCCTCGGCGGGACTCCCCTGCCGTTGGCCCACTGGCAGCGCGAAACGAACGGCACGTGGCGGTTGGAGTTCGAGACCGAGCCGCAGCGGAGCTACCAGGTGCAGTACTCCGATGACCTGTCGAGTTGGGTTCCGGCCTGGCTGCCCGTTCAAGGTGATGGCGAGCGTCTGGTGTGGTGGGACTACGGTTCACCCCACACCCCCACGCCCCCTGCGCAGGTCGCCCGGCGCTTCTACCGCGTGATCCGCGCGGAGTAGCCTCGGCAGGTTCAGGGAAGCGAACCGGATGCCGGCCGTCGCCGGCCACGCCTCTTTGCCCCTATTCCGCCTTGCCCTCGACGAGCCGCCAGTTGCAGCCATAAACCTCGCGGGCGAGGTCGGCCTTCTTGTCGGCGGCGGCCATCTCCGAGGGAATAGGCTGACGGGCGAGGACCGCCACCTCGATCCCATCGGCCTGGGGACGGACCTGGAGGCCGCGCACGCGGTGCAGGTGGGTGCGGTCGAGGCCGTCGGCCATCCGCAGCAGGGCCGCGAGCTTGCTGACGCGCAGTTGGTCCGCTGCCGTCAGGCGGGCGAAGGTGGCGTGGCGCTGCGGGTCGGGCAGGGACTTGCGGTGGTAGCGGGCAATCTCCGCAATCAGGGCCACCGTTTCGGGATCGGCGTGGCGCCACTGGAACTCGCGGATCATCCGCGCGGATTCCTTATGGTGCCCCTTCCCGTCCGGCGCGGCGCGCCACCCGATGTCGTGCAGGTAGGCGGCCGCTTCGAGCAGGAACCGGTCGGCGCCGCCCAGGCCGTGCAGGTGGGGAAGTTGGTCGAAGAGGTCCAGTGCGAGCCGGGCCACCTGCAGCGGGTGCTCGGGCGTGGCGTCGAGGGCGCGCATGTGGGCAAGGCATTCGGCGCGCAAGGCCTCCTCGCGGGCGTCCCCCAGGGCCGGTTGCGCCGCCACGGCGCCAAAGCGCAGGCCGCGGGTGCTGACGCGGAGCTGGTAGAAACCGAAGCGGCGCAGCACGGCCAGGTAGATGGCCACGCCGGTGAGGATCACGTCCGCGCGCTCCGGCGGGAGCCCCGGCACGCGCTGGCGCTCCTCGTGGCTCATGGCCCAAAGCCGCTCGCACCAGCCCCAGACCGTGGCTTCGGTGAGGCAGAGCGCCTCCAGCCGGGCCCGGTCAAACGCGGTCAGCTTCAGCTCCATGGCCCCGAGCACGCTCGCCGTGCCGCCGGTGCCGATGAGGAACGGTTGCCGGGTGGTGAAGTTGGCCAGGGCGGGTTCGAGGAGCGGTTTGACCCGCGCAGCCAGGAACTCGGACACGCCCGCCAGACAGAGATCGCGCTGGGCCAGGGTGGGTTTGGGCGTGGGGCGGCAGGTTTCGAGCAAGCGCACCGCCCCCAGCGGGTAGCTGCCCCGGAAATGCGGCCGGTGCGCCTCGCCGAGCACGAACTCCGTGCTGCCGCCGCCGACATCGAGGATCAGCAGCG
>CAYYMW010000370.1:0-6920 GCA_964472515.1 uncultured Verrucomicrobiota bacterium | reverse complement strand
GTGTACGATCCCAACTACGCCGAGCACCCCAAGCACAGCCACCTCATCTGCCAGGACTGCCAGAAGGTGATCGAGTTCGAGAGCCCGAAACTGGCGGAGCTCGAAGCCGAAGTGCAGCAGCGTTTTGGCCTTACGGTGGAGACGCTGCGGCTGGAGATCTCGGCTCGCTGCGACACGCTGCGACGGTCTGGTTCCTGCCCCAACCAGTCCCGCAGCCGCCGCAAGGGCTAAGCCCATGGTTGTTTTCCGGGCCGGCTGCCTTATACTCCGGCCCATGACCACGCGCATCGCTTCTCGTTTCACCCGCCGGATCGCTCTGTCCCACTTGGGTGGGCTGTTGCTCGCCGGAATCGCGCTCCTGCCGTTCAAGTTGCTTGCCGCCGAGCCCATCGAACTCCTGGTCCGCGGTGACGACATGGGCGTCTGCCAGGCCGGCAACGAAGCCTGCATCCGGAGCTTCAAGGAAGGCATCATGCGCTCGACGGAAGTGATCGTGCCGGGGAGCTGGTTCCTCGATGCCGCCCGCCTGCTGGCGGCGAATCCCCAACTGGACGTGGGGGTTCACCTGACCTTGACCAGCGAGTGGGAACGGTGCAAGTGGCGTCCGTTGACGCATGCGCCCAGCTTGGTGGATGCCAACGGTTACTTCTATCCCATGACCAGCCAGCGCGCGGACTTCCCCCCGAATACCGGCTTCCTGCAGGCCCGGCCCAAGCTCGACGAGGTGGAGCGGGAATTGCGCGCGCAGATCGAACTCGCCCGGAAGCATATCCCACGCCTCAGCCACGTCTCCGCCCACATGGGCACCGCCACCTGCACACCGGAGTTGCGCGCCCTGACCGTCCGGTTGGCCGCCGAGTACAAACTGCGGCTGGAGATGGCCGGCCTCTCCTACGCCGCCGGGTTCAAGGGGCGGACGCCCGAGGAACGGATCGAATCCCTCGCCGCCACGGTGGAGAAGATCGGTCCGGGCAAGTGGCTCTTGGTCGAGCATCCCGGCCTGGACACGCCGGAAATGCGCGGCCTGGGCCACAAGGGCTACGAGTACGTCGCCGAGGAACGCGATGCCGTGACCAAGGCCTTCACCCACGAGAAGGTGAAAGAGGTTGTTCAGCGCCGGGGCATCCGGCTCATCGCCTACAAAGACCTGCCCTTGACGCCGTGAGCAGCGTAGAGCGGGCGTTCCGGCCTACTGCAGGTTGGCCAGGATCGCCGCCTTGGTCTTGTACTTGTCGCAGTGAGCGCGAAACTCTTCACGGTTGAGCAGCTTGGAAACCCACACCTCGGCGGTGACTGGATAGGCGCTGAGGTATCCCGCACCGCCGAACTTGAGGTCGTACTTCAACTTGGGGGCTGAGCACTCGACTTTCACCACCCGGGGTTTGTGGGCAAAGCCGACACCAAGGCGGGTAATCCTCCAGCCCAGGAACGCCCAGACCCTGGTGCGCCCAACGGACTGGTCGTGGGATATCGGAACCAGCATGCGTTGATCACTCCAGAGGTCGGCATCGTCCTTCAGGGCGTTCCGCCAAGCCTGGAAATACGCTTCGTCACCGGGTAAGGTTCCTGGAGGAGCGGCGGCAAACCCTAACTCCCTCGCCACGGTTCGCTGTGCTCCCCTGAAAAGTTGCTCCATCGCTGTGAGTTCCGTTCCAAGATCGGCCGTCACCGGGCCGTCTGGCGTCAACCGCCTGATCGAGGCTAAGCTTGCGAGGCCGAAGCGGGTTTCGATCACCTGACGCACGAACCGGTAGCTATCGGCCCGGCGGCCGTAACAGGTCATGAGCGGCTCGACGGAAAGCTCCGGGCTGATCGATACCTCGATCCTGGCAGGCCCTGACACGATACCCATGCTATAGCACTCAAGCGCGCCCACATGCGTTTCGCGAGTCAGTGCATACGCGCCTTTGAACAACTCCTCAAGTCGCTTGGAATAGTCCTTTGAAAACTCCACCCGCTCAGCCTCGGGCACGCTCTTGGGACGAATCAGCGCTTCCAGCGACCACAACTGATGGCCGTACCAACCGGAATCAGCGCGGGGACGGAGGTCGAGGCGGCCGTTTTGGACGCGCTTGAGCACTTCCTCCATGAGGTTCGTCACTGCAGGGGCGCTGTCATCCCTGAGGAGTTTCTTAAGGAGTTCACCCTCGGGGCTGCGTGAGGGCGGCCAGATGGCGATGTTCTCGGCGGGCTGTGCTGGGTCGCCGCCCACACGGCCCAGCAGTGGACGAAGGTCACGGAAGGCGAGCGGATTGGTTAGCTTTTCCTGCAGGCCCAGCGTTGCCGTGTAGCTCTCGGCCAGCTCAGGGTGCGTTCGCAGTAGCTCCACTAGTTGTTCCAACCCGGCGTTATGCACTTCTCCAAGCTCGGCTTGAAGCCGCTTGTGTTGTCGATAGCACCGGCTGAGTTCGTCGGTCCATGGGTAGAAACCCAAGGGCTTGGACCGCATGGGATCGGCGAGGAACGCCTCCATTGAGGCTTCCACCTGCTTCCGCCGTTGCGGGGACAATTCGATGGGCGTTTGGCCGAGGGCGGCTGCTACCGCGAGCAACGTACCGGTAGTGGTGAGCGGTTCGTCGGTGCCGCCGCTCCGCGCGGACTCTTGGGCGAGTTGTGCCCAGAGATTGGTGCGGCTGGCGAAGTTGCCACACCCGCGCTGTGCGGCAACCTCCACCGCGGCGTAGAGTCCGTCGTCAAAAACCTTCGCCTTCTGGAGCAACAGGGCGCCGGGGATCATCGTCAGCGCCCGCTTGAGTTTCACGAGGGACGGCTGGAGCGGTTCGCTGTCCCCGGTGTCCTTCGGAGCGCCGATCTTGAGCCTTTGAGGCTTGAGATCGAGGTAAACCCTGACGGGATTCTCATCAACCACGCGGTCGTAGCGGGGCTCCGCAGCCCATGCGGCACCGACAGAAGCCATCACCAGACCCAGGACCGGCCAAGTCCGACACACGCTATGAGGTTTCATCTGTACCGACAGTATGAACCAGAGCGCTTTCAGCACGCAATCGTGAACACAGGGCGGCAGCCCTGCCAGCTGACGCTTCACGGACCGCTGGGCTGACTTCGAGTCGTCAGAACCCTTCGTGCTCGGTGCGGGCGATGATTTCCTCCTGCAGTTCCTTGGAGAGGTCGCAGAAGTAATCGCTGTAGCCCGCCACGCGGACGATGAGGTCGCGATGGGCGCCGGGGTTGGCCTGGGCCTTGCGGAGGGCGTCGGCCGTCACGACGTTGAATTGGACGTGATGGCCGTCCATCTTGAAGTAACCGCGCACCAGGTGAGCCCACGTGTCGAGTCCCTCCTCGCCGGCCACCAAGGCGGGGGTGAACTTGAGGTTCAGCAACGTGCCGCCCGTCTTGACGTGGTCCATCTTGGCCGCGGACTTGACCACCGCGGTCGGGCCCTTGCGGTCCGCGCCCTGCACGGGGCTGATGCCCTCGGACAGGGGCAGGCCGGCCTTGCGGCCGTCCGGCATCGCGCCGGTCACGGAGCCGAAGTAGACGTGGCAGGTGGTGGGCAGCATTTCGACGCAGTAACGTCCGCCCTTGGTGTTCGGGCGGCCGTCCACCTCCTCGAAGCAGGCGTTGAAGACGCAGAGCATCAATTCGTCGGCGTAATCGTCGTCGTTGCCGTATTTGTGCGTGCGGTTCGCGAGGCGCTGGCGTAGGAGCTCGTCGTCTTGGAAATCGCTGTCCAAGGCGCTCACCAACTTCGTGAGCGAAATGGAAGGGTGGTCGAAGACCAGTTCCTTGATCGCGGCGAGGCAATCGCTGAGGCTGCCCAAGCCGACCATCTGGATGAAGGTGTTGTTGTAGCGCGGGCCGCCGTTGTTGTAATCGCGGCCTTTCTGGATGCAGTCGTCGATCAGCACGGAAAGGAACGGGGCGGGCATGCCTTTGGCGTACATTTGCTCGATGAACTGGTTGCCACGCATCTTGATCTCCACGAAGTGATGCAGCTGTTGGCGCCAGGCCGCGAACAGGTCGTCGTAGGTGCGGAAATCGGCCGGTTCGCCCGTGGCCGGCCCCAGTTGCTTGCCGGTGCGGGGATCGACGCCGTTATGGAGGGTCAGTTCGAGCACCTTCACGAGGTTGAAGTAGCCCGTGAGGATATACGCTTCCTTGCCGAACGCGCCGACCTCCACGCAGCCGCTGCACCCGCCCGCCCGGGCGTCCTCGGGGGACTTGCCCTGGCGGAGTTGTTCGAGGACCACGGCATCCGCATTGAAGATGGAGGGAAAACCGTAGCCATTCCGCACCACGCGCAGCGTGTGCTTCAGGAAGGCGTCCGGACTCTTGCGCGAGAGCTGGATGTTGGTGCTCGGCTGGAGCAGGTGCATCTCATCCACGATGTCGAGCAGCAGGTGGGAAACCTCGTTCGAGCCATCCGAGCCGTCCGCCAGCAGGCCGCCGATGTTGATGTTGGCGAAATCGGTGTACGTGCCGCTTTCCGCCGCGGTGACCCCCACCTTGGGCGGGGCCGGGTGGTTGTTGAACTTGATGAAGAAGCACTCGAGGAGTTCGCGCGCCAGCGCCGGGGTGAGCGCGCCGTTCGCCAGACCGCGTTGGTAGAAGGGCCACAGATGCTGGTCCAGATGCCCGGGATTGAAGGAGTCCCAGCCGTTCAGTTCGGTGATGACCGCCAAATGGCAGAACCAGTAGTACTGAAGCGCTTCCTGGAAGTCGCGCGGGGCATTCGCGGGGACGCGGCGGCAGACCTCCGCGATGCGGCGCAGCTCGGCCTGACGCACCGGATTGGTTTCGCGGCCAGCCATTTCTTCGGCGAGTTGGGCGTGGCGTTCCGCCAAGAGGATCACCGCGTCGCAGGAGATATCCATCGATTTCAGAGCTTCCCGCTTGGCGGTGGCCTCGGGATCGTTCAGGAAATCCAGCTTGGCGATGGCCTGGGCGATGTCGCGTTTGAAGTCGAGCATCCCCTTGCGGTAGATCTTGTCGTCCAGCACGGTGTGGCCCGGGGCGCGCTGCTCCATGAATTCGGTGAAGAGCCCGGCGTCATAGGCATCCCGCCATTCCGCGGGCATTTCGGCGAAGAGGCGGTCGCGCATGCTGCGGCCGCGCCAATAAGGGATCACCTTCTCCTCGTAAGTCTGGATCGTGGCGTCGTCCACCCGGTAGTGGGTCTTGGGGCGGGTGTTGAGAATGCGAAGGTCCTCGACACTGTGGCAGGTCAACTCGGGGTAGGTGGGGACGACCTTCGGAGCCGGGCCGCGCTCGCCGACGATGAGTTCGCCCTCGCCGATATAGATGGTCTTATGCTGGCAGAGATGCAGGAACGAGCGGGCGCGCATCACCGGGATCGAGTACTTGCCCTCGTTGGCTTGGTAGAACTCCGTGAGGAGCCGGGCGCGTTCGGCGGTGAGGCTGGGGGGAGTCTCGAGACTGAGGCGGCGGAGGCGGGTGGTGCGTTCGGTCATAATCAAGGTCCGGCAACGGCGTTGAGGCCGCGCGCGCGGAACGGTTGCAGGGCCTGCTGCAAGGCTTCCGCGGCGGGCGGTTCCACGCCGGCCAAGTGGTAAGTGTGCCCTAAACGCTGGAACTTGGGAAGTCCCGTCCGGTGATAGGGCAGCAGGCACGTGCGGGTCACCGCCGGCAGGCGGGAAACGAAAGCGGCCGTGGCTTGGAGATTGGCGGGCGAGTCGTTGACGCCCGGGATCAGCGGCACGCGCACCCAGATGTCGGTGTCCAGAACGGCCAGGGCCTCGAGGTTGGCCAGAATGGCGCGGTTCGAGACCCCGGTGAAGGCCCGGTGCGCCGCGTCCTCCATCAACTTGAGGTCGTACAGGAAGAGGTCCACCCACGGTACTGCCTCGAGCAGCACTTCCCGGCTCACCGCCCCCGAGGTGTCGACCACCGTATGGAGCCCCTCCGCCTTCGCCGCCTTGAGCAAGGCCAGCAAGAAGCCGGGTTGAAGGAACGGTTCGCCGCCGGAGAACGTGACCCCGCCACCGGAATCTTCGTAGAAGATGCGGTCCTGGCGGACGACGGCCAGCACCTCTTCCACGCTCATCTCGCGGCCGAGTTGCTGGCGGGCCTCGGTGGGACAGGCCTCCAGGCACTCCCCGCAGAGTTCGCAGTCCGGATGGCGGGTATCCTGCGGGCCGACCCCCGCGTCCGCGTGGGGGCAGACTTCCCGACAGCCCCCGCAGCGCAGGCAACGGCTCTCCGTCACCACCAAGTGGGGACGCAAAGAGATGCCTTCAGGATTGTGGCACCACTGGCAGCTCAGCGGACACCCCTTCAGAAAGACCGTAGTCCTGATCCCCGGCCCGTCCTGGGTCGAGTACTTCTGGAGGTTGAAGACCGTGCCGCGTTGCATTGACTCCGCCGCCAGTTCCAAGGTCCAGCCATGTTGGGCCAACCCGGCCTGCGACGCGGTAGTTAAGCCGTCACATGGACGGGATGCAAAGCTCGAATTTCGCCGTCCGGGCGGCAAGTCGTCGCCCATTGGTCACGCAGCGCCCAAGCCCGGGATTACGGGAGCCTCGCCGGGCGCTCAGTCCACCGGAATGCCAATTGATGTCCGGAGCGCCGGAGGCGCGGGATTACGGGAGCCTGGGGCAAAGCCCCAGGACAGCGTGATTTGCCGTTGTTTTCGAGCGCTGAAAGCGCGAGATAGGTCGAACGATTTGGATGAGGGGGATCACACTCTCGTCCTTGCAGGGCTCGCGTTCCCAACCACAACCGCAAACCCAGGCCGTTGGCCCGGGCTCCCACATTCACCGCCCCCATTCGGGGGCTTGCGGAGGAGTGTGAGGAACGCATCCTGTGGCCCTGAACCGTTCCCTGAGCACGCTGTTTCCGAAGCGCAGGAGGCTTGGTTGCAGGCAGAGTGCCCGTTGGATGATGATTGGGCAACCGGCTCCCTTGCGAACGAGCTTAGCGAGAGCGGCATCTTCGAAGCG
>CAYYMW010000369.1:0-6923 GCA_964472515.1 uncultured Verrucomicrobiota bacterium | reverse complement strand
GCATGTACACCGGGAGCGGGGGCGGCGGCGGGGACGTGGTCAGCAGCGTACCCTACACGGTGGGTGAGTGGCAGCACGTCGTCGTGACCTGGGACGGGGCCAGCACCGCCACCATGTATGTCAACGGTGTGCAAGCGGCGGTCAATGAGTCCATCACCTACGCGCCCAACACCAACCCGGCCGAACAGGGCGACCCCTCGGACCTGGCCATTGGCAGCTACAACGTGGCATCCGGGCTCGGCAGCAATCCTTACGAGGGCGATGTTGACGAAGTGGCCATCTACCAAGTCCAGCTCACGCCGGAACAGATTGCGGCCCACTACCAGATTGGCCGTGACGCGGCCCGCACCACCAACTACGAGACGGCCGTGCTGACCGCTCCGTATGACGGTGCCAGCACCCAAGCCTTGCAGCCCGTTACCTATTTGCGTTTCAACGAGTTGCCCACGGCCCCAGCCGTCAATCAAGGCACCCTGGGGGAACAAGCCGACGGCGTCCAACTCCTGGTCAGCTCGGTCAATGGACCGCGTCCGCCCACCTACGCCAGCTTCGAGGATTCCAACCTGGCGGCCGGCTTGGACGGTGCCAAGAGCTGGATCGGCTTGGATAATCCGGCTGGGCTCAACCTGTCCGGCCAGATAAGCCTCGAGGCCTGGATCAAGCCCTCGGCTACCCAAGGCAACCCCGCCCGGATCCTCTCGCACGGGCCGGCGACCCTGAGTACCTACACTCCCGAGACGGTGGAAACCAATGGTTCGGTGCTGGTCAGCTCCGAGGTCTTCCTCCGCTTGGAAGGCGATCCGCTGGCTTATTCCATCGGGACTTCGGATGGGACGAACTTCCATGGCGCCACCTTCCCGGTACCGCAAGCGGACTTGGGCGGCGAGGCTTGGGTTCACTTGGTGGGTGCCTATGACGGCACCCATTGGCGGCTCTATCGCAACGGCACCGAAGTGGCCAACAGCGCGGACACGGTGGGGGCGCTCAGCGTACCCAACGGCGGCTGGGCCATTGGATCGACCGGAAACGGCTGGGCGGAGAGCTTGGCCGGCGCCATCGATGAAGTGGCCATTTACAACCAAGCGCTTACGCCGGCCCGGGTACAGGCCCATTTCGCCCAAGGCGAACCCACCCCGCTCACCTTGTCGGCGAGCCGGGTCGGGAGCCAGATCAAGTTGACCTGGCCCACCGCCGCCGGCGGAACGCTGGTTCGCGCCAGCACGGTCAACGGACCCTACACCGACGCCGGACTGACGGTGACCACGAGCGAAGGCAACAACGTGGTTTTGGACGATATTCCGGCAGGCACGGCTGCCCAGTACTATCAACTGCGCAAGTAGGCTGACTGCAAGGTTATAGGAACACGGCCGGGGTTCACGAACCCCGGCCCTTTCATTTTGGGCACGAAGGCCGCAGGGGGGGGCTTCTCAGCTCCAGCCGTGTTTTGCGACATCCACAGCGAAGATCCGGAAGGCGATGAGGATCAACACCACGCCCCCCAAAATCTCCATGCGCTTGCCGAACCGCGCGCCGAGGCAACTCCCCAGGCGGATGCCGATCAGCGAGAGCAGCGCGGTGACCACCCCGATGACCGCGCTCGGATACCAGATGGCCACCTTGAGCATCCCGAGGCTGACGCCGACGGCCAAGGCGTCGATGCTGGTCGCCACGGCGAGGGAGAGCATGTTCAAGCCCCGGCTCGGGTTGGGACCGCAGGCCTCGGGTTCGGGGTTCATGCCCGCCTTGACCATGCGACCGCCAACCCAGACCAGCAATCCGAAGGCCACCCAGTGGTCGAACCGGACGATCACCCGCTCCAGGCCATTCCCGAGCCACCAGCCCAGGATGGTCATCAGGGATTGGAACAGGCCGAAATGGAACCAGAGGCGGAAGGCGGGGCGCCAACCGCGCACGAGTTGATGAGTGCCGGCGCCGAGGGACACCGCGAAGGCGTCCATGGCGAGGCCGAGGGCGATCAGCACCATCTCAAGCAGAGTCATAGAAGCGGGACAAACTGGCGCGAAAGCTGCTATCGAGCATAGCCCAATCGCATGGCCGGCGAGCTTACCGATCTCCGGCCCGAGGCTCAACCGGATTGGCGCGGCGGCGGAAATTTCTTCTGTTGACCCGGCCAGTCTGATAGTAACAATCGCAACATGCGCAGATTGAATGCACTACTGGGCGCGCTGGCCCTCCTGCTGTGGCTGTCGGGCGCCGCTTGGACCGAAGAATACAAGTTGGCGGATGGCAGCACCATTGACGGCGCCATTTCGAGCCTGGACGACAACGGGGTGGTTTTCCGGCTGCGGGTGACGGGCACATTCTCCCCCCGCATTCCCTGGAGCCGCTTCAGCCAGGACGCGCTGAACATGATGTCCGGCGACCAGCGGGCCAGGCCATATGTCGAGCCGTTCATCGAGATTCCGCCGGAGGCCAAGCCCAAGCCCAAGCCGATTGTCATCAAGGACGTGCCGCGCGTGGAGCGGCCCGCCGGCCGGCCGAGTTTCTTCACCTCGTTCACCACGCCGTTGGGGCTGACGATTCTCGGGCTGTTGTATCTTTCGAATCTCCTCGCGGGCTACGAGGTGGCGCATTACCGGAATCGTCCGGTGGCGGCGGTTTGCGGGGTATCGGCGCTGCTGCCGCTGGCCGGGCCGCTGATCTTCCTGGCCTCGCCTTCCGTGGAGATCGAAGGTGGCGCGGCCGCCGAGGCGGACGACGCCGGCCCTGGAGTGGCGGAGGCGGGCGCCAAGGGCGCCACGTCGCGGCGCATCACCGGCAAGGCGCCGGCGCCGTCCGCCGGCGGCCTGAAAGTGGCGGCGGTGGCGGGCGAGAAGGCCGCGACCGTGGTCAAGGGCCAGCCGAAGATCTACAGCCGCGGCGAACACACCATCAATCGCCGGTTCATCGAGACCCAGTTCTCCGGTTTCTTCCGGGTGGTGCCCACCACAGCCGAGAAGGACTTGGTGCTGGTGTTCAAGACCGCCAAGGAAGAGCTGGTGGCCAAACGCATCAGCCGCATCTCTTCCAACGAAGTCTTCATCCAAATGTTGGCGGGTGGCGGCACGAAGGAAGAGAGCGTGGCGTTCGCCGAGATCGCCCAGATCCAAGTCCGCCACAAAGACGACTTGCCCAAGTAGGTCGGCGGGCTCCGGGAGTCCTGGAGACCATCGGTCGGCGCGGGCGCGAATTGGCAACGCATGCCGGTGCGCATCATCTTCTTTGGCACGGCGGATTTTGCCGTGCCCAGTCTGGCCGCTCTGGCCAAGGATCCCGGCTGCCAGGTTCTTGGGGTGGTTACCCAACCGGACCGGCCCAAGGGGCGGAACCTGCAACTCCACCCCTCGCCCGTCAAGGCGCTCGCGCTCACCCTCGGGCTGCCGGTGTGGCAGCCGGCCAAGGCGCGGGCGGCTGAGTTCGTGGCGTGCATGCGGGAACAGGCGCCCGAGTTGATTGTCGTGGCCGCCTACGGCCAGATCCTGCCGCAGAGCCTTTTGGATATCCCCCGCGCAGGCTGCCTGAATGTTCACGGTTCGATTCTCCCCAAGTACCGCGGTGCGGCCCCGATTCAGTGGGCCATCCTGAACCACGACGCCGAGACAGGCGTCACGATCATGAAGATGGACGCCGGCTTGGACACCGGCGCCATCGTTTCGATCGTCACCACCCCGGTGCAAGACACTGACAACGCCCAGACGCTGCATGACCGGCTGGCGGCGCTGGGCGCCGAGTTACTGGTGAGAACCCTGCCCGGCTATCTTGCCGGCGACATTAAACCGGAGCCGCAACCCGCCACCGGCTCCACCTACGCCCGCAAGATCACCAAGGAAGACGGGCTCCTCGACTGGACACTCGACGCCACCACTCTCTGGTGCCGGGTACGCGGCCTGACCCCTTGGCCGGGCACGTTCACCAGCCTGACCGTGGGCGGCAAATCCCAGGTGCTCAAGGTGTGGCGCGCCGAACCGGCAACTGAGGGAAGCGGCCGCCCCGGCGAGGTGATCGGCGCGAGCAAGACCGGGTTGGTGGTCGCCTGTGGCAAGGGGGCGTTGCGCCTGCTCGAACTGCAGCGCGAAGGCGGCAAACGGCTGCCAGCCCACGAGTTCCTTTCCGGCATGCCTGTGCCCGTGGGCACGCTGCTCGGTCAAGCCGCCCCCCCGGCTCAGAGCGGTTCAACGTCGAGCCCGTAGCCTTGGCGACGAACCGCTCGGCTCAGGGCCGGTAGAGCCTTTGCATGACGCGCGGGTCTTCTTTCAGGTCCGGGTTGATCACGAGGATGGGATCGGTCACCAAACCGGCGGCAAGGTCCCCAGCCGGGCGATCAAGCGACGCCCGCCACACCAGATCGAACTGGAACTCCATGATCCCGGCCTCGTCGGCCAGGAAGTTGGTGTACCAGAAGTTGTTGTAGACCATGGCGAGCAGGCGGTTGGGGTCGGCGGGCGGCTCGGTGAGCCTGGCCAGGGTCGGAGAACTCCCCAGTGCCACCAGGGGGGCGTCGCGGCTCACCCACAGCCAATGGCCGTCGGCGGTCGCGTAGTCGGCCCAGCCGTCGATGGCAAAGTAGTCACGGCAGGTGCCGGGCAACTGGTCCTGGAAGGGCACGAACGGCAGGCCGCCGCTACTGAAGCGCGGGAGGGTTCGGCCGGTCGGCAGCGGGAAGGCCACATAGTAGATCTCGGGTGCGGCGGAGGAGATCCGATTCAGCCGCAGGGTGTAGCGGACGCGCGGTTCGTGTTTCCAAATCTCCACGACGCGCGTGGCCCACTGCAAACGGGGATGCCGCAGCGATTGCGTAAGCACGATGGTGTGAGGGTTCTCGCTCCGCGAAGCTGCCCCCGCGGCAACGGCCGGGGTTTCCTCGAGTTTCTCGCGACGCAGGCGTTCGCGGGCTTCCCCGGATTGGCCGCGAATGTCGGCGAGGGTCCAACGGGGAGCGAACGCGTTGACCTTGATGGCGGTGAAGTCGCCGAAGCCCGCGAGAAACAGGGGCTGCTTCATCCCGGGCCAAGCGATGGCCTGCGGCCAGCCCTGGGCGTCCGGCTTGAGGTCGGGCGAGGTGACGGAGGCGGGTTGCTCCGGGGAGCCGGGTTGCGCGTCGAAACGGAGGCGTTGCCAGGCGTGCGGTTCGAGGCGGTCGACCCAGAACTTGGCGACGTGGTTCGGGGCGTTGTCCGGGAAGGTGGCGGAAATGTCCTCGGAGCTAAGGTCATCCGGCTTCTGCGGACGCCCCCAGGGTTGGATGCCGGGTTCCAAGTAGAGCGGACGGCGGAGGCCGGTCTTGGGATCAAGCACTGACTGGGAAGGCTCGCGGAGACAGGTGGCGATCATCCGGACCCAGCCGCTATACGGACCGGGAGCCGGGTTCGCCAAGAGCACGCCCTCCCCCTCCCCTACCAACCGGGTGCGGGCTCGTTGCGAGAGGAGCCATTCCGCACGGGCCATGGGACGGAACGCCAGCGCGGCCTTTTCGTTGAACTGGCTCTGGGTATCGAGGCTGAACGGCTTGGCCACGCTGAGGCTGGAGCCCCAGGTGTGCTCGTCGAAGAGGCAGAGATCGCGGTAGAGGCTGTTCATGGTCGCCTGAGCCGCCGGGTCCAACGTCCCCCAGACGGGCGAGCTGGCCGCCGCGAGGAACCGCTTGGCAAAACGGCTGGCGGCCACCTCGCGAGGGGCGGAGGCGGTGCCATTGGCCCACCAATCGGTCCATTCGCCAGCGTACTCCGGCGCGTCGGTCCCGAGTTCCTTTTCCAGCCGCTCCATGGCCTCCGAAACGGTGGTCAGCCGGAGCCGCGGCTGCAGGCCGAGGCGGTTCCAACCGGCCACGAAGTCGGCCAGGGCGGGAAAGGGCGGATCGTTGTCGAAACGCCACTGGCTGGTGATGGAGATGGTCAGGCTGCGATGCCGGTAGCCGTTCTGGACGAGGCCGCGTAACCGTTCCAGGCAAAGGTGGTGGGCGGCGCGCAGAGAGGCCTCGTCGCTGCGGAGGATGTCACCGGCACGTGGCGGACGGTACGTGGTGTCAGCGGCGCGGGGCACCGGGCCGCGACGCCACTCGCCCGGCTCGAAGAAGTCGAAACCGGAGCCGTACCCGATGTTCAACCAGACGAAGAGCCGGCGGCCATCGGGCTGTTTCCACCAAAAGGCGGACGGACGCGGGAACGGGACTCCGCCGCTGTCTTCGTTGATGCCGGTGAAGAGCCGTTTGACCCCACGATCAAGCAGGCGCAGGGCCGCGGCGCGCGGCAAGCCGTTCACGTCATTCTGGACGGCCGTGGCGGGTTTGACCGCCCTCCAGACCTCCTCGGGCAGCCAATGGAGCATGGTGTCCCACTGGGCGGCGTCCATGAACGGGGTGTTGTTGAAAGGCAGTGCCGCGACCTCCAACTGGCCCGCGCGGACCATCTTGAGGAACAGTTTTCGCCGGGCGGGGCTGGCCGCCTGCCACCAATCGAGCATCGGCATGGTGGCCTCAGCGGTCCAGCAGAAGCGTTCGCCGGGCGGGGCCTTGGCGGTGTCCAGCGCGGCATCGAGGGCGATGTCGAGGTACCGGCGATAGAGTTCGCGGCAGACGGCCGGGTGATCGGTGAAGCCAACGTCGGTGTGGGAAAAGTGGACGAGATTCAACTCGGTGATCGGACTGGCCTGACCTGTAGAAGGCTCGGCGGTCGTGACGCCCAAGGGCGCCAGAAGCAGGGCCAGAAGCAGGGCCAGGAGCAGCGACAATGATGGTCGAGGGGTCTCGGGTTTCATGGAAGACATGAGCGCGTCGGGCACGGGCGGAGTGTAGCGCCCATGGGCTGGCGCCGTAAACGGCGATCTGAAGGAGGGGGGATCGGTAAGGCGTAAGGCGTGAAGCGTAATACGTAAGGCGTCATGGCGAGGGGCGGTTTGACGGGAAAGCGGCGGCGGGTGGCCGGGTG
>CAYYMW010000368.1:0-6967 GCA_964472515.1 uncultured Verrucomicrobiota bacterium | reverse complement strand
GCCGAGCGTGGTGCGGTTCGCGCTGGCGGCATTTGCGCCGCGATCGGCACCGCCGAGCAAGGCAACAATACCGTTCGCACGGTCTCGGGAGCGGCTTGGGCATTGGCTTTCCCCTGCCCAAACGCCAGCGCGAACCGCACCACGCTCGGCAACTTGTTCGTGGACAGCCATTCTCCCACCCACTCCCCCGTCTGGGTATCGTAGAACTCGAGGGCGAAGGTGCTGACCTCGCGCGCCAGCACCAACTGGTAGTCGTCCGCCGGCACGCGGTTGGTTTGGAGCAACGGTATCTGTCGCAAGACCAACTGATCCACGCCGTCATCTCCCCGGGCCACCTCGAAATTCACCCGGCGCACCACTTGGTCGCCGAAGTAGCCGCTGCCGGGAAAGGAGGCGGGCAACCGCGCCACAAAACTCACCCAGGCGAACTGTTCGCTGGTATCCACCTCGAACGTGTAGAGGTTCCGGTGGGCGGTGTACATCACCGCCGAGGCAAAGGCGTCCTGCAAGGTACGGGTGGCAATCCGGGTGCGCTGCATCTCGGCCGCCGCGTCTCCTCCGACCCTCGCCGCCCGCAGGATGGCCGACCAACTGGCGTAGATGGCGGTAATCACCATCGAAAAGATCGCCACCGCGACCATGATTTCGATAATCGTGAAGGCTGGGCTCGCGCTCCGCCGCCTGCCCCCCGCTGCTGGATGGTGACCGTTCATCGGATTTGCCCCGGCCTGACGGTGCTGTCCGGCCGGTACAGCCAGATGCTGGACTTGCGCTCCTGCACCAGTCCGTTCTGGGGCCACTCGATCGTGATGTCCGCCTGGTATAGGCCGTTCGTGCCGTAGAGGGCAATGTCCGCCTGCCACGACGCCCCGGGAGCGGAATCGCCAAAATCGCCCGTAATCACTCCTTCCTCGAGCTTGTTGGTCAACCCAATCTCGGCGACCACCATGCTCAGGTCCACCTCCCCGAGGCTCAAGCCGCGCGCGATCTTGAGGTTCTGCGCCACCAGACTCAGTATGGCGAAAATCGCCATGAAGAAGATCGCCATCGCCACCATCACCTCGAGCAACGTAAAGGCCGCCTTGGAACGGCGCCGGCGCCCGCACACCCACCCCTGCCCAGGCCCCGTTCTCATCGGATCACCTGCACTTGTTCACGGGCGGTGGTGATTTCCAAGGTAATGCGCCGCTCTTCGTTGCTGTCCGCCAGCAGCACGGCATCGAACTCATCGCAGGTCCCGTTGGGAAAGAAGCGGACGCGCGTCTCGTCAAAGTCCATCTGGTCCCGTTGGTTCAACTTCAGCACCTTAAACGCAACACTGTCCGACAAACGGGCGCTGAAACCCGGACTCCGCGCCGCCGGAGCAGGCGCCTCGGCCTGGGACGCCGGGGCCGCGCCGGCCTCCACGGCGTCTCCGCCACCGGCGGCGGCTTCCGGGTTCTGCTGCGGGGCCAAGCGAACGGAAATCTGGCCATCTTCCGCGCGGATGACCATTTCCGCTGTCTTGCCGTGCATGATGGCCAGCATCCGTGCGGCCCGGCATCCCTCCTGCAAATCGCCCATCGCCTGCCGGATCGGGCTCTTGCGCACCCCTTGGAACACCGCCGGAATCCCGATCGCTAAAGTCACCGCCATGATCGCGATCACCAGCATCATTTCCACCATCGTGAAGGCGGACGGACGCCTCCCCCCCCTCCGGCGACGGCGACTGGGCGGGTGCGCATGCATCAGCGGGCGATGTTGGCGGTAATCGCAAACATGGCGGACAGCACGCTAAACAACAGGAAACCCACCCCCATCGCCATCACGATGATCATGGCCGGCTCGATCAGGTTGGTCATGACCCGGAGTGCCACCGAGAGCTCGTTCTCGTAAGTCGTGGCCACGTTGTTCAGCGCGCCCGGCACGTCCCCGGTCTCCTCGCCGATCTTGATGAGGTCGATCATGAGCTGGGGAAAGATGCCACTCTTGGCCAGGGGTTGGGCGATGGTCTTGCCGTCGGTGACTTCCTGACGGGTTCGGCGAATCGCCTCCCGGATGATCTGGTTCGAGATGATGTCCTCGGTGATCTGGAGCGCGGTCAACACCGGCACGCCGTTGTGCAGGAGCGTGCCGAGCGTGCGGGCAAACTGACCGAAGAGATTCAGGCGCATCACGTTACCGAGAACCGGCGCCTTGATCTTGAACTGGTCGATGACCCGCCGTCCCCCTTCCGAACGGCGGTATCGGTCATACACGATGGCCACGGCGATCACCACCAAGGGGATCACCCACCAGTAACCCGAGAAGAGATGGCTGACGGTAACCAGCATCTTGGTTGCCGCCGGCAAATCGACCTTCATGCCGTCGAAGATCGAGAGGAACTTCGGCAGCATGAACGTCATGAAGAAGATAATGATCACGATGCCCACGCAGCAGACCACCGCCGGATAGATCAGGGCGCTGACGAACTTCTGTTGCACCTCCGCAAACCGCTCGAAGTGCGCCGCCAGACGGTTCAGCACGTCGGTCAGGGCTCCGCTCTGCTCGCCCGCCCGCACCATGTTGATGTAGAAGTCCGAGAACACATGCCGCTGCGCCTTCATGGCGTCCGACAGGCTCTTGCCCTCCATCACGTCCTGCTTCAGCTTCCGGCCAACCTCCGCGCTGATGCCCTTCGAATCCAGGTGCGACATGCTGTTGAGCGCCACCGTCAACGGCATGCCGGCTTTGAGCAGGTTCGCCAATTGTTGGGTGAAGGTGGCCAGGTCCTGCAGCTTGGGTTTCCGCGGACGCTTGAACCAGTCGCGCATCTGGCCCGGCAACACCCCCGCTCGCGCGGGCTTGTTCCGCTTGCCCTCAGCGCGCTCCGGCCCGGATTTGGCGCCCCTGGCACCCTCGACCCGAACCACAAAGAGCCCGCGCCGGCTCACGGCGGCGATCGCGGCGGCTTGATCAGCCGCTTCAACGTCTTCCAGAGTCAACTCGCCGGTTCGCCGACGGGCTCGAATGCTAAAACGTGGCATGGCCTGTTCTTCCCATGGAAACACCTTGCAGGGGCATTAGTTGCGGTCTCAAAGCGCTGGGGCCGGCACGCCGGCTCGCTCAAGCCCCGGTGGGCGAACTGGGAACGGAGGTTCCACCCAAACCGCCGGTGATCCCCTCGTTGAGACTGCCGCGACGGTAGCCCAAAATGTCCAACGTCACGTGTTGGTACCCGATCTGCCGCAAGGCCTCGCTGACTTTGCCCACCACCGAAGCCTGCATGAATCGCTGCATCTCGTTGGGAGGCAATTCGATGCGCGCCAGATGCCCTTGCCGGACCTCGTGGTGCCGCACCCGCACCTCCCGAAAACCTGCCGCCCGCAGCTCGTCTTCCGCCTCCTCGATCATCCGGAGCTTGTCTGGCGTCACCACCTCGCCATAAGGCACGCGTGAGCTCAGACACGCCATCTGCGGCTTGTCCGAAGTGGGCAGTCCCAGAGCGGCGGACCATTCCCGGATCTCGGCCTTCGTGATCCCCAACTCCTTGAGGGGAGATAAAACCTGGTGCTCGACGGCCGCCTTGGCCCCCGGCCGGAAATCGCCGGTATCGCTCGCGTTCTCGCCGTACAACACCACCGCATAGCCTCCCTCCCGCGCCATGGGCAGCAGTTCGTCGAAGAGATCATGCTTGCAGTAGTAACAGCGCTCCATCGGATTCGCCACGTAGTTCGGGTTGTCGAACTCCTTGGTCTTGACGACGCGCACCGAGATGCCGAACTGTTCCGCAATCTCGAGGGCCTCCCGCAGTTCGCGCCGGGGCAGGCTGGGCGTGTCCGCAATCACCGCCAGCGCCCGGTTCCCCAGCTCCTGCCGCGCCACATACGCCAGAAACACCGAGTCCACCCCGCCCGAATAAGCCACGACGCAAGATTCATACGCGCGCAACCGCGCCCGCAACGCTTCCAGTTTGTTTGCCGTCACGCCCCTCAAACTGCCATTGCGCCCGCCGCTTGTCGAGCGGGAGCCGGTCCCGGAGCACGCTCACGGCGCGCGCTCCACTTCGAATACCACCAGCGCCCCCCAATCCGAGCGGCGTCCTACCGAGCCCCCCAACGCCCGCTGCACCTCCGCCGCCCGCTCCGCGGGGACCACCACATATCCGACCCGGTGGCTCGCCACAAACTCCGGCAAGGCCCGGGCGGCCTCGGGCGGGGTGGTCAGGCGGTCATAGGTGGCCACCCGGCGGTAATAACCGGGCGAGAGAAACCAATGCCCGACGTACACCCGATGGCGGGTAAACGCCGGAATCAGGTTCCCCACGTCCGCCGGCGCCAGGACATTGCCCGGCGGCAACGGTTCCAGAAACCGGACCACCCGCATCGCGTCGGCCGGCACGGCGTTCACCGGGCCGATCTGGACCAAGCCTTCGACGGTGTTGGTCAGGCAGGAAACCAGCGTCAAACCCAAGACCAAGGCCCATCCGGCCTTCCCCGGCAGGGCGGCTTGCCGAAACCACTCGTAGACCGAGCGAGCCACGGGTGCGGCCAGCAGGCAAACCGGCAGTTGGACGTAGAGGAGGAATTTCGCGCCGTTGAGCACGGGAGACGAATGCAGCAACGCCACCATCCCGAACCACGTCATCAACGCGAGCCTGCCCCCCGGCGCGCCGCCGAAGCGCGTCGCCGCGCCGCGCAGCGCCATCAAACCCGGAATCCCAAGTGTGACCGGGTACCAGAAGACCGAGATGCTCCGCCCCCCCAATGCATTCGCCGACGCCATCCGGTACACCGGCTCCTGTGCCTGCCACCAGCCCAACACCCCGATCGCGGCGGCCGCAGCCAATCCCCCGGCCCAAGCGCTTCCAAGTCCGCTGCCTTCCGCTTGATCGCCCAGCACCAGAAGGCGCACCACCGGCAATCCCAGGCATACCGCCAGCGCCACGAGGGCCGAGTAAGGATGCACCAAATGCAGCACCACGATCCCCAGGGCCAATCTGAGCGCCCCCGCCAGCGTCAGGCGCGAAGCCGGCAAGAGCACCGGCCGCAGCACCACCAGAGCCAGGGTGATCGCGGCAATCCACAACGGATTGTACGCGGCAGCAAAGAAACTCCATCCGTGCAGCGACCAAGTCTGTTCAAGGAACGTCGCCGCCAACTCGGGCGGCAGCACCCCATCCAGAAACCGCAGCAATCCTTCCACTCCCCCCGAGAGCCCGACCAATATGGCGGCCCAAATCCGGTCATTCCGCTCCGGCAACCACGGCTCGGCAAACCACCACCACGTTCGGAAGAACCACAACATCAGCGGGATGCGCAGCAGTTCCAAAGTCCAGCTCAATGGCAAGTGCCCAATGGCCGCAACTGCCCCCACCACCCAATGGAACAACAGCAGAAAGCGGGGTGATTGCGCCTCGATCACAAAGGGGTCGCAGAAGATAACGGCCCCGGCATCTCCCACCTGCCTCGCAAAAGCCAGATAGGCGAGGAAATCGGTCGGCAGCAAACCCGTGCCAATGAACGCCTTCCCCGCCGCCGGCGTTTGCCACTGGAGAAACAGGAAGGGAAGCGTCCGGGCCAGACCGACGGCTGCGGCGAAGCACCAAAGCCAAGCCGGCATGCGCCGGCAAGCAGCGGCCGGGACCGTTGGAGAGTTGGGCTGGCATGCCATGCGGTTCAGAGCGTCTGGAGGCGCATGTTGCCGCCAACCGTGGGCCAAGGCAAGCCGTCGGCGCGGCCACCCACCTCCGTTCAGGCCACTTGTTCAAGTGTCCTGAACCTAGACAGTTGTGCTGCGACGTCCTCCGTTCGGGACAGACCCGCGCCGCGCCCGGCCCGTGGCGTCAATCTAGCTCGCCTCGCGCAAACTCCGTGCTGCCAGACACTTTTCAGCTTAAGTGCAGGCCACATTTCGCCGATTTGACTATGGCAAGCGGCGTGCTTATGTTGATAACCGCGGTTTGCAAGTGGCAATAAGTGAGCAAAAACTGCAATCATAATAAAACCGGCCACTTGCATGGTTCACGCCGCTAACAGACAAAACAACAGAACAACACAGAGGCAAAATCATGCAAACCAAGACCAATCGTAAATCGGGCTTCACCCTCGTTGAAATCATGATCGTGGTGGCCATCATCGGCCTCCTCGCGGCCATCGCCATCCCCAACTTCGTGAAGGCCCGCACCACCGCCCAGAAAAATGCCTGCATCGCCAACCTCAAGCAGGTTGACGGCGCCAAGGAACAGTGGGCGCTGGAGAACAAAAAGACCACGGGTGACACGACCGACACCACGGCCGTCAACAGCTACCTCAAGAACAGCCAGGCCCCGCAATGCCCGGCGAACGGCACCTACAACTACAACAACGTGGGTACCAACCCGACTTGCACCCTGGGCAGCAGCCTCGGCCACACGCTGTAATGGCCTAAGCGTGGCTGTGTCCTAAGTTTATGCTACTGCCGGCTTGAGGGCGCGACTCTCAAGCCGGTTTTGCTAGGGACACGCTTCCTGTGACCGTGAAACCTCCCTGCCATGCGCACACGATTGCCCAGGGTCTCGGGTTTCACGCTGGTGGAAGTCATGATCGTGGTCGCAATCATCGGATTGCTCGTCGCGGTCGCGGTTCCCAACTTCATGAAACTCCGTGAGGACGCCCGGCGCCGGGCCTGCATCGCCACCCTTGGCAAGATCGAGGCGGCGAAACAGATCTGGGGCCTGGAAAACCAGAAGCACAACGGGGATACCCCTGTCGATACCGATCTCGTGCCCACCTACCTCAAGACCCTGCCTCAGTGTCCGGGTCGCGGCACCTACGATTATCACCCGATCGGCGAGACCGCTACTTGTTCTCTCGCCACCATCGGCCATTCCCTCTGAGCGTTCGGGCGGCCCCTTGCCAAGGCCGCCCGCCGCTTCTCTTCCCGCCGGTCTTCCCCCTGTCCGCGCCGCCCTCCGCCGCCCTCGCGCCCTAAGCGCCGCTATCTACCCCCCTGCGGCCGGTACCTTTCC
>CAYYMW010000367.1:0-7010 GCA_964472515.1 uncultured Verrucomicrobiota bacterium | reverse complement strand
AAAGTGTCCGGTTTTGCTAACTACACCTGTCCGGTTTTGCTCGCACCGCGACAGCTCAGAACCAACACCGCGCCGCCCGGAAAGCATGGCTTGAGCCGACAGAAGCGGGAGTCTAGGATGGCCTCTCGCATGGGTTCAATCTGGGCACACCTGCGCAATGAGTTGTGGAAGCTGGCCGGCAAGAAGCGGACGTACATCGGCTTCCTGATGTTCCTGCTGGCCCAGAACCTGGTGGTCTTGGTGTTCCGCTACACCAACGCCATCCGCCCGCTCCGCCGGGCGCTGGAAAGCAACGGCTTTTCCTCGGACCACTACATCACAGCCCTGACGGTCGCCACGATCATGATGGCGCCCCTGGCCGGGCTGCTGCTGCCGTTGTACGTGGCGCTGATGGGCGGGGATACGGTGGCCAAGGAGACCGAGGACGGGACGTTGCGCCTGATCCTGGCACGGCCGGTTGGCCGGACGCGCCTGTTGCTGATGAAGTGGCTGGCCGGCGTGGTGTTCTGTGCGGCCTTGGTAACGGTGCTGGGGGTGTTTGGCATCGGTTTCGCGTGGGCGCACTTTCCCTGGGGCGGCCTGTTCGTGTGGATGCCGGAACAGAGCATCCTGGGGGCATTCGACGGCACGGTGGGGTTGCAGGTCTACGCGCTGGCGCACGGCATGATGATCACCGAGGCGGTGACCATCTTCACCCTGGCGCTGATGTTCTCTTGTTTTCAGATGAAGCCCGCGGCCGCCACGGTGCTGGCGCTGTCCGTGGTGTTTCTCAGCGTCATCTTCGAGCATATCCCCTATTTTCGCGACTACCGGCAGTGGTTCTTCACCTATCACCTGCATGTGTGGCAGTGGATGTTCGCGGCGCCGGTGCCGTGGTGGCAGGTGGTGGAATCGAGTTGCCTGCTGGCGGGTTTCAACGCCACCTTTGTCACCGTGGGCGGGTTGGCCTTTTACCTGCGCGATATCAAGAATTGAGCGCCATCCGCGCCGGCCGTTGGCAAGGGAGGGGGCGGCATGGTAACTTCTCCAAGCGATATGCCAGCGCAGCCCGTCATTGTTTATTGCCATTGCGCGAACGCCAAAGTCCTGCCGGCGGACACCAAGTCCGCCGTCCTTCAAGCCTTGGCGGATTCGGGCCTGCCCTTCGTGGCGGTCCCCGACCTTTGCGCGCTGTCAGCCCGCAAAGACCCAACACTCAAAGCGCTGGCCGGCGGCGTCAGGCTGGTGGCAGCCTGCTATCCCCGGGCGGTACGCGCGCTCTTCCAAGCCGCTGAGGCACCGTTGACGGCGGAAGCCAGGGTGCTGAACCTGCGGGTGGAATCCGCCGCCTCGGCGGGAGAGGTTCTTCGCGAAGCGGGGCCGGCAGGCGTGGCGGATGAAACCGGGGTCGGCCCCCTCCACACCGCGAAGCCAGAGGCGGCCCCGTCGACGGTTCCGGAGGTGTTCCTGGACGCGACCATGGCGCAACCGGCGCTCGACTCACCCCGGCGGTTGGAAGTGGTCACCGCCTGTCTGGAAGCCGGCTACGCCGTCCGCCAACTTACCCAACCTTGGCAAGCCGGGGCGGAGCGCGCGCCCACCGCCATCGTGGGACGATGGGGCGGCCAGGCGAGCGGGTACGGAGCCGAAATGGCCGTCGTGGACTTGGACCGCACGGAGATCGCCGGTTTCAAGATTGCCCTGGCGGAACTCCGGCAGCATCAAACCGGCCACCCCCCGGACGCGTGGAAGCCCTGGTTTCCGGTCGTCGACCCCGCCCGATGCACCAACTGCCTGCAATGCCTGAGCTTCTGCCTGTTTGGGGTTTACGGTGTGGATGCCGAGCGGCACATCCAGGTGCAGCAACCGGAGAACTGCAAGACCAACTGCCCCGCCTGCGCCCGGGTCTGCCCGGAGGCGGCCATCATCTTCCCCAAACACGCGGCGAGCCCCATCAACGGCAACGAGGTGAGCGCGGCCGATGTGCAGCAGGAACCGGTAAAGGTGGATCTCTCAGCCCTCCTCGGAGGCGACTTGTACGGGATGCTGCGAGAGCGCAATGCCAGGGCCCAGTCCCGCTTCTCCCTCGAACGCGACCCCGACCACGCGTTGCAGGAGCGCCGCAAATGCCTGGCCGCGCTCCAACGCCTGGGAGACATCCCGCCGGAGGTTCTGATGGCACTGCCTTCGCCGGAGGAAATCGAACGACGGGCGCAAGCTGCCCTGGCCAGGGCCAAGGCCGCAGCCGACCCCGCCCCGCCCCAAGCGAAAGAACCCGGCGTCTAGCGCGACGCGCCGACGCGCAATCGTTAGCGGCTCAAGTGGCTTGGGCAAACTGCCGATACCCCCTCAAGTCCACTTGGATTGGGCGGAAGGAAGGGTGCGTGCGTCCTTTCCAGCCCGGTGGTGTGGGTGAAGTGTGTTCCAAGGCAGGGTATTAGGGAGAACGAGGGAATCAGGCACGAGGTCGCGCCGCCGGACGGTTGGCGACCCTTCACGCAGTCCCTTGGCCGCAAGCCCCGCAGGTGGCAGTCCGAATCACTCATCCATCAAACCATGAAATCTCCCAGATCCCTGGTTTCTATCCTGGTCGTTGCCGGTCTGCTGGCGGGCGCGATGCAGAGCGTCCAAGCACAGGTAGCTTCCTATCTCGTGAGCCGTCAGAAATGGCTCAGTCAGTTGGGCACCAACCCGGTGCCCGTGATGTACCGCTTTTCTTCGATGGTGGTGGGGAACGGCCTGAAGAAGGCGGATCTCATCACTCCCGCCGCGACCTACCCGCTGGCGGGCGGTTCGTACCAGATGATGTACGGCACGAACTTCCCGGCCTGGGTGTTCTCCGGCACCAATCTCACAGGCGGCCTCGACGAGTTCAACGCGCAGTTCGGCCCCGCCAACTACAACCTCTACACCGAGGCGCAACTCTCAGTCGTGCCCATCAAGAAGACTTACGCCTGCAAGCTGACCAACGAGTTCCCCCAGGCCGATCCTATCTTCGTCAATGTCGGGCCGCTCAGCACCCTGGCACCCTCGCAGGTCTTCCAATGGCAGGCCTTCAGCTCCGACCCGGCTGCCTATGTCAGGTTTGTCCTGCTGGAGGGAGCGGTGAATACCAACATGGTTGAGCAGATCGCCACCGAGGGCATCTCTTCGATCACCAACACACTGGCGGTGGTAGCCATGGAACCCAAGTTGCCCGCCTCGCAGACCTCGATTTCTGTGAGTGGCATCAACCCCACCTTGGACCACCTGGCGTTGCTCGAGTTCTGCAACCCGAACCCGTTGAGCGACAGCACCACGGTGGGCAGCGAGGTGTCGAGTCTCTCCGCCAACATCACGTTCTTCTTCGCGCTGCGAATCGTGACCCAGCCGATCAGTCAGAAGGTGGCGGAAGGGGATTTTGCGAACTTCACCGTCCTGGCCATTGGCGCCACGCCTATCACCTACCAATGGCAGTTCAACGGCAAGAACATCGACGGGGCAACGAATGCCCTGCTGGTTCTGCCCAGCGTGAAACCGAGCGACGCCGGCGAGTACCGGGCCATCGCCACTAATCCAGCCGGCTCCGAGACGAGTCTGGCGGCCACGCTCGAAGTCACTCCGCCCGAACCCGACCAGGCGTTGACGCTCGGCGAAATGCACATGCAGATCGACGGTTCATTCCGCTTCCTGGTCAGTGGCGACAACTGGATTACCGCCATGGTGCAGGGCTCCGTGGACTTGGTCACCTGGCAGGACCTGCAGGAGGTCTCGGCCGGTGAGATCGGGGCGGCGTACTACTTCGACAGCGGAGCGTCGGGACGGCCTTATCGCTTCTACCGGGCGAAGCAGACCAAGTAGCCTCCCCAGGTACAGCAAGCCCGATCACGGCGGCGCGGCGTTGATGCCGGGCCGCTTTCGTGTTTTTGCCAACCGATGCCGCAGGGGGGGGCAATCCAGCGTTGGCGGCGGGGGCGGCCTCAGCGCTTTCGCGCCACCACGAAGGCGTTGAACATCAAGTACCGCAGCGGGGTGAGGTTAAGCAGGAAGTCGACCGGGGCGGCCACGTAACGGTCGGTGCATTCCACCCGTTCCACCACGCAGCCGGCGCGTTCGAGAAAGAAGGCAATCTCCAAGCCGTTGGTGGCCACGATGGCATCATCGTCCGGCGTGAAGGGTTCCTTGACGATGGGGGTCATGCGGTCAAACCGGACCGTTTCCGGGGCGGCACGCATCTGACGGCGCTTGGCCAGTACAAGGCGCAGGTTGGCCAATTTGTTGCCAAGGCCCCGCATCCGCGGGTGGTAATCCTTGTAGCCGATGGCGCGCAGGAAGTTGGGGCTGGAGATGAGCACCCGCGCGCCGGGAGCCGCCACCCGGACCAATTCGCGGATGAAGTCCTCCGGAGCCTCGACGTGCTCGAGCACGTTCAACGTGCCCACACTGGCGAAATGGGCGTCGGGAAACGGCAGATGCCGGCCGTCGTAAGCCTGGCAGTTGAGGCCGAGCTCACGCGCCTTGGCTACGCTGGTTTCAGAGACCTCCACACCATGAGCGTCATAACCCGCCTGCTTCAAGCGGTTGACCACCTGGCCCGCGCCGCAGCCGACGTCCAAAGCGCGCGCGCCCGGCGTCGGCGGTTTCAGGGTGTCGGCGTACTTGGCATAAAAGCCCTCATCCCAGGCGGCGAGGAAATCCGTGTAGGCCTGATTCTGGCGATACGTCTCTTGATGTCCCATGCAACAAACCGCCGCGCGGCGGTTGTGGGGCAGCATCCTGCGGCGCAAGGCATCGCTTGGCAAGCTTGGGGAAGAGCGGCGGTCACGGGCGGTGGTGGCGGAGACCGGCGAGGCGTTGACGGAGGGGAGCCGATGCTTGGACATGGAACCCCTCGACGAGCAGCGAAAGAAGACGGGCAGAGGTCCCTTGGCGGTGCGAGCCGCGGGTCAACCGCGCAAACTCAACCATGCTCGAGGCGCTGAACTTGACGAACACAAGCACGTTCCGGCAACCGCCGGGCGCAGGACTTGCCGTTCGCCAACCGCCGTTTCACGCATTTTTGGCTTTTCATCGGGGCGGCGGGTCCTAGGCTGGGGAAAACGAAAGATGCCTATGGCAAAACAGAGTACCTATAAATTCTGCTTCGGTCCTTGGAACCTCAGCGAAGGCGGCGATCCCTACGGCCCCCCCACGCGGCCCGCCCAGACCTTCGATTGGAAGCTCGGGAAGCTCAAGGAAATCGGCTACGACGCCATGATGTTCCATGACGACGACGCCGTGCCCGACATCGACGGCAAGTCGGATCTCCAACTCCGGAAGGAAGCCAAGGAACTGAAGAAGAAGCTGGATGACGCGGGCGTCGCGGCCGAAATGGTGGCGCCGCGGCTATGGTTCAGCCCCAACACCATCGACGGCGCCTACACGAACAACGATTCGAAGTGCCGCAAGTACGCCATCGAACGGTCACTCCGCTGCATCGACATCGCGAAGACCCTGGGCACCGACCTCATCGTCCTGTGGCTCGCGCGGGAAGGCAGCTACATCCGCGAGAGCAAGAACGCGGCCCGCTGCGTTGAGTATCTTGTGGAGGCCATCGACAAGATGCTCAGCTACGACAGCAAGGTGCGCATCGCCATCGAGCCCAAGCCCAACGAGCCGATGGACGTGGCCTATATCCCCACGATCGGGCATGCCATCGCCCTGTCCAGCCTGACCAGCGATCCGAAACGCGTGGGCGCGTTGATCGAATCGGCCCATGCCATCCTCGCGGGGCTCGATCCGGCGGACGAAATCGACTTCGCCTGCTCGTTCGGCAAACTGTGGTCGTTGCACCTGAATGACCAAAACGGCCTGAAGTTCGACCAAGACAAGCCGTTCGGGAGCGTCAACCTGCGCCTCGCCTTCAATCAAGTGCGCGCGCTGGAGCGGAACAAGTACGGCTCCAAGGGCCAGTACGTGGCGTTCGACGTCCATCCGTTCCGCCCGACCAAGGTGGAGCACTGGACCGCGCACCTGGAGAACAGCCGGGCCACGTTCCTGCGCCTGGTGGAGAAAGCCCGCACGTTTGACGAGGCGGCCGCCCAGAAGCTCATCGCGGACAAGAATTACGCCGCGTTGGACCAGATGGCCATCGAGCATCTGCTGGGCAAGTAAGCCCGCGAGACTCCTTCAGTTTCCGTTCACCGCACGCCGCCGGACACCCCGGCGGCGTATGCCGTTCCCGGCCCAACCCGGGCAGGCCTGAAGCGCGATCAGAGGCGGCGCGAGGCGCGGGTAGTACGGGTGGTGTTACCCCGTTCCCAGGGCTTCAGCCCCCGGTTGCGCGCGGTGCGGGCCGCCTTCGAGTAGGGCCCACCCCGGCTGAAGGTCAGCCGTATCGTGTCCCACAGCCGGCCGGCAAAGGAACGCGGCGGAGGCTCGGCCGCCGGGCGCATATCAAGGCATACTCCACTGCAGGAGGGGCAGAAACAGTGCGACTCGCGGCCGATCAAACGCAACTCCCGCACACACTCCAGGCAGTAGAGCCCGCCGCACGTCTGGCACTCGTGGGTGGCGGCGACGCCCGGATGATTCAGGCACGCCGCAATCCCCTCCTCCAAGGGCGGCATGGGCACCGAGGAGGACTCGGCCAGACTGGGGATGGCGACCTGGGCGAGGCCCACTTCCAGGAAGAACTCCAAGTCACCGAGCATCAGGCGCTGTCCGTGATGGAGTTCAGCCTCGTGAACCGGCCGGCCGTCCACCCGTGTGCCGTTGGTGGAGTCGAGATCCCGGACCTTCACCCAGAAATCGCCCACATCGATCTCGCAATGGTGGCTCGAGATGGTCTGATCGCTGAAACAGATCTGGTTGTCGTCGGCGCGCCCCACGCCATTGAGCCCGGAGCGCAATACCCAGACAGTGCCCTTGAGAGGACCAGCCACAGAAATGAGACGCATCATAGGCTTGCCTGGTTTTTAAGCCGGCCGCAAACCCGCACCGAGCGAATCGAGTTTGAGCTGTCTTAACCTTCCCCAAGAACATCGGGGAGTCAAATGACCGCGGGCGGGAGA
>CAYYMW010000366.1:6065-7011 GCA_964472515.1 uncultured Verrucomicrobiota bacterium | reverse complement strand
ATCACCACCAGCAACTCAATCAGGGTGAATCCGCCAGAACGAAACGACATGGCCTCTCGCCGGCCTCCTTGCGACCGGGGAGACCAAGATGTCGGTTGCGGTGCTGGCGCTGGTTGGCGCGAGGTTTTATCCATTCTGTCGAGTCCGTAGTCGATTAACATATCCCAAAAACCACCCCAAGGTCACCCCAAACCGCCACCCCGCCGGGCCACGCCCGGACAATAAACAAGCTGACGGTCGAGACAACTGACCTGGTTCAAAAGAACCGTCCATTAGCTACCGCCCTCACGTTACAGTTGTGTTACACCCGTGACAAATCCATGTCAAGCCCAGCCAGTGCCTTCCAAAAGCCACTCACCCCCTTGCGCAGATCTCTCCAAACCAAGCCGAACCAGGCAGCAGGACGGGTCTTCGCTTGGCTGTCGAAGCCGTGGAAACGGCTGTGCGCATCATTGGCCGAAGCTCCCCCCCGGGCACGCAAGTGAACCGCTGCGACCACGACTAAGGAAGCCGCAAGGGCTTATGACACATTCTACACACCTGGATTGCCTGAACCCGGCCGGGCGATCCCCCCCTTGGGGCGCTTCCCAAATGGTCCGCGCGCAGCCCATGGTAATCCCAGCCTCGGGAGAGGTCTCTCGTCGAACCGTCTTAGTGCCAACCAGTTTGGCTAGCTCAAAAACGAGCAAATGTACTCGCAAATGCCGCTCTGGACCTCGATGTCGAAGCCCGACTTGGCGGGCACTTCAAAGACGCTGCCCGCCTCGCAGTTGCAGGTCGCTTGCGTGCCATCCAGCTTGTAACTGCACGAACCCGCCACGATCTCCATCCGCTCCGCCGCAGCGGTGCCAAAGTGGTACTTGCCGGGATAGATCAACCCCAGGGTCTTCTTCGTGCCGTCGGGAAAGATGACCGAATGACTGACGACCTTGCCGTCGAAGTAGAT
>CAYYMW010000366.1:0-6055 GCA_964472515.1 uncultured Verrucomicrobiota bacterium | reverse complement strand
ACGTTGGCCTTGGTCTGCACGGTGACCCCGGCGAATTGCGTCGGAAGCGTTGCCATATTCTCGTTTCGTTTGCGGCGACGAGTCTGTGGTCCGGGACGGGAATGTCAAGGACGTGTCCCCTGCCCTTCCCGGCCAGGCAGCGCCTGCGGTGTCATGCGCCCCCCCGCCCAGCGGTTCTGCCAAGCGCCCCAACTGGTGACCGCCTAATCGCCGGTTGCCGCGAGTCGGGTTCCGGTGTTTATTGAGGCCGCACCGGCTGGCCGGTGAGACGCATGGCTGACCCGACATTCCTTCCCACCACCCGTGCCGAGATGGACGCGCTTGGCTGGACTGAACTGGACGTCCTCCTGGTGACCGGGGACGCCTACGTGGATCATCCCGCGTTCGGAGCCGCGATCATCGGCCGAGTCCTCGAGGCCGACGGCTTCCGGGTCGGCATCATCGCTCAGCCTGACTGGCGTTCCCCTGAGCCGCTCAAGGCCATGGGCCGTCCCCGGCTCTTCTGTGGCGTCACCTCCGGCAATCTGGACTCGATGGTGGCCAACTACACGGCCGCGCGGCACCTTCGCAAGGAGGATCACTACACGGAGGGGGGAACGCCCGGGAAGCGCCCGAACCACGCCACGGTGGTCTACTCCCAGCTTTGTCGGCAGGCGTTTCCCGGCACGGTGGTCGTGCTGGGAGGCTTGGAAGCCAGCCTGCGGCGGGTCGCCCACTACGACTATTGGGAGGACAAGCTCCGGCCCAGCATTCTGGCGGATTCCAAAGCCGACCTGCTCATCTACGGCATGGGCGAGCGGGCCGTGCGCGAAACCGCCGCCCGGCTGCGCGACGGCAACCGCGACCTGTCCGGGATTCCGGGAACCGCACGGTTGTTGGGGGCGAAGGCCACCGCCGCCCTCGATCCCGCCAAGTTCATGCGGCTGCCCTCCTGGGAGCAGGTTCAAGGCGAACGCCGCGCGCTGCTCGACCTGACCAAGTGGGTGGAACGGGAGCAGAGCCCGTATAACGGTCGCGTTCAAGTTCATCTCCACGGGGACCGGGCGGTGGTGCTGGAGCCCCCGGCCATGCCGCTGGCCGAAGCGGGACTGGACGCCCTGTACGATCTTCCCTTCGCGCGACTGCCGCATCCGTCCTACCGCGCCGAGGTCCCCGGATTCACGATGATCAAGGACTCCGTGACCGTGGTACGCGGGTGTCCGGGAGGTTGCACGTTCTGCGGCCTGGGTTTTCACCAAGGCAAATTCCTCACCAGCCGGAGCCGGGAGTCGGTGTTGCGCGAGCTGCGACGATTGACCGAGTCTCCCACCTTCCGTGGCACCGTGACGGACCTGGGCGGACCCACGGCCAACCTTTACGGTTGCGACAATGGCGAAGACGACGCCTGCAAGGTCTGCCGCCGGCCCTCGTGCCTCTTCCCTTCGATTTGTCCCGTATTCAAGATCAACGAAGACCGGGCCCTCGGACTGCTGCAGACCGCCAGCAACGCGCCGGGCGTGAAACATGTCTTTGTCCAATCGGGCATCCGGATGGATGTCATCCTGCGCACCCCGCGCTACTTCCGCGAGCTCATCAGCCATCACGTCTCGGGTCACCTCAAAGTGGCGCCTGAGCATCTGCATCCCGACGTCCTGCGCCGCATGCGCAAGCCCGTCGGGGTGTTCGAGGACTTCCAGGAGGCGTTCGCCAAGGAATGCCAGCACGCGGGCAAGGAGCAGTACTTGGTGCCTTACTTCATTTCGAGCTTTCCCGGCTGCACCGACCAAGAGATGGGCACGGTCGAGCAGTTCCTCCGGGAGTCCCGCTGGAATCTGCAGCAGGTGCAGGACTTCATCCCGCTGCCGATGACGCCCTCGGCGGCCATGTACTACACCGGCCTGGACTATGACACGGCAAAGCCGATCACCGTGGTGAAGAACGCGGGAGATCGTCGCCGCCAGCAGGAGGCCCTCCGGCCCAATCCCAAGCGCTCCCGCCCGCAGGGTTACGGTGAACGGCGCGGCCAGACAGGGGGGGCGCCGCGGCCTGCCAAGCCCGCCACGCCTTCCGTGGCGAAGCCCGAACGCAGCCACCCGCAAGCCCTGCCATGGGATGGGTGAGCCATCCTCCCGGCGTCGCGGAAGGCCCGCCTACAGCCCCGCCAAGGTGGGCCGCTTCACCAGTACAGGCCCATTGCCCAGGAACTCCTCGCCTCGCACCCGTGCCTCGTCGAGATCGTTGGCGTTGCCGACCGTGACCCGAAAGTGGTGGCCAAAGGCGAAGTTCGCGGCGAAATACTTCGTGAACATCTTGACCCGGCGCAGCGCCGTGGCGGGGGGAAAGTCCTCCACTGCGTAGTCGAACAACCGGCGCCAAATCGAGGCATGATCCACCGGCTCGGCGTGGTCCCACTGCGCGAAGAGCCAAGGCCGGGCGATCGCCATGCGGCCAATCATGATGGCGCACGCGGGTTTCAACTGCGCCTCCAACCCTTCTACGTGGGCGCGGTCCAACAAGTCACCGTTCGCGATCAGCGGCAGGCGGGTCAGGCTGGCGGCCCATGGGATGAGTTCCATTTGTGCCCGGCGCTTGAACTTATCCTCGAAGAACCGGGGATGCAGCGTCAGCGCATCCACCCCGGCCTCCTCCAGGACGCGCACCCGCTCGATGAAGCGCGGTTGCCACTCCGGTCCGCGGCTGCCTAGGCGGATCTTGGCAGTCAATAGGCCCGGCCAATGCTGGCGGGCGTCATTGACGACTTTCTTGAGCGCGGCAAGATCCTCGAACAGCGCGCTGCCTGCCTCGCACAGCCGGATGGACATGGCATCGCAGGCGAGGTTGAGATCGATGGCGTCGACCCCGTGGCTGCCCATGCGCTCCAGAATGCGATCCAAGGGGTCACCCGAGCGGACCATCAGCTGAAAGACCAGGTTCGTCTCCTCGGGGCGTCGGCGCAGCCAGGGGGATTCCTTGAAGTCCTCCTTGAGGATCTGGCGGGCGGCCAACATCTCGGTCCACACCGCGCCGCAACCGCCCAACTCGGCCAAGAGGCGGCGGAACGCGCTGTGAGTGTAGCCCGCCAGCGGGGCGCAGAAGCGGCCCGGGGCAAAGCGTCGGCCACGGATGACGCACTCGTCAAACATCGCGGCGAGGATACCGGGGGTGGCCTGCGGCGTACAACGCTTTGCGACAGGTGAAGTTCAACGCCTGATCCGGTTCGATTTCAACCAGCCGACGTAGTCTGCGTAAAGCCGGGGGGAGTCGGGGTGCCCCGCGAAGGCCTTGCTGCCCGGCTTGTTCATCAGGCCTTGGTACTGGTAGATCAGGACGACGTCCACCCACGGCGCGACCGCTTCGAGTTGGGCGCGGACGCGTTCCCACGGCGCCGGGATCAAGGGGCTGTTCTGAGCGTTGGGTGGGCCTTCCCAGGCGAAAGTCTCAACGTCCGCCCAAAGCGCCCGCTGAGGCACGCGGTTGTGGGCACTCCGGAGGATGGCAAAACGCCGGGCGCTCTCCGCCGGGTCCATGCGCAGACAACCCACCTCGTCCTGGTAGGCGATGATATCGACGTCCAAGCCGTCGAGTTGCCGCACGAAACGGTCATCGCCCACGGCCGTGTGGGTGCCGTAGGGAGCCGTCAGCGTCTTCTTTCCCGGCGTCAGACGACGGGCCTCGGCGCTCGATGAATTGATGTACTGGACGAAGATGTCCTCGAAATAGGGAGACAAACAGGCTTCGTTCGGCCAGTACCAGCCGTGGAAGCTGGGATGGTGGGCATAGCGTGCCGCCACCTCCTCCATCATTCGGAAGCGCTTGCGGATGTGGTCGGCATTGGTCAACGCCCGGGCATCCCACTCGCCATACCAGTCGCTGCTGAGGAAAAACTTCACCCCGTGGCGGTCGGCGGCGGTCAGCATGGCCTCGATCGGGTCGGGACAGACGGTGGCCAGTTGCGGCAGGACGGCGCTGGGGTAGAACGCCTTGCCACCCTTGGCGATGGCGAGCAGGACAAGGTACCGCATGCCCAAGTCGGCGGCGTCCTTGACGGCCCCCTGCCATTGCTCGGCGGTAAACCGGAGGCACGGCTCGTTCCAGTAGTGGTGGCGACGGTCATCCCACCAGACACTGATCCAGCTTCCGCCAATCGGCTTGACCGGACGGGCGGTGGTTGGCCGGGCGGCGCACGAGAAGCCGGTCGCCGCCGCGAGGGCGCCCATCCCAGTGCTCTTGAGGAAGCGACGGCGATTAACACTGCCGCCACCGTCGCGCAGAATCGGTTCCATAGTTCAATCGAGGGTTGAAGCCTAGTGCCGGCAGACGCTCCGTCAAGCGCGGCGAGTCGCCGTGGTCCGACCGGTTCGCGAGGCTCGGCAACAACCTGATCGCCATGTTGTAAGTGTCACTGGATGAAAGGATTAGCTGCCAGTATCTGCCGCATAAGCGAACCCAGCCGCATGTCGCCCCGGAGCTTTTCCCGCGCATTCCCGTCCAACCTCTCAGACTGACGAATTTGGCACTATGAAGACACGGGTTCTCGCGCGCTTGACGCTCTGTATGTTGCTGCTCCAGACCATGCTGGGCCTGCGGGCAGATGGCTTCATCATCATCCACGATCCGCACCTCCCGCCGCGACCACTCCCCCCACCGCGCCGCGAGCCGTGGCTGCCTCCCGTACATCATGCGTTTGCCCCGCTGGAGGTGACGTACCACCACGTCACGGTCGCCATCCGCGACCAGGTGGCCACCACCACGGTGGAGCAGGAGTTCTACAATCCCAACCACAGCTCCTTGGAAGGCACCTACATGTTTCCCCTCCCGCCGGGGGCGCAGATCGACAAGTTCAGCATGCGCGTCGGCGACAAGATGATGGACGCCGAGTTGCTGCCCGCCGACAAGGCCCGAAAGATCTACGAGGATATTGTCCGCCAGATGCGGGACCCCGCCCTGCTGGAATACGCCGGCCGCGATGCGTTCAAGGTCCGCATTTTCCCTATCGAACCCCGGTCGCGCAAACCGGTCAAATTGACCTACACGCAGGTGTTGAAGGGGGAGAACGGGTTGGTGGGCTATCGCTATCCGCTCAACACCGAGCGGTTCTCCGCCAAACCGATTCCCTCCACGAAGCTGGACCTGAGCATCGAGTCGCCGCGTCCGCTCAAGAGCATCTACTCGCCCAGTCATGACGCTCGGATTGTCCGCGACACTCCCACCCGGGCCACCGTAAAACTCGAACTCAAGGACGCCAAGCCGGATACCGACTTCCAGCTCTACTTTGCCGCGGAGAAGGGGGAACTCACCGCCAGTCTGCTGGCGCAGAAGACCGAGGAAGACGGGCATTTCCTTTTGATCCTCACGCCGGACTTTGCGCCGCAGAAGACCACGATCCTGCCCAAGGATATCGTGTTCGTGCTGGATACGTCGGGTTCGATGGCGGGGCCAAAATTGGAGCAAGCCAAGAAGGCGCTGACGTTCTGCGTAGAAAACCTCAACGACAAGGACCGCTTCACTGTCATTCGCTTCTCGACGGATACCGATGCCGTCTTCCAAGGCCTGGCCGACGCCACGAAGGAGTCGCGACAGAAGGCACGCGATTTCATCGCCGGCCTCCGTTCGACGGGTGGCACTGCCATCGCCGAAGCGCTCGCGACGGCCATGGCGGTTCGCTCCGAGAAGAGCGATCGTCCTTTCGTGATCGTCTTCCTGACGGACGGCCAGCCCACGGTAGGGGAAACCCGGCCGGACCCCATGGTAGCGGACGTGACCCGCCTGAGCGGTGGACACGTGCGGGTGTTCTGTTTCGGCATTGGGCATGACGTCAATACCCACCTGCTCGACCGGATTACCGAGGCCACGCGGGCCTACAGCCAATACGTTCTGCCCGAGGAAGATCTGGAGGTGAAGCTGTCTTCCTTCTACGAGCATATTCAGGACCCGGTGCTGGCGGAGCTCAAGGTGACCTTCCCTGATGGGGTCAAGGTTACCCAACTTTACCCGCATCCGCTGCCGGATCTGTTTCGCGGTGACCAATTGATCCTGGCGGGACGCTACTCCGGGCAGGGGGCGGGCGAGGTGATCG
>CAYYMW010000365.1:0-7023 GCA_964472515.1 uncultured Verrucomicrobiota bacterium | reverse complement strand
AGTCCGCTCTTCGCGGACCAACCCCGCCCCCCCTTGACCTGCGCTTCCCTCGCCGAGGCCCTGGAGCGCAGCCGGGATCATCCCTTCCGGCTGATTACCGGTTCGCTGTACCTCATCGGCCAAGCCTTGGAATTGCTGGGCGGCTGGCAAGCTCTGCCCACCCACGAGCGCGCGCTCAACGAGTGGCAGCCGATGGCCTCGGCGCGAGCTTAGACCGCGTTGCGGCCGGTTGCTCGCACACCAGTCCCCCCTGATCGAGGCCGAACGCCGGATTGCGTCGACAGTTAACGGTTCGCCCGCCACTTGGGCGGGCAGTCCGACCATCTTGCCATTCCCTTCATGTGGTGTATTTCGTTCTTAATTAAATACTTACGACGAATGATCCAACCTATAGGCGATCATTCGTCAGCGCTCCAAGGGGATGCTCACGACACAATCGTAAAGTGGCTCAATCTCACTGCTTTACATTGCGCTTAGCCTCAACCGGCAGGGAAACGCTTGACAAAAAAAAGCGCGCCGCTTATTCACAACTTATCAAGTACCGTAAGTACTTCATAATTGATTACTTATGTGATCAATTCACAATGGGGGCGAGGTTGACCGGAACGGCATGGTGTGGTTTCTCGTTGACGGTGGTGGGGCAAAAGTTTTATCAAGTGTAGCCGTAGTGGGGCGCTAGTGGGACAGGTTCAAAGGCGCCTCTCGCAATGCCGGCTCCGCAGTCCAGTCAAGTCATCGACTATCTGTTTGTTTACACCCACGGGGTGGACGACAAGCGGCGCGTGCAAATCCCCGCCAAGTGGCGGCCGGGCGATGACCAACCGGACTTCAAACTCCGGGTGCTGCTCTGGAAAACGGCGGCACAAAAAGCTCCCTGTCTGCTGGCGATGCCGCCGGAAGTCTGGGATCGCCTGCGGCAGTCGATCGCCGCGATGGCCTTTTCCGATGCGAAGGCAAACATGCTGCGCGCGTACGTCGCCGAAAACAGCGATGTCGTGACTTTGGACAGCGTGGGACGGATTTGTCTTCCGCAGAAGCTGGCCGAAGCCGCCGGAATCGGCAAACAGGCAGTATTGCGAGGGATGGTGGACCGCTTCCAAATCTGGAGCCCCGAGAACTTCGCGATGGAACAACCCATCTCGCCGGAATGCGCCGAGTTGGTGCTCAGTGGCGTGTAACTATGGCTACTCTGCGACAGTTGCTTGCGGTCGGGAACAGCTTTGCGGGCCTTTCAAACCCCCGCCAGGCTTTTCGTTATTCATTGGCGGCGGACAAACCGGCCGGCGGCGAGGCCACCCCGGAGGTGGCCAGACCCGACGAACCCACGCCCTCAACTCCTCCGCTCGCGACCGGTGCCCCCGGCCCGGTTCGCGCCCTCAAGGGCCTCCCGGCCGAAACCCGGTCCCGGCGCCGCCAAGGAAGCGTGGCACGAATGCTGCTGGCGCTCAACCCGTGGCTGGCTTGCCGCGTGGACGACCACCCCGTGTCCACCGCCGCCTTGGGCAACGTTCGGGTCGTCCGCAACGACCTGCACGAAGCCGATCTCGAAGTGGCCCCCGCCGCCGTGCGCACCGCCGCGCTGAAGAACGCCCAGCGCGGAACCGGGGTGCGGCTTTCGGCGGTCAACATCGCCACGCGTTCGGAACAACCCCTGGTCGCCGGGCGTTGACGCACGCGACGATCACGCCTGCCGATCGTGGGAGCCCGCCCGTGGATCACCCCTTCCAACATGAACCCGTGATGGTAGCCGAAGTGCTGCGCGGTCTGACGCCGCGCGCCGGCGGCCGTTACGCGGATCTCACCGTGGGGGGAGGTGGACACGCCAGCGCCATTCTGGAAGCCAGCGCGCCCGACGGCCAGCTCGATGGATGTGATCGCGACGAAGCCGCCTTGGCGGCCGCCCAGGCCCGTCTGGCCTGCTTCGCCGGTCGCTGGCGGCTCCACCACGGCAACTTCTCCGCCGCCGGCCGCTGGCTGGAGGCTGCGTCCTACGACGGCGTCCTGCTGGACCTCGGGGTCAGCTCTCCGCAACTGGACGAACCGGACCGCGGGTTCAGCCATCGCTTCGATGGCCCGTTGGATATGCGCATGGACCGCCGCCAGGGCGCCACGGCGGCCGATCTCGTCAACCACGCGTCGGGCGAGGAGCTGGAACGGCTCTTTCGTGAATACGGCGAGGAACCGGCGGCCCGCCGCCTTGCCCGAGCCATTGTGGCAGATCGGGCCTTGCGCCCCTTCACCCGGACCCGCCAACTGGCCGAACTCGTGGAGCGGGTGGCCGGCACCGGCGGACGAAGCCTGCCCCCCGCCACGCGCGTCTTCCAAGCCTTGCGGATGGCGGTCAACGAGGAACCGGCGGCGCTGGCCGCCGGTCTGCGCGCCGCCTGGCAGGCCCTGCGGGTGGGTGGACGCCTCGCCGTCATCAGTTTTCACTCCGGGGAGGATCGCGTCGTGAAGCGCTTCGGACAGGCCCTGGCCCGGGATTACGACTATCCCGGCGAGGTCGATGTGCCGGAACTTCGCCGGCCCCGGCCCGCCCAGCTCCGCTGGCTGGTCCGCGGCACCGTCACTCCCACCGAGGCGGAGCAGCAGCGCAATCCGCGCTCCCGTTGCGCCCGGCTGCGGGTGATGGAGCGGTTGGCAGAAGGAGGCGTCGCATGACGTCCAAACAACGGCGAACCGCCCCGGCCAATTGGGGCGGGATCGTGGCCACCGGGTTGGCCGTGGCGGTGCTTTCCGTGGCGGCGGTGGGCTACGTGTGGCATTACAACCGCAACGAGCAGTTGGCGGAGGTCATCCGCCAGAAGCAAGCCCAACTCCATCGCATGCGCTCCGAGGCCGAATCGCTGGACGGGCGTATCGAGGCCATGCGCTCCCACCGCGCCATCGAAACGCGCGTGAAGGACTTGGGGCTGGTGCCGCCCCAGCCGGAGCAGATTCTCCGGCTGCCGGAGGCAACCGCGGATGGCCGGGAAGCGTTGGCCGCCAGGCAGCGATCCGGGGCGGTGGCCTCCACCGCCGCCGGACGGGGCAGTGCGGAGGTCGTGCCTGCCACCCCCGTTCGCAGCCGGGGAGGTGCGCCATGAACGCTCCGAATCCTCTCCTGCGGATGCGGGTCATGGCCGTCATGCTGACGCTCCTGTTCATCGGCCTCGCGGGCTGGCTCGGCTGGCTGCAGGTGGGCCAGCATGAACGCCTGCTGACCCTCGCCAAAGCGAACCTCCAGCGCAAGGCCGCCCAAGCCCCGTTGCGGGGAGCCATCCTGGACATACGCGGCAACCGCCTGGCAGTCAGTCTCCCCGCCCGTTCCGTGTGCGCCGACCCCTCGATCATGGGAACACAGCAGTGGGTGTTTGCGCGGGCGCTCGCGCCCATCCTCCAGATGGAGGAAGGCAAACTGGCGGAGATGATGCGTCCGCTGGTCCGGACCAACGCGCAGAAGAAGGTGGTCACGAACATGTGCGTGACGCTCAAGCGCCAGGTGACCGAACAGACGTGGCAACAGATCACCCAGGCGCTCCGGCAGGTGAGTTTCGGCATCGACGAAAGCCGGCTCAAACCCTCCAAACGGGAGGCGTGGAAGACCGTGCGCGAGAAGAGCATTGTGGCGAAGCCCGACCAGCTCCGGCAGTACCCGAACGGGGCGCTGGCCGCCCACGTGCTGGGGTTCGTTCAGAGCGACGAAACCGATAGCCCCCAAGGCCGTTTCTACGAAACCGCCGGCCTTGAGGGGATCGAAAGCACGTGCGACGAAATCCTGAGCGGCGTGCGCGGTTGGCAGCGGCGGGGCGAGGCGGTGGCCGCCCGGGCCGGTTTGAACGTGGTTCTGACCCTAGATGCCGGAGTGCAGAACATTGTGGAAACGGAACTGGCCAACGCCTTTAACGAGCACCGGCCCCGCAGCATCTCCTGTCTGGTGGTGAAGCCGCAGACCGGGGAAATCCTGGCCATGGCCAACCTGCCCAACTACGATCCCAACCTCTCCAAGGACCCGAGCCATCTGATCAATCCTCTGCTGTCGTCCCCCACCGAACCGGGTTCAACGTTCAAGGTGTTGACCATCGCTGCAGCGCTGGATGCCGGCAAGGTCTCGCTGGAAACCCCGATCTTCTGCGAGAATGGCGTCTTCCGCGTGAAGGGCATGATCCTGCATGACCATCACCCCTACGGCACACTCACGGTCGAGCGCATCGTCACCAAGTCCTCCAACATCGGCGCCGGCAAGATCGGCGAACTGCTGGGGGCGGCCAACCTGTATCGGTACCTGACCAATTTCGGGCTGGGAAGCACCACTGGGATTCCGCTGCCGGGCGAGTCCCGCGGCAACGTGAAGCCGTTGGCCAAGTGGCACCCCGCCAGCGTCAACTGGATCCCCATGGGCCATGAGGTGCTGGTGACTCCCCTCCAAATGGCCATGGCAATCTCGGCCATCGCCAACGAGGGACGCCTCATGCGCCCAAAGTTGGTGGACCGGCTCGAGGACGCGCAGGGCAACGTGGTCCGCTCCTTTCCCGCCGAAGCCATCTCTCAAGTCGTCTCGCCCCAGGCGGCCCACCAGATGATCCGGGCCATGAAGACGGTGGTTTCCCGCGATGGTACCGCCAACAAGGCGCGCTTGGAGCACTTCACCGTGGCTGGAAAGACTGGGACCGCGGAGAAATACATCAACGGTAATTATAAGAGCGGCAAGTACTTCGCTTCCTTCATCGGCTTCTTCCCAGCCGATCGTCCTGAACTGCTCATCTCGGTGGTCATGGATGAGCCCGACACCAAGAAGGGTCATTTCGGAGGCGAGATTGCCGCCCCGTCCTTCAAGGCGATCGGGGATCGCGTGGCCAATTACCTCCGCCTGCCTCCCGAGGACCAGGATGCCCCGGAGTCCGCCCCCGGCCAAAGACCCAAACCCTCCACGCCCCAGGAATTGGCCAAGGGCAAGTCTTACGCTGCGGTCAGCGGCAAACGCGACTAGCGCCATGGACCTGCGCCAACTCATCGCTGAACTGATTGTGACCCGCGTGGAGGGGCCGCTCAACCGCACCTTCACCGGACTGACGTATGATTCCCGCCGGGTGACTCCGGGAATGGTCTTCGTGGCGATCCCTGGACTGACCAGCGATGGCCATGACTATGTGACCGACGCCGTGGCCCGGGGCGCGGTCGCCATCATCGGCGAGCGGGCCGGGATCGCCCCCCGGCGCGCCACCCGCATCACCGTCCCGGATTCGCGCCTGGCCCTGGCGCTGGCCGCCGCAGCCTACTACGGCCATCCGAGCCGTCGCCTGCGGGTGGTCGGCATCACCGGCACCAGCGGCAAGACCACCGTGGCGTTCATCCTCAAGCAGATGCTCGAGACGGCCTCGATCCGCACGGGGTTGATCTCCACCATTTCCCACCAAATCGGCGATCGCGTGGTGCCGGCGCAGCGGACCACCCCGGAGGCCCTGGAAATCCAGCAGATGCTCGCCCAGATGGTCCGCGCGGGTTGCGAGGCTTGTGTCATGGAAGTCAGTTCCCACGGGGCCGATCAGCAGCGCGTGGCGGGCGTCCACTTCGAGGCCGGCATCTTCACCAATCTCTCGAGCGACCACCAGGACTACCACGGTTCGATGGAGGACTACTTCGCCGCCAAGCGCCAGCTGTTCTCCTGGCTGGAACCGGGCCAGGCCGTGGTGAACATCGACGACACCTGGGGCGCGCGGTTGGCGGGCCAGACCAAGGCGGAAGTGCTGCTGACCTACGGTCTGGGCGAGGCGGCCCACCTGCGGGCGGTGGACATCCGCCCGGGGCGAACCGGCACCGCCATGACCATCGAAGGCCCGGATTTTTCCTTCCGTTGCCGGACCCCACTCCTGGGCCGGTGCAACGTGTACAACGCTTTAGCGGCTTTGGGGGGAGGGCTGGCTCTGAAGCTGCCCTTGTCCGCCCTCGAGCGGACCCTCAACGAGACGGAGCCCGTGCCCGGCCGAATGGAACGCCTCGGTCGGCACGGGCTCCACGTCTTCGTGGACTACGCCCACACCGAAGTCGCCTTGCGCCAAGCCATGGGCGCCCTGCGTGAGCTCTACTCAGGGCGCCTCTTGGTGGTCTTTGGGTGCGGAGGCAGTCGGGACTGGGAGAAACGCGCGCGGATGGGCCGGGCGGCCGCCGAACTGGCCGACCTCACCTTCATCACCACCGACAATCCCCGCCGCGAATCCCCCGTCAACATCGCCGCGCAAATCCTCGAGGGATACCGCACGCTGCGCAGCGACGGTTGCACGATCGAACTGGACCGCCGCCGGGCCATCCAGGCCGCCGTCCAGAACGCCCGGCCGGGAGACACGATCCTGATCGCCGGCAAGGGCCACGAGACCTACCAGGAGTCTGTGGACACGGTCGTTCCGTTCGATGACCGCGCCGAGGCCCTCGACGCGTTGGAAAGCCGGCCCCTCGTGATGCCGATGCCTCAACCCCTCCGCCGGCCGGTGGCCGACTATGCGCCCGTGTAGCCTCCAGGACATTGCGGCGCGCACCGGCGGGGAAATCCTCGCCGGGAAGCCCTCCCTTTCCCTGGAGCGGGTGGCCACCGATACCCGCCGGGCATGCGCGGGCGCGCTGTTTGTCGCCCTGCGCGGCGAACGGTTTGACGGACACCAGTTTCTGCAACAGGCGGCCGCCCGCGGCGCGGCGGCGGCCTTGGTCGAGCGCGCGTCAGTCCGGCCTCCCTGGCCCCCGCTGCCGCTGGTGGCGGTCGCCGATAATCGGCGGGCGCTGGCTGCGCTGGCCGCGCATGAACGGAGCAGCAGCCCCATTCCCGTGGTGGCCGTGGCGGGCTCGAACGGAAAAACCTCCACCAAGGACCTCCTGGCCGCCGCCTTGCGGAGCCGGTGGCGGATCGTCGCCAGTGAAGCCAGTTTCAACAACGAGCTGGGAGTCCCCCTCACGCTGCTTGAACTGGAGGCCAACACGCAGGCGGCGGTGGTCGAAATCGGCACCAACCACCCCGGAGAAATAGCGGAAATGGTCCGATTCTTTCCCCCGACC
>CAYYMW010000364.1:0-7059 GCA_964472515.1 uncultured Verrucomicrobiota bacterium | reverse complement strand
TCCCACGACCCCCTTCACCCCCAGCGCAGTAGCCACCAGATCCAACCCTCCCTCGGGCAGCCGGGTGTCGGCGTGCAGGAACACGAGACACCCTCCGGTGGCCGCCTTGGTCCCCAAGTTCAGTTGCGCTGCCCGCTGCTTCCGCGTCGAGTTCACCACTTGGGCGCCGTGCGCACGTGCCAGCTCCACCGTCGCGTCCTGGCTGCCCGCGTCCACCACGATGACCTCGCAAGAAAGCCGGTTGCCCTCAAGGGAGGCCATCGTCGAAGGTAGCAGCGCCGCTTCATTGAAGGTGGGGATGATGACGGAGACGCGTGCCATGTATCAGTCCCACTATCCCGCCCGCCTCCAGGTTCGGCAAGCAGCATTCTGCCAGCAGTGGGCGGTGCTCTGACTCGGTTGGGAATGTGCTGTCTAAGTAGTTGGGTGACAATTGGATGTGTGGTGGTTTTGTTTCTTGAAACTCGCGCTTGCATGGTGGGTTATACTAACAGTCAGAGCTTATGACTCACGATATACTGCTGGGCTTGCTGATGGGGGTTGGCTTGAGCGTGGCTTGCGGCTTCCGCGTGTTCGCCCCCTTCCTCGTGGTCAGCGCGGCCGCCCTGTCCGGCCATCTCAAGCTGGGTGCCGGCTTTGAGTGGATCGCCAGTTACCCGGCGCTGATCGCCTTCGGGGCGGCCACCCTGTTCGAGGTGGGCGCCTACTTCATCCCTTGGTTGGACCATCTCCTCGACGTCTTGGCGACCCCGGTGGCCGTGGTGGCGGGGACCATCATGACCGCCTCCCAAGTCGTCGAACTCAGCCCGTTCCTCAAGTGGACCGTGGCTATCATCGCTGGCGGCGGCGTGGCTGGCTTGGTACAAGGCGGCACCACCCTCCTGCGCGGGGCTTCCACTGTGGCGACCGGCGGGTTCGCCAATCCGCTCGTGGCGTTGGGGGAGTTGGCCGCCTCACTGATCAGCGCGCTGGTCGCGCTGGCCATGCCGTTCTTGATCGTCTTCCTCATTCTGACAGGCCTCCTGCTACTGCTGCTCCTCCACTGGCGGCGGCGTGAACGATCGGGAGAACCCACTGCCCCGGCAGAGAAGCAGGCGCGGACCTAGGGTCCTCGCCCCCCCGTTCTCTCAGCCGCCACGGCCGGGGCCACCGCTGCCTCGCGGAGCCGCTTCAGCGGATCGGCCCTGGCCTGTCTCGATTCGCGGTTGCGGTGCCTGATCGGCGCCTTCGGAGACGCCGTCTGGGCCAGCGGCGATTGACTCGCGCCGTCCGCGCATCTCCGTGAGGTTCCCCTCCCGGCGCGGTCTGTCCTCACAACGGCTCTGACTATGAAGGATCTAAAGCGCCCGGCAGCTCTGTGGCTGAAGGCAAGCTTGTTCCTGTTCATGGGCCTGGTTGCCAGCGCCCTGCTCCTGGCCGAGGCGGGGTCGCTGCAAGTGGCGCTGCTCCTCGCCCTGGCTGTCTGGAGCTTCTGCCGGGCGTACTACTTCGCCTTCTACGTGATCGAGAAGTACCTCGACCCCGGCTACCGGTTTTCGGGGCTGTGGTCTTTTGTGAGATACGCCCTCGCCAGGCGGCGGCGGGGCTGACCTCGCCTGCTACTGGACCTTGACGCGGACAATCTTCCGTCCCGCCGGATCGACCGCATGCACCGCGCAAGCCACGCAGGGATCGAAGGAGTGGATGGTCCGCAGTACCTCGAGCGGTTTCTCGGCGTCGGCCACGGGCGTCCCCGCCAGCGAAGCTTCGTAAGGTCCCGCTTGTCCCCGCTCATCCCGTGGGGAGGCGTTCCACGTGCTGGGAACCACGGCTTGGTAGTTGGCGAGTTTCTTGTCCTTGATGACCACCCAATGCGATAGGGTGCCGCGCGGAGCTTCGTGGAAGCCCACCCCTTTGTACTCGCCCTCAGGAATCGCCACCGGGTTGGCGTAGGTGCTGTCGCCTGACCCCAGGTTGGCCACCAGCTTGTCCAGATACTCGAGGGAAAGGTCCGCCATCATGTGGGCGCGCATGCCCCGGGTCAGAAACCGTCCCATGGTCGAATGATAGTCCTTGAGCGAAATGCCCAGGCGCTGATTGGCGTCATCGGCCAACGCCTTCACCCGCGCGTTGCCCGCGGCGTAGTTCGTGAGGACTTGCGCCACCGGCCCCACCTGCATCGGCTCACCGTTGAGGCGCGGCGCTTTGCACCAGCTGTACTTGCCGTCGGCCGCAAAGTCGCGGTAACTGGGCTTGGTTTCGCCCTGCCACGGATGGCGTGGCTCGCCTTGCTCGTACCAGGCGCGGTCCACCGATTCGCGGATGTTCTGAACCACCCCCTCGTGCGCGTGATCCCGCATCACCATCGCCTGGTCGACCGCTCCCTGCCGGATGACCCCACCGGCCAGCGCAAACTGCGTGCTGCGGGGGTCCTCGGGGAACTCCGGCACCGCCAGGTAGTTCGTCACCCCGGCGCCGTACCCGAACCAGTCCTTGTAGTTGGCCGCCAGCGCCAGCAGGTCGGGGTAGTACACCTGCTGCACGAAGGCGCGGGTCTCTTCCATCAACGAGCGCAGGTAGGCCAGCCGTTCCATATTGATGGCCGCCAGGTTTTCCAGGTTCAAGGCGGTCGCGACGCCCCCCACCACCAGGTTCTGGATGTGCGGGTTCTTGCCCCCCAGGATGGCGACCGCTTGGGCGGCCTGGCGCTGATAGTCCAAGGCCTTCAGATAATGCGTGAACAGCAGCAGGTTCGCCTCCGGCTCCAGCCGCAGCGCCGGATGCCCCCAATAGCCGGAGCCGAAAATCCCCAGTTGGCCGCTTTCCACGAAACGGCGCAACCGTCCCTGGGCCCACTTGAACTCCGTCTCGCTGTTCCCGGGCCACTCCGAGAGGCCCTGCGCCAGTTGCGCGGTCTTGCGCGGGTCGCCCTTGAGCGCCGCCACCACGTCGACCCAGTCCAGCGCCGCCAGATGATAGAAATGCACCACATGATCCTGCACCGAGTGCTGGGCGATCATGAGGTTGCGCACGTACTGCGCGTTGCGCGGCACCTCCGCCTTCAAGGCGTGCTCGACCGCCCGGATCGAGGCGATGGCATGCACGGTCGTGCATACGCCGCAGAAACGTTGCGCCAGTGCCCAGGCGTCTTCCGGCGCCCGCCCGCGCAGGATCAACTCGATGCCCCGCCACATCTGGGCGGAGGACCATGCCTGTGCGACTTTGCCGTTGTCCACTTGCACGTCGACGCGCAGATGGCCTTCGATGCGCGTGATGGGGTCGAGGGTGATGGTGCGGGTCGCCATGGGCGCTTTTCTTCGATTGGTTGCGAGGGCGGGGGAGGGTTTCCGGTCTTGGTGTCAACCGCGGGCGGCCACCGGTTCATCCAGCCCGTCATACGACGCGGCCGTAGGTGGGCGTCTGGCCTTGCCTGGCAGGTGGAGCCTGGGCAGGACCGGGCAAAGCTTGACCAGCACCTGGTAACCGAGGAGCTCGAATGCCACGATCCCGACCGTGATCATGAGCTCCGACAGGGATGGGAAATAGCGCCAGCCCTCGCCCGGGTTGAACCCGATCAGGTACACGTTGAAGCGGTAAAGCGCGCCGCCCAGCACAATCAACGCCGCTGACACAAACAACCAGCGCGGTGAGCGGCGGTTGCGCCCGCTCAACATGATCAGCGAGCCGGCCCCGATCAGCGCCACCTCCAAGAGGAAGAACCCCGAGTAGAAGTCCAGCCGGATGGCTGCGCCCAGTTGGCCGCGATAAGCAAGATCTCCCGCCACCACCGTCATCCAGATCAGGGTGATCCACGGAATGAACCCTGCCAGCCCGGACAACTGCGGCACCTCGAAGGGGCGCCGAAACGCCACCGAGGAGATGATCGACTCGAGGATCGCGATCGCATACCCAATGTAGATGCAGTTGATCAGGAACAACAGCGGCAGAAAGGGGGTGTGCCAGAGCGGATGCAACTTGGTCGAGGCGATCAGCAGCAACGAACCCAGGGACGATTGGTGCATGGTGGGCAGGGTGATGCCCAGCACGATTAAGAAAATCAGCGCTTTCTCCAAGCGGGACCGCAACCAGCCGGCCGCCGACCGCACCCATTCCACGCCATCCAGGATGCGATCCTTGTCCACGGGATAATGCTGGTGCAGCCAATCCATGCACATCCGCAGCCGGCGCCATTCGCTCCGCTCCATGCTGATCAACAGCGCCGGCAGAAACTCGATGATCAGGATGGTCGAGTACGCCATCACGCACAGCGCCACCTCGAACATGGCCGAGTTCGCCTGCCACTTGGACGGCACGAAGAAGTTGTACGCATTCCACGGCCTTCCCAGGTCCACCATCACCGAAAAACCCGCCAGCCCGTACCCGAACATGCTCGTCAGCACGCACGAGCGGATCAGCGGGTGGTAATGCATGCGGTTGCGGATGTAGATCAGGATCGCCACCGCGTACCCCCCGCAGGCGATCGCCGTGCCGGTGGCCACGTCGTACGTGATCCAGATGCCCCACGGAAATCCGTCGCTCAGGTTCGACACCGCCCCCAGCCCCTTCACCGCACGGACCACAATCAGCGCTCCGCCGATCAACGCCAGTGTCAACAGCACGAAAAAGGACTTGGTGAAGATGCGCCCTTCCTGCTTCTGGAAATCGTCATGACTCATGTGTGCTCCTCCCGTTTCCCTGGGGCGTGCTGCTTTCGGAGGTTCCGCAGCGCCACAAAGCAGAGCGCGCCGTAAAGCGCCACCGGGGCGACGAAGCCCTTGTAGATGGTGTGCTGGATCCTCTCGGAGAACGCCGCCGGCGCTTCGTCGGGCAACGCGGGCAGCCCCAGCTTCTCGAACGCCACCCCCGCCAGATAGAGGTGGTTGGTCCCTCCGACCTCGTGCTCCCCGTAGACGTGCGGCACGTACCTGGCCGGGTGCGCCTGCAGCCGCCGCTGCGCCTCCTGCAACAAAACCGCCCGCTTCCCGTAGGTGATCGCCCCCGCCGGGCATACCTCCGCGCACGCCGGCATTCCCTTCTCCTTGAGGTTCGTGTTCCGGCACAGGTCGCACTTGACGATCTGCGGCGCCGTCCGGTCCCACTGGAACTTGGGGATGTTGAACGCGCAGGCCACCTGGCAATAACGGCACCCGATGCACGTGTCCTTGCTGTAGTCCACGATGCCCGTCACCGGGTCCTTCGTCATGGCGCTTACCGGGCAGACCGAGACGCAGGACGGGTTCTGACAATGCATGCACGAGTGTTTCACGTACGACCAGCGGGTCCCTTCCCGGTACAATTTGACGATTGTCCGGGTGTCGCCGGACAGGTCTGCCGGGGCATCCCACACCGCATCCTCGTCAAAGCTCGCCTGCTCGTAGGCCAGCCCGCCCGCATCCCCGTTGGTGCGCTTGCAGGCCGCCATGCACGCCTTGCAGCCCACACACCGGGTGGCGTCGTAGAGCATGCCCAGTTCGTCGTCCTTGGGCGCGTTGGCCGTTGCCGCCTGCGCGGGCAGCATTGCTGCCGCCGCCGTCGAGCCTCCCAGCCCGATTGCCCGAAGAAATCCGCGCCTAGTCTGGGTCTTCATGCCGCTTCTCCGCCTGATTGTCGATTTCGGGCGCTGCGTCGGGCAGCCGCCTGGCCAGCATGGCGCCGGCGCCGATCGCCATCCCAAGACCCAGGCCCGCGAGCCCGGTCGTCAGCGGATCAGGCCCTTTGCCCTTCTGTTTGGCGCTGATGGGCGCGTACGCGTCGAAGGGCGTCGGTTCATGGATCTGCACCTTGTCCGCGATGGCTGTCTTGAAGAGCAAATCCGGCTCGGTGCAACCAATGCATGGATGCCCCACCGACACCGGCCAGACTCCCGCGTCGTTGAAGCGCTGCACCGAGCAGTTCGCATGGGTGGCCGGCCCCTTGCACCCCAGCTTGTACAGGCAGTGGCCCTGCGCGTGCCCGTCGTCGCCGTAGGCCTGCGCGAAGCGGCCGGCGTCGAAATGCGGGCGCCGCTCGCAGTGCTCGTGCAGCCTGCGCCCGTAGGCGAACTTGGGCCGGCCCAGCGTGTCCAGTTCGGGCCACTTCTGGAACGTGAGGTAATGCAGCACCAGCGCAAGGAAGTTGTATGGGTTGGGCGGGCAGCCGGGCACGTTGATGACTGGCCGGTGCTTCACCAAGTCCCGCACCCCCACCGCCCCGGTCGGATTGGGTGGCGCCGCCTGGATGCCCCCGTAGCTCGCGCAAGTGCCGATCGCGATGATCGCCGCCGCGCCTTCCGCCGCCTGCTTCAGGGCAACCATGGCTGTGCGCCCGCCTACCTGGCAGAAAATCCCGTCTTGTGCCGTCGGAATCGCCCCTTCCACCACCAGCAGGTACTTGCCTTGGTTCGCTTTCAGCGAATCCTCCAGCGAAGCTTCCGCCTGATGCCCGGAACCGGCCATCAGCGTCTCGTGGTAGTCCAGCGAAATCGAATCGAGGATCAGCGACGCCACCGTCGGGTGGCTCGCGCGCAACAGCGACTCCGTACAGCCGGTGCATTCCTGAAAATGCAGCCAAATGACCGTGGGACGGGGCGCGCGGCGGGCGGCCTCGGCGACCGTTCCCGCCATGGCGCTGGGCAGTCCCAACAGGGCCGCGGCCGTGGTGCAGACCTTCAGGAAATCCCGACGCGAGACGCCACCGGGCCATGAGTTGCCCGCGTGACATTCCACCCTCGCCGCAGTGCTTTGAACGGTCTTCATCTCTTGGCGCCGAACGGATTTCACCGCCAGACAGGTGGGCCATCGCCACGCTGACGGAGCCAATCGAGGCTTCTTTCTCGATTGATCACCACATCTGTTGCAGGGCCTGTGCCAACCTTGAAAGATCGCCGAAACGGCGATATTTCGCGGCTTCTGGCGCGCTGTGACGAGGAACCATGGGTGCGAGAATTCGCTGGCGGCGAAAGTTCGCAGGTCGCCGCGCGAAATCCTGTTTTCAAAGCCATTGACGGAGGGCGGCCAGGTGGTCGGCTCAAGGCGGCGAAGGACCTGGATCGTTGCGCAAGGAGCGCCGGATCGGGAGACGCGGGGACGCGATGGCTGCGGG
>CAYYMW010000363.1:0-7062 GCA_964472515.1 uncultured Verrucomicrobiota bacterium | reverse complement strand
CGGTGGCAAAAGCGCATTTCTCGGGTATCGGAAGTATCCCTGTCATCTCTGCGTTTCCGTAAATGAAGAGGTGGTGCATGGCATCGCCGGGTCCCGGCGGCTGCAGTTTGGCGACATCGTCAGCCTGGACGTCGGTGTGGTTTACCAGGGTTTCATCGGCGACACCGCCCGAACCGTGGCGGTCGGCGGATGCAGCGCGCTGGTTCAGAAGCTGATGGACGTCACGGAACAGGCGTTGCGCGAGGGCATCCGACAAGCCGTGAGCGGCAACCGGGTGAGCGACATCTCGCGGGCGGTTCAACAATGGGTTGAGCGCCATGGATTCAGCGTGGTCCGGGAGTTCGTCGGGCACGGCGTCGGGCGCACGATGCACGAAGAACCGCAGGTCCCGAATTACGTGGACGGCAAGCCGTCTCCGCGCTTGCGGCCGGGCATGACGATCGCCATCGAGCCAATGGTCAACGCCGGCCGGCCGGATGTGCGGATCCTGAGCGACGGTTGGACGGTGGTGGCGGCGGACGGCCAGCCTTCGGCGCATTTCGAGCACACGGTGCTGATCACCGAGGCCGAAGCGGAAATTTTGACATGCCGGGCGCACACGATATCGCCGCCGAAGGCCTAATTGAAGCCCCACTGGCCGAGGGCGTGTACCGGGTCGCTCTGAGTAACGGGCATCGCCTGGTGGGGCGGGTGCCGCGTCGACGGCGGGAAATTATCGCTTGTCTCGCTCCGGGCAGATCTGTAAAATTAAAGCTTTCGCCTTTCGATCTATCGAGAGGCTGGATAGAAGATTTGAACAGGCAAGAACCATGAAAGTTCGCGCATCAATTAAGAAACTCTGCGAGCACTGCAAAGTAGTGCGGCGGAAGGGCGTCATCCGAGTCATTTGCTCGAACGTCCGCCACAAGCAGCGGCAGGGTTAACGAGTAGCAACGAATATGGCACGCATTCTCGGCGTCGACATCCCCGGCGAAAAGCGCATCGATATCGCTTTGCGCTACATTTATGGCATTGGGCCGACCAATGCCGTGGAAATCCTCAAGCGGGCTCAAATTGAACCCTCCATTCGGGCCAAAAGCCTCACGGAGCAGCAGCTTTCGCAGATCGTCCACTCGATCCAGGAAGGCAAGTACGTGATCGAAGGCGATCTCCGCCGGGAAATCGGCCTCAACCTCAAGCGGTTGCAGGGTATCAAGTGCTATCGCGGGGTGCGGCATCTCCGCGGGTTGCCCGTCCGTGGACAACGCACACAGACCAACGCGCGCACCCGCAAGGGACCGCGCAAGACCGTCGGCGTGGTGCGCAATCCCAGCGCCAAAACCGGCATTCATTGACGACGATTTTAGCTCCCTATGGCTGACGCCCCGAAGACCCCCAAGCAACCCTCGAAGAAAGACGCTGCCAAGAGCGAAGGCGCTCCTGCGGCGGCGGAAAAGCCGGCCGAGAAGGCGGCCGAGAAGCCCGTGGATAAGGCCGCCGAGAAGCCGGCCGAGAAACCTGCCAAGCCCGCCAAAAAGGCCGCTGGCGATGACGCGGCGGCGAAGCCCGCGGAAGCCGGTGCTCCGGCCGCTCCTGCCGGGCCCGTCGCAGCCACTGCTCCCACCGCCGCGGACCTGCTGGCGGACGACATGGCCGGCAAGAAGATTGTCAAGGCCAAGGGTTCCAAGAACATCGCGGTGGGTGTGGCGCACATTCTGGCGACGTTCAACAACACCCAGGTCACGATCACCGATGTGCAGGGCAACCTGATCGGTTGGTCCACGGCCGGGCGGGTGGGTTTCAAGGGCTCGCGGAAGAGTACCGCGTTTGCCGCGCAGCAGGTGGCGCAGGACGCGGCGCGTCAGGCGATGTCCCACGGTATGCGCGAGGTGCTGGTCGAGGTGAGCGGGCCGGGTTCCGGACGCGAATCGGCCATCCGCGCTCTGCAGGCGATTGGCTTGGAAATCAGCGCCATCCGCGATGTCACGCCGGTGCCGCACAACGGCTGCCGGCCCCGGAAAAAGCGCCGCGTCTAACTTGAAGCATCCCCAGCGATTTCTGTCCTGAATTATGGCTCGTTATACTGGACCGCGTGTTCGCATCAGCCGCCGTTTCGGCGTCCCCATCTTTGGCCCAACCAAGTACTTGGAGCGCCGGCAATACGGACCCGGTGTGCATGGCCCGAAGAGCCGCCGCAAGACCACCGATTATGGTCTGGGGCTCATCGAGAAGCAGAAGCTTCGGTACTATTACGGACTCTTGGAGCGCCAGTTCCGCGGGGTCTATGAACAAGCGCTGCGCAAGCGCGGCGTCACCGGGGAGACGATGCTTCAGATCCTCGAGATGCGCCTGGACAACGTGATCTACCAGCTCGGTTTCAGCAATACCCGCGCTGGCGCACGCCAGATGGTCAACCACGGCCACATCAAGGTTAACGGCCGCAAGGTGAGCATTGCTTCCTACGCGACCAAGGTGAATGACGTCGTGGAAGTGCGCAACGGCACCCGTTCGCGCACCATGGCCAGCAAGAGCCTCGAGACCTCCACCAGTCGCAACGTGCCGGATTGGCTCGCCCTGGACAAGGATGCCTTCAAAGGCACGGTCAAGCGGCTGCCTACCCGCGAGGACATCCAACCCATCGCCAACGAACAAGCGGTGGTCGAGTTTTACTCCCGCTAAGCCAAGTCACCCGCCTCCCGCGTGGGAGGCCAGCAATTATACGGGTCTGCCGTTCATGCGGGAATGCGCGGCAGGCCAGATTACAATTGCCAACCTGAATCGTTATGCCTGTTCGTCTGGGTCGTTTTGAAATGCCGAAGCGGTTGGTGCGCGATGAAGCCACCGCCACGCCCAATTTCACCAAGTTCATCGCCGAACCGTTTGAAACCGGTTACGGCCACACGATCGGCAACTCGCTCCGGCGGGTGCTGCTCTCGTCGCTCGAAGGCGCCGCCATCACTTCCGTCAAGATCGACGGGGCCATGCACGAATTCACCACCGTCGATGGCGTGGTGGAGGACGTGACCGATATCGTGCTGAACCTCAAGCGGGTCAAATTCAAGGCGCATACGCGCGAGCCGCAGCAGGTGCTGCTCTCGGTGAACAAGGAAGGCGCCGTGACGGCGGCCGATATCCAAGTCCCGGCGGGTCTCGAGTTGGTCAATCCAGACCAGCACATCTGCACGTTGGACAAGAAGAAGCGTCTCGATATGGAGTTCGAGATCAAAGTCGGCCGCGGCTTCTGCCCGGGCGATGACAACAAAAAGCCCGATCAGCCGATCGGGGTCATCGCCATCGACTCCCTCTTCTCGCCCGTGACCCGGGTGCGCTACTCCGTGGAGAGCGCGCGGGTCGGGCAGCGCACCGACTATGATCGGTTGGTCGTCGAGATCTGGACCGACGGACGCATCACGCCGGATGAGGCGCTCGTGCAATCCTCGGCGATCCTCCAACACCACTTGGACGTCTTTGTCGGGTACGACAAGAATGCGGTCGAGTTCGAGGAAGAGGTCGACACGCAGGACGAGGAGCGCTCGCGCATGAAGAAGCTCCTCAACATGAGCGTCAACGAGATCGAGTTGAGCGTGCGCGCGGCCAACTGCCTGAACAACGCCAACATCACCACCGTCGGCCAGTTGGCGATGAAGACGGAGCAGGAGATGCTCAAGTACCGCAACTTCGGCAAGAAATCGCTCAACGAAATCAAGGACAAGCTGGCTGCTCTTGGGCTGACCTTGGGTATGAATATCGATTCCGCGTTGCTCGAAGCGCCGCGCGAGGAAGCAAAGAAGAGCTAAGTCGGGAGTTAGGATTATGCGACATCTTAAGAGAACCGCGAAGCTGGGCCGCACGGCGCAGCATCGCAACATGATGCTGGCCAACCTGGTGTGCAGCCTGATCAAGCACCGCCGCGTCACCACTACGCTGGCGAAGGCCCGCGCCGCCCGCTCTGTTGCTGAAAAGATGGTGACCCTGGCCAAGGCAGGCACTCTGCACAGCCGGCGGCTCGCCGCCGCCCGCTTGCGGCAGGAAGATGCGGTGGGTCTGCTTTTCAAGGACATCGCTCCGCATCAGAAGGAACGGCACGGGGGTTACACCCGGATCGTGAAGTTGCTTCAGCGGCAGGGCGACGCCGCCCAAATGGCGATCCTCGAGTGGGTGGATGCTCCCGCCCAAGTGGCGGCGACGACTGCGCCTGCTGCGGAAAAGACCGAGCAGCCCGCCGCGGCGACGCCGACGGAAGCCGCTCCCGCGGAGAAGAAGTAAGCCCGCACTTCGTCACTTTCGAGAACGCCCGTCCTCCTCAGGGGACGGGCGTTTTGCTCTCTCTGGGAATGGTGCGGGGAGACGGGGGGATCAGGCAGCCGGCGCTTCCTGCCAGAGCTCCGGCCGGGTGGCGAGCAACTCGATCATGGCCTGATCCGCCGGCGGCATGGGATAACGCCCGAGTTCCGCCGGACCGATCCAAGCCAGGGCGGCGCAGTCGAGCGGCTGCGGTTCGCCCACCACGAGCGAGCAACGGAGGAACACAAGCCGCACCGTGCGAGTGGGATAGGCGTGGGTCAGATCCAGCAAGCGCTCGCCCGGGCGGACTTCCACACCGAGTTCTTCACGCAGCTCACGGACGAGGCACGCCTCGAAAGTCTCCCCTGATTCGCGCTTTCCGCCCGGGAACTCCCACAGACCCGCCAAGTGGCTGCCCGGCAGCCGCTGGGCCAGCAACAGCTTGCCTCCGCGGAAAAGGAGGCCTGCGGACACCTCGATGGCGGGCGGGGGTGTGGGAGGCATGCGGTGGGTCAGCGCCCAATGCTCCGGTAGATGAAGCCAAGGCGCTCCATCTCGTGGGGATCAAAGAGGTTGCGCCCGTCAAACAGGATGGGATGGGTCATGTCGCGGCGCGCGCGCTCCAGGTCGAGTTGCTTGAACTCCGGCCATTCGGTGGCCACCACCAGGGCGTCGCAGTCCTCCGCGACGGCGTTCATGTCCTCCACGTAGGTCACGGCCTCGCCCAGCAGGGCTCGGGCTTTGTCCATGGCTTTGGGATCATGCACCCTGAGCACGGCTCCTTCCTTGAGCAGGCGCTTGCACACCTCGATGGCGGGGGACATCCGGACGTCGTCGGTGTTCTGCTTGAACGCCAGCCCCAGCACGCCAATCCGCTTGTCTTTGATCACCCAGAGGGTCTCCGCGATCTTCTTCACGAAGCGGTCCATCTGCTGGGCGTTGATGCGCTGCACTTCCTTGAGCAGGCCGAAGTCGTACCCCAACTGCTCCGCAATCTTGATGAAGGCGCTCAGGTCCTTCGGGAAGCAGCTGCCGCCGAAGCCCAGCGAGGCGTCCAGAAACTGGCGGCCGATGCGCTTGTCCATGCCGATGCCGTTGGCCACCTCCATCACGTTCGCGCCAGCCGCCTCGCACACCACCGAAAGGGCGTTGATATACGAGATCTTCAGCGCCAGGAACGAGTTCGCCGCATGTTTGATCAACTCCGCCGAATTGATGTCCGTGACGATGATCGGCGCGTTGAACGGGGCATAAACCTCCCGCATGGCCTGCACCGGCCGTTGCGAGAACACCCCGACCACCACGCGATCCGGATGCAACAGGTCATCCACCGCGAAGCCCTCGCGCAGAAACTCCGGATTGCTCACCACATCGAAGGCCACCTTGGCCTTGGAATACCGTTTGATCGTCTCCGCCACCTTTTCCCCCGTCTTCACCGGAACGGTGCTCTTGTCCACCACGATCTTGTAGGTGGTCATGCAGCCCGCGATTTCCCGGGCCACGCCTTCGATGAAGCTGAGGTCAACCGAGCCGTCCGCCAGCGGCGGCGTGGGGACGGCGATGAAGATGATGTCCGACTTCTCCACCCCCTCCCGCGTGCTGTGGGTGAAGCTCAGGCGCCCTGCGGCCACATTGGACTTCACCAGCTCGTCCAGCCCCGGTTCGTAGATCGGCATGCCCCCGCCTTGGAGCAAGGCCACCTTTGCGGCGTCGCTATCCACGCAGACAACCTCGTGTCCGACCTCGGCAAAACACGTGCCGGTGACCAGGCCCACGTAGCCGGTCCCAATGATGCAGATCCTCATAAGAGTTCGATGGCAGCGCGATTATGCGGCCTTTCCTCCCCTTGCGCCAAGGTCATTTTGGTCCCCGGCTGCCCCGCTGCCCGCCGGATAACAAGCTTGATACCTGGCGCGGTTCCTTTAGCATCGGGAGCGTGTGAAGGTTCCCGGTTTCCAATCCCAGACCGGTGTACCCGGCGGCGACCGGGCAGGGAGGGCCTTTACGCTCATCGAGTTGCTGGTGGTCATCGCGATCATTGCCATCCTGGCTGCCTTGCTGCTGCCCGCGCTGGCCAAGGCCAAAGCCAAGGCGCACGCGATTACCTGTCTCGGGAACCTCAAACAATGGGGCCTCGCCACCCAGATGTACACGGGCGATAACCGCGACTTCCTCCCCTACGACGGCACTCCCAACCCGGACAACGCCGACACGAACATCGGCTGGTACATCCAGTTGCCCGCGACGATGGGCCTGCCCCGCTACCATTCGATGGCTTGGCGCACCAACGCCCAACAGGACCCGGGCCGGTCGGTGTGGATCTGCCCCGCGAACCGGCGCCGCAGCAACGGCAACAACCTCTTTCATTACTGCCTCAACGAGCATGTGAACGGCACCGGCGAGGCCAACTGTCCGGTGCGGCTCACGTCCATCCCGCAACCGAGCATCACCGTATGGCTGTTCGATACGAAGAACCTGCCCGGGGTGGGCTACTGGGGCTTCGTTCACACCAACCTGCATTCCGGCGGTGCGAACTTCACCTTTCTGGACGGCCACGCCGCGCGCTTCCGCAACACCGCCTACTGGGACTTCAAGCTCAACCGGGGCCGCACAAACCACGCCGAGATTCGGTGGGATCCGTAGCCTGTAGATGCGAGGTGCTCCCCTTGGTCCGGACCACACTCCGGGCGATCTTGGCTGGTGAGGCTTTGGGCCCGCTGGCGCGGCGCGCCCTGCCGCAGACCGGGCAGGGGGGCGGCGCTGCTGCGCAGGCGGGATGGGGGCAGGCGGGTTCTCCCC
>CAYYMW010000362.1:0-7094 GCA_964472515.1 uncultured Verrucomicrobiota bacterium | reverse complement strand
CCATCCGGCCCCTCGAAGCGCTTCGGCATGGGCAGGGACTCCGGTGGGATCCCCGCCGGCCACTCCGGCGATTGATACACCACGCGGTCGTAGTTCTTCACCCAGAGGACGAACGTGGCCGCAGACTTGCTGCCACCGACGAACTTCAGGGCATCATCCAGCCGGACCCAGTGGTCGCCCCCCAGTACGCGATCCAGGTTGCCCTGGCCGATGTTCCGGATTTCGCGGTCCAGGCGGTCCAAGTTGAACTGGTACGAGACCCGCCAGAGGATCATGCCCGCCGCCACCAGGAGCAGGCCGGTGATCGCGCCGGAGAACAGCGCGAGCTTGAGGCGGAAGGAGTGCAAGTTCACAGGCGACCTAAGCCTCCGGGATACGGTAGCCGACACCGCGCACGGTCTCGATGCACGGGGCCGTGGCGTCGGTGCCGAGTTTCTTGCGGAGGTGCTGAACGTACACATCCACGAGGTTGGTGCCGGGATCGAAGTGATAGCTCCAGACGTGTTCGCAGATCTGGGCACGGGTGAAGGTGCGTCCGGGCGAGCGCATCAGGTAGGTCAGCAGCGCGAACTCGCGGGCGGTGAGTTCGACCGGCTTGCCGGCGCAGGTAACCTCGCGCGTCAGGAGATTCACCACGATGTCACGGTGTTGCAGCAGGGCCTTGGGCTGGCCGGAGGATCGCCGCATGAGCGCGTGCAGCCGGGCCACCAATTCCTCGATGTAGAAGGGCTTGGTCAGGTAGTCGTCCGCTCCCAGATTGAGGCCGTCCAGCCGCTCGTTGAGGGCGCTGCGGGCCGTGAGCAGGATGACCGGCACGGGCGAGCGCTGGTCCCGCAAGTTGCGCAGAATGCTCAGGCCGTCACGGCCCGGAAGCATAATGTCCAGGACCACGGCGTCGTACTCCCGGGTGGTGGCCAAGGTGTATCCCTCGTTGCCGTCCGCGGTGAAGTCCACCACGAAGCCCTGCGCTTCGAGCCCCTTTCGCACCAGGCCGCCGAGCTTTTTGTCGTCTTCCACGACCAAGACTTTCACGGCTCGATGCTAGTGCCGGCCAGCCGCCGCCGTCGAACGGTTTTTCATTAAAGTCTTTTAATGAGAATCCAGCGGGGGCCTTCATGTGCCCAGGCTCTATTGAAGTAGATGAATGCGACGGCGACCAGGACGGCAGACGACCCCCGGCGCCAGCGCGCAACCACACTGATGGATCTTATGAAGACCACGAGCCTCCTGCTTACTCTCACCCTCGGCACCTCCATGTGCCTGCTCACTGCTCAAGACGCCACGCCGCGACCTGAAGGCCCGCGGCCGCCCCGCCGCGAAGGGGGCACCGGGGGCGACCGCCCGGGCGGCGCGCCCCGTGACACCGAACCCCTCACTGACGCCCAGAAGGCGCAGGTCAAGGCGATCCTCGCCAAGTATGATGCCAAGGCTATAACCGCGGATACTGCCAAGGCCATCCATGAGGCGTTCCGCCAGGCCGGGCTGCGGGGCGGGCCGGCCATGGCGGATACCATCAAGGCCGCCGGGTTCAATCCCGACCAACTGCGAGACTTGGCCCCACCGCCCTCCCAAACCGGCGCAAATGACCAACCCCGGGCCCGGCAAGGGGGCGAGCGGGCGCAGCCGGGTGACGACCGCCCAGAGCCGCAAGGTCAGGATGAGCGTGGCCAGGGCGATTATTCGATCGATCAAGCCATCTCTGACCGCGCGCAGCTGAATACGCTCGCTTTTGACGGCTTGGCGTTCCTGACCGGCGATCTGGGGAGTTGCACGTTCCTGCCGCCCGGAAAAGCCGCGGACTTCTTCGGCTTCCAATACATGCGGGATGTGGACGCCAACGAACTCGGCCACAACACCTCCTTCGTGCCCCGGGCGGCTAACAATGTCCTGCATGTGCTTACCGCCGACCAGAAGGCCCAGCTCGTTGCCCTGGCCAAGGAGCAGGAGAAGCTCCTGGCCGACTTGGTGTACAAGCGCTTTCCCCTGATCAAGGCCTTCTGCCGCCAACTGGCGGGGGATCTACCAGCCGGCGCCACTGGGCTCGACCGCGAGGCCGTGATGAAATACACGGCCGGGATCTTCGAAATCGACGGTCTGCTTAGCTACCAGCGGGCCAAGGTGCTGGGCGACATCGTCCGTTCCCTCAACGATCAGCAAAAGGCCTATCTGGGCAAGATGGTGTTCAACAACTCCGCCACCTGGCCGGAATTGGAGGACCAGGTGGACAAACGCAGCCTCCCCCCCGCGCTGCATGTGGCGGTGATGACCTACGCCAGCGAGATGTTCAGCTGGTATGCGGGCTCGGTGGACGCCGACGTGTACTTCTGCCCGGAACGCCACGCGACGTACTTCGGATCGTTCTACATGAAGGACATCCCGGCCATGGGCAACGCCAACTTCTCCATCAGCACCTCGCTGACCGGGGACAGCGGGGAAGCCTTCCTCGCCGCCCTGACACCGACACAGCGGGAGCGGATCACCAGCCTCGTTGACCTGCAGCGCAAGGATTTGCAGGAAATCGTGGCCGTCCGGCGGGCCATCTCGGTGGCTCTCCGGCGCTTCATGCAGCAGGAGTCCGTGGACCAGACCCAGGTGCTGGCGCTGGCGAAGCGGTACGGGGAACTGGATGGGGAGATCTCCTATTGGTACGCCACCCGCTTCGCGGAGGTCGGCCAGTCGCTCACTCCTGATCAGAAGCAAACGCTGCTGAAACTCCGCAACCTGGACAGCAAATTCACCTGCAAGGGGGCCTACCTGTACTCGCAAGCGATCCCGATGCCGGAGATTCCCAACACCGACTTCCTCTTTGGCAAGGCCAAGCCCGCCACCAACCCGCAGTCGGCCGCGGCGGTGTCGGTTGGCCCATCGGCTGGCGGTGGCTTCACCCTGCGGAGCCCGGCGTTCGAGAGCAAGGGGCGGCTGCCGGTTCAATATACCGGGGACGGCGAGAGCATCACGCCGCCGCTCGAGTGGAGTGTCGGTCCGGCGGGCACCAAGGCGTACGCCGTGATCATGCACCATGTCGACCCCGAGGGTAAGATCAAGTGGTATTGGACGCTCTACAACATCCCCGCTGACCGGAAGAGTCTGCCGGCCAATGCTCAAGGCATCGGCACCCTCGGCAACAACAGTGTGAACGGAAAGGCCCAGTACGCCCCGCCACACTCGAAGGGTCCCGGCGACAAGACGTACATCTTGACGGTGTATGCCCTCTCGGCCCCCGTACAGGTTAACGTCCCGGCGTCCGAAGTGACGCGCGAGGTGCTGCTTGGCGCGATGAAGGACAAGGTGCTCGCCAGCGCCGAGTTGCCGGTGGTGTATGCACGCGGGATGGGCGGCGCAGCGAAACCGGACTGAGCGTTGCAGCCGCGAACCATTCCGGGCTGTATGAGAGTTTCACCAATGTGCCTTGTGCGTCAGACCACGGTTCATCAGGGTAACGTTACGAAGCGGCGCTCCCGACGGGTTCCAGCAAGCAGTGCGTCACCACGCACCGCCCACATCCTGCGTGTTTTCGCCAGACGGTGGTTCCTTATTGGCTTGGTCGCTGGGGTTAGCCTGACCCTCGACGCGCAGCAGCGGCCACCCCGAGGCGCGCTTGGGCCGGTAGCCCGGTTTTCCCAGATTCTGGGCCGACCAACAGACCGGTCCGTTGCCTTGAGCCTGCTTTCCGCGGCCGCCCTGAAGGTCCAGGTGGAGTATGGCACCCAGGCCGGCAGCCACACGGTCAGGATGCCCCTCCAAGATTTGACGGTGGGGGTGCCCTTCGAGTTCACACTGACCCCGCTCCAACCCGACACGCGTTACTACTATCGCGTTCTCACCCTGTCGACGGAAGGCGGCGATTTCCGGGCCGAGCCTGAGGGTACTTTCCATACGCAGCGCGCGCCCGGCGCCACGTTCGCATTTGCCTTGCAGGGCGACTCTCATCCCGAACGTGAAGGCAAGATGTACGATCCCGTGCTGTACACCCAGACCCTGAAGAACGTGGCCAAGGACGCGCCGGATTTCTACCTGACCATGGGCGACGACTTCAGCATCGAGCGTTTGATCAGCCGTGGCGCCGTGACCCAGGCCGCCGTGGACCAGGTCTACGCGCTCCAGCGCACCTACCTGGGCCTGGTAGCCCGCTCCGCAGCCCTGTTCCTCATGAACGGCAACCATGAACAGGCTGCCCTCTGCAACGTCGATGGCACGCCCAACAGTGCTGCGGTCATGGCGGGCCGGGCGCGGCTTCGCTTCTACCCGCTTCCGGAACCGGACGGTTTCTATGGAGGCAATGCCGAAGCTGTCCCGCTCCTTGGCCGGCCGCGCGATTACTACTCCTGGACGTGGGGCGACGCGCTCTTTGTCGTCATCGACCCTTACTGGCATTCCACGGTGCCGGTGGACAACGAAGCCGGGAGCGGTCCGGAAACGAAGCGGGAGAAGGGCGAACCGGGCGACAAGGCTGCGAAAGCCAATCAGGGGGGCAAGCGGCAGGGCGGGAAGGCCCGTGACCTCTGGCAGGTGACCTTGGGGGACGCCCAGTACCAGTGGTTGGCGCGCACGCTGACGGAAAGCCCCGCCCGCTGGAAGTTCGTCTTTTGCCACCACGTGCTTGGGACCGGGCGCGGCGGTATCGAAGAGGCCGGCTTGTATGAGTGGGGCGGACGCGACCGCAGCGGGCGCAACGAGTTTGCCGCCCACCGGCCAGGCTGGCCTCTCGCCATCCACCCATTGATGGTGCAGACCGGCGTTACCATCTTCTTCCAGGGCCACGATCATCTCTACGCCCGGCAGGATTTGGATGGCGTAGTCTACCAATCCTGTCCCAACCCCGCCGATCCCACCTATACCGCCTTCAACCGCGACGCGTACAAGTCGGGTGTGGTGCTGCCCAATTCCGGCCACCTGCGCGTCACGGTCGGCCCCGAGGCGGTGCGGGTGGATTATGTCCGGGCATTTCTTCCGGCTGACGAAACCAGTGGGCGCACCAACGCGGCCGTGGCGAGCAGCTACCTTATCCAGCGCAAGACAACCGGAGGGCCGAGATGAAACACACGTGTGCCTCGTTTCCGGTCAAAGGCCTCCTGATCTCCCTCTTGCTGGTGATGGCCGCGTCCGTGACAGCTTCGGGCCAAAGCGCGACCCAGCGACGACGCCCTGGTGGGCCGCCCAAGACGACCTTTCGCACCGAGGTGCCCGCACACTCCGGCACCATCGTCTTGGGTCGGCCCACCCAGAGTTCGGTGACGCTCAGTGTACTCTTGCATACCAACGCCGCCGCACGGTTGGTCTGGGGGACGAGTCCTCAGGCTCTGTCCTGCGGCGAACGCTCCGTGTCCCTTGCCGCAGACGTTCCCCAAGAGCTGGTCATCGATGGCCTCCGGCCCGATACCCGTTACTATTACGAAGTGCGCGAGGCCGCGACCAGGCAAACGGTGCTGCCAGCGCCGGGAGTTGGGACGTTTCACACGGCCCGTCCGGCCGGGGAGGCATTCACCTTCACCGTCACGGCAGATTCGCACCTGGACGAAAACACCGACCCCGCCGTTTATCGGCGTACCTTGGCGCTGGCATTGGCCGATGCGCCAGACTTCCACATCGACCTCGGCGACACGTTCATGACCGAGAAACACGCGGGACGCGAGACCGCCGCCCGGCAGTATCTCGCTCAGCGCTACTACTTCGGCCAGCTGTGCCATGCCGCGCCGCTCTTCCTCGTCCTTGGGAATCACGACGGTGAGAGCCTGCGGGGGCGTCAGGCCGAGACCGACACTTTGGCCGTCTGGTCCAACCTCATGCGCAAACGCTACTTTCCAAACCCGGTTCCCGACGGTTTTTACACAGGCAATCAGACGCTCCACCCGCAAGCCGGAGCGCTGCAAGACTACTACGCTTGGACCTGGGGTGACGCGCTCTTTGTGGTGCTCGATCCTTACTGGTTCACGCCACGGCAGCGCGGCACTGACAACTGGGGATCGACGCTCGGCTCCGAACAGTATCGATGGCTGGAGCAAACCCTCAACGCCAGCCGGGCCAGGTTCAAGTTCGTCTTCATCCACCAACTGGTTGGCGGGACGGACAATCAGGGCCGCGGCGGAGTGGAGGTCGCAGGACTCTACGAATGGGGCGGGCGCGGTGCGAATGGAATCGACGAGTTCGCCCGCCATCGCACTGGCTGGACTGCGCCGATTCATCAGCTTCTGGCACGGTACCGCGTGAACATCGTCTTTCATGGTCATGATCACCTCTATGCCCGGCAGGAGCTGGATGGGGTGGTGTATCAGGAAGTGCCCCAACCTGGTTACCCGGGGAACGGCAAGACTCCCCGCTCGGCCGCCGAGTACGGGTATCGCAGCGGGACCCTGCTGGGCAGTCCAGGGTACCTGCGGGTCGAGGTGGCTTCGGCCGGCGTTACCCTGGGCTACGTTCAACCTGATGGTTCAGGGGGCGATGCCACAGCGAAGCCGATCGGTCATCTGGCTGACACCTATCGAGTGAGCCCTTGAGCTACGCGCAGAGCCAGGTTGCCCCGGCCGTTGCGCATGCCTTCCATGGTGATGGCGCGGGAAAGGTAATGCTCCAGCACTTCCCGCGAAATCGTCTGGTCAAAGCGGTACGCGTCCGCTTTCGCTTCCGGAGTCGCCTCCGCGGCCATCGAGCGGGGCAGGCAGAGGGCTGCGGCCATCAGCAGAAACCAGAGAGGACGGCGCGGCGGGCAAACCGCCGTAACGAGGGTTCTCTTCATAGGGCGCATGACGGGACGATCCTGCCCCAGCCGCCGCCTTCCGGCGAGCAATCTTCTGACGCCCGAGCTCGCGGGGAAGCCAAGGGCAAACGGCAACACCATTTCCACGTCCGCCCGCGAAGCCCCCTTGGACTTGGCGGGAATGCAAACGCTCCGGAGGGGGCAGGCGGGTGCGCCGTGGGTTCGGCTGGCTTGCCCGCCCAAGCCTGAACCGGCGCCATGTCGGCATTTGGCTGAGAGCGAACCCCACGCCAATACGCCAGCAGTTGTGGCGCGGATTATGCTTGTTTACGGGGCTGCGCTTGCCGTTGGATTGCCTCGTGGGTGAAGGACGGCTGCGTCAACGTTGCCGTGAAGGAAC
>CAYYMW010000361.1:0-7099 GCA_964472515.1 uncultured Verrucomicrobiota bacterium | reverse complement strand
TCCTTGCGCAGTTCGACGTTCAGGTCGAGGTTCGTCACCAGGATGCTGCTCTGCTGGAAGCCCTTCTTGAGGCGTTCCGCGCCGCGACCCGTATAAAGCCCCTTCTTGATCCACTCCAAGCGTTTGGCTACGGCCAATTCTTCCTTGAGCTTCTTCACCTGCTCGCGGAGGACCGCCAGATCGTTGAACTGCCGCTCCAGCTCAGCCTTTTCGGCCTGCATCCGCTTCATTTCCTTGACCAAGAAGTCCTTCTCGCCTTCGGAGGTGGCAAGCTTCTGCTGTACTTCGGCAATCCTGGCGTCAAGCCCCTGCATCGCTGCTTTCATCTCTTCGGCCTGGCGATCCAAGGCGCTCTTCTGCTTCTCCAGTTCGGTGATCTTGAGGTCCTTCTTGGCCAGCTCTTGTTTGCTCGTTTCGAGCGCCTGCGCGAACTGCGCGGCCTTGGCGGCTTCGGTATCCGCCCGGCTTTGGGCTTCCGTGGCCGCTTGCTGGGCCGTCTTGGTTTCGGCTTCGGCCTTCGCGAGGGCGGCGGCCGCCTCGCTCAACTGCTTGGAGGCCTTTTCGAGTTCCGCCGACTTGGCGGTCAAAGCGTTGGTCAGGTTGCGGCTGGTTTCAAGCTCCGCGTTCAGCCGCGCGCTGGTCGTATTCCACTCGTTGCTGAGCTGGAGGATGCGCGCGTCGTCCTGCTGCTTCTGCTCCACCGCCCGGTTATGCCGCAGCAGCAGCCCGCCGCCCAGGGCCAGACAGAGTATAATCAAAAAGATGATCGGAGCCTTTGTCTTCATGCCGGGGTAATGTGAACGGATGGAACGGTTTTGGCAAGTCTCTCCACAAATTTGCTGCACCGCTCAAAAACCGCTCGCCTTGCCCCCCGCAGCTGGCACACTCCCGCCCGCATGAGCGATGTGGTGCTATCCACGGATTTGTTCGCCCGCATGGCCGGCTGGGAGGCCATGAAGGAGGCCCGCGCCCTGGTCGCCGCCGGGCGCGTCCTCGCCGCCGAATGGAACCCGCCCCTGCTCCTTGGCCAGGTCCGCGAGGGGACCGGCAACTTCCGGGCCGGCCTGAAGATCCTGGACGCCGTGAACGTGGACAACCTCTGCCCCTGCCGGCGTTCTCGCGAAACCGGCATGATCTGCGCGCATTCCGTGGCGGTGGGGTTGCAGTGGCTGGAGAACCAGCAGCCCAAGCCCGCCGCGCCACCGGTGACGCTAGTGGCCACAAAACCGGTTCCCACCGCTCCGCCGCCTCCCCGGCGCGGCCTCAAGCTGGCCTCGGAGTCGGAGGGAGGAGTGCCGCTTGCGTTGCGCATCATCTTCCCGCCGAACCTGGAGCAGGCGTTGCCCAAAGGCCGCTTGATGCTGGTGATCGAGGCCACCATGGGCGGGCAGACGCGTCCCTTCAACACAGTCCAGAAAGACCGGGCCTACGCCGTGGATGCAATCGACCTCCGGTTCCTGGACGCCTTGGAACCGCTTACCCGTGGCGAACCGGTGGGCATGGCCCAGTTGGATGGCCCCCAACTGGGCGAAGTTCTCGCCGCTTTGGTCGGGCATCCGAGGATGACGCTGGGCAAGGGCCGGGCCCTGGAGGTGGCTACCGCCCCTTGGCGGCCAAAGCTGGGCGCCGCCATGACTCCCGAAGGGGAGGTGGTCCTTCGTCTGGCCGGGAGCCTGCCCGCCTGTCTGAGCACACCGACCCGGAGCTGGGTGTTTGCGGAAGGCCGCCTTCAGCCGCTCGATCTGCCCGGCTGGTGCCAGCCGGTGCTGCGCGGTCCACTCCGGCTTTCCCGCGAGCAGGTCCCGCTCTTCGTCAGCCAGCAATGGCCCGTGCTCGCGGCGGTGGCGGAGATCTCGGCTGATTTCGGGCCGGAGGATTTCGAGATTCTGACCGCCGCGCCCCGTTTCACCCTGAAGCTCTGCGGCGGCCTGGCCCGCCTGACCGCCGCGTTGAGCTGCCGCTACGGGGATCAAGTGGTGGACCTCGGGCCGCGAGCGGCGGCCGCGAGCCCCTGTTTTCCCGATCCGACCGAACCCCGGCGCTTCCATGTGCGCGACATCGCTGCCGAGCAGGCGGCCCAGGGGTGCCTCCTGCGGGCGGGCTTTGCCGCCCGGCCCGCGCCCGCCAACGAACTCGAGGTCACCGGCCAGGATGCAGTGCTGGCGTTCTTCGCCCGGCTCTATCCGCGCCTCTGCGCCGAGTGGAACGTGACGCTCGAGGAGCGTCTCGAACGCAGCCTGAGCACCAACATGGAGCGGATCGAGCCCCGCTTCCAAATCCGCGAAGCGGGCGCGGCCTGGTTCGATCTGGAGGTGGGCTACGCCGGCGCTTCCGGCGAGCCGCTGGCCGCCGCCGATCTCCATCGGCTGCTGCGCATGGGGCAAAGCCACACCCGCCTCAAGAACGGCAAGCTCGGCCTGATCGATGCCGAGGCGCTGAACGATTTCCAGGAGACCCTCCAAGACTGCGCCCCCCGGCAGGAGGCGGGCCGTTTCCGGCTCGACCAGAGCCAGGCTGGGTTCCTGCGCAATACCATCGCCCGCCAGCCCGGCTGGAAGCTCCAAGCTCCGGCCCGCTGGACCCACGAGACGCAGGCGCTGGCCGGGGAAGCTCCGCGGCCGTGCCCGCCTTTGGGTGCGCTGGACGGTGTGCTCCGCCCCTACCAAAAGCAGGGGGTGGCCTGGCTGTGGTTTCTGCGGGAGCGGGACTTGGGCGGCGTGCTGGCCGATGACATGGGTCTGGGCAAGACGCTCCAGGCCCTGGCCTATTTCCAAGCGGTGGCGGCGGCGCGTCCCGCCGGGCAACGCCGGCCCAACCTGGTGGTGTGTCCGACCAGCCTTGTCTTTGCCTGGGTGGCGGAGGCGCAGCGGTTCACCCCGGGCTTGAAGGTCCTCGGTTTCCACGGACCCGACCGCCACGAACGCCTGGCCCAGGCCGGCCCCGTCGATCTGATCGTCACCTCCTACGCCTTGGTCCGGCGGGATTTCGATCTCCACGCGAAGACCGAGTTCGACACCCTCATCCTGGACGAAGCCCAGCACATCAAGAACCGCGCCACCCAAAACGCCCAGGCCGTCAAGGGGCTGCGCGCCGCGCACCGCTTTGTGCTTACCGGCACGCCGTTGGAGAACTCCGTCCTCGATCTTTGGTCGATCTTCGATTTCCTCATGCCGGGCTACCTGGGCAGCGCGCGCGACTTCCAAGAGCGTTACGAGGCGCCCATCACGAAACAGCGGGACGCGGGGGTGCAGTCTCGGCTGATGCGCCGCATCCGTCCGTTCTTGCTGCGGCGGCTCAAGACCGAGGTCGCGCCCGAACTGCCCGCGCGGGTCGAACAGGTGGTCTTGTGCGATCTTTCCCCCGAACAGACCGCCGCCTACCGTCAACTCCTGCTGGCCGGCCGCCAGGAAATGCTGGATGCCGCCGCCGACCGCGCCCAGGGCCGCGCCCGCATGGCGGCCCTCACCTGCCTGTTGCGCCTGCGCCAGGTCTGCTGCGACCTCCGCCTGCTCGGTGCCGTGGAGGCCCAGACTCCGCCCCCGTCCGGCAAGGTGGATCTCTTCGCCGAGTTGCTCGACGAAGCCATCGACGGCGGTCATCGCGTCCTGGTCTTCAGCCAGTTCGTCTCCATGCTGCAGCTCTTGCGGGAGCACCTGGACCAGGCGGGTACGGGCTATTGTTACCTGGATGGCAGCACCACGGATCGCGCCGCCGTGGTGGAGCGCTTTCAAACGCGCGCCAACGTCCCAGTTTTCCTCATCAGCCTGAAGGCCGGCGGCACCGGCCTGAACCTCACCGCGGCGGACACGGTCATTCACTTCGATCCTTGGTGGAACCCGGCGGTGGAAGCCCAGGCTACCGACCGCGCCCACCGTATCGGCCAGAAGCGCGTGGTCACCAGCTACAAGCTCATCGCCCGCGGCACGGTCGAGGAGAAGATCCTCACCTTGCAGACGCGCAAGAAGGAGCTGCTCAAGGCCGCGCTGGGCGATGAGGAGGCTCTCGCCGCCGCGCTGAGCTGGGAGGAAATCCAGGAGTTGCTGGCCGATTGATGCGATGGCAGAGCGAGGCGGGCGCGCCGCACGCTCCTGCGGTGGGCGATATGGCGGTGGGCGGTGCCGCGCACGGCGATATGGCGCGACGGAGCGTGCCCCGCTCCGACTTCGAGATGGCCTTTCCAACCCGGTTATGGAGTGTGGTGGCCAGTGCAGCGCGACACCGCTTTTCAGAGTGCCGGGAGAAGCAGGTGGGCCATAGCGCCGTCGCCGCTGCGCTTTGCCGGCGCACTCCACATGCGGGCACTGCGATGGCCCAGGGAGTGTCCGGCGAGGCGGGCGCGCTGAGCTTGGAGCCAGCCATCAGCGATAAATCGGACGATGCTGCCTTTTCTTGCTTGTCATTGAGCAGCTTCAGTTCTAAATCTGGGTTCAGTTCAGCATGAGACGGCACCGATTATTCGACCAGGCATTTCACCACCAACATTACCGATGATGCCTGACCAGACCACAGCGACACGATCCCTCGGAGCCTCCTTCTGGCTGGGGTATACTGTAACGGCTGTTCTGCTTTTGGCTCTCCTCGTTTCGCTCGACATGGTGGATAGCAGGCTGCTTTTTTGGACGTTCGTGTGCCTTGCCATCGGCGTGTTCGCCCCGGTAGGGGGGCTGTTCTCCCAGGCTGTTCACGACCTTCTCATTGCTTGGCGTGCCCGCCAGGTCAGGTTTCCGGAGGCAGCACTCTTGTTGGCGATCTGCGTGGGCTTCTGCATTGCAGGATACGTGTCATTGCACGCTGTGGACTCTGATCGAATCCCGCACATCACGGCGGTGTTCGTGGGGATGTTGATTCTGGTCTATGCAAGGCGCAGGCGCGGCTAACCGATCTGACCGAGCCAGCCGCTGCGGCATGGGGACGGCATTCAGGCTGTCATGGCGTTCCAGCATGCGCCTGTGGGTTGGTGTCCACCCCGGACGTGGGATGTCACGCACCCTTTGGTAGGACTCCAGATGCAAATCCTTGCCGCCGACTTTGTGATGTTCCTCGTCTCGGATCTGTCGCGAGCCGTCGCGTTCTATCGAGACGCGCTGGGTCTCCGTTGCGAACTCGAGAGCCATGAACACCAGTGGGCGGAGTTCGACTGTGGGAATGTCACGTTGTCGCTGAAAGGGCGCGGGCTTGCGGACGGTGTCCGCGGCGGTGGCCGAATCGCGCTGGCGGTGGACGATGTGGCTGCGGCGTATGAGGAGCTCAAACGCAAGGGCGTTCCCCTGAAATCGGCCCCGGTCGACGACGGTTGCTGCTGGCATCTTGAGGTTCCTGATCCCGATGGAAACCTGGTCATTCTGCACAGACGTACCGATGGAACCCATGGGCAACGGACATGAGTAAGACATTCACGGAGTTTGTCCGGCTGAGGAGGCGTTGGTTCTTCCAACTCTTCTCGCTCAGCTTCTTGGTCGGCCTGATCTTCGTTGCTCGGCGCTACGATTCGGCGGTTGAGATCGTCGGCTTGACGCTGATCGTCTCGCTCGTGATTACCACGTTGATTTCGTTGCTGAGCGCGCCGGTTGTCTATTTGATTGCCCGAAAGCGGGTAGTTCGGAAGCAGGATTCAAAGGCATGAGCCGACCGCCACACCCGGTCGCCGTGATCACTAATCCAATTTCGCCATGCTCCGTTTGTCGGGACGCGGACCTATTCGCAATCACCAAAGCACCCACCAACCCAATACCCTCGCAGCCATGGGCACCTTGAACGCATTCTACGTCAGAGCACAGGCAGACAATGGGGAAGTTATCGCCGCTATCCACGAGTGGATTCCCGACGCGGAGATCGAAGCGACGCCGCAGTTTTTGGGAGTCATGATGCCGGAGGATGCCTTCGAGGCGCCAGAGGCGGAGCTCGAGGCATTGTCCTCGCGGTTCGGCACCGATGTCATCTGGCTGGCTTTTCAGAGTGTGGTGGATGCGTTTGAGTTTCACCATTGGCGGGCAGGTGAGCGGGTGCGCACGCTTGTTTACGGTTGCTTCCAGGAAGAGCGGACGTGGGAGCGTGTGGAGGGCCAGGCCGAACCGTGGGAGCGGGAAGCCTTCTTCCGTCAGCGATGGTTGGAGCCTCTGCTTGAGTATGCGCGCAGCGAGGCCGAGCGGGAGGAGTACCGGCGCATTTGGCGTGAAGCGGAGATTCTTCCTGGCCGGACGGAACCGGGCTTCGATTCCCGAAACTGCGCCATCGACATCGCCGCCTATTACCAGCTGCCACATTACGGTTCGTGAGGGGCGGGATGCCGCGAAGGCAGGCCGAGGCAGTCGGGTTCGTCCCGTTTGCCGTTCGGACTTGTTTTCGCCTAGGTTCGGCCCTACACGTGGCTTGGTTCGACCAAGCAAAGGCAGCCCCAAGCCCCGGCCGGTCTTCGGTTCTCGGATCTTGGGGTGCCTGTGGAGTTCAAGATGATCATACGACCTTAAACACCTGCCGATTTCGAGGCCATCTCCGAAGTGACGGAGTTGGCGTTCCGGACGCTGGCGATCAGCCAGCACACGGAGCAGTTCATTGTCCGCGCTTTGCGTGCCGCCCGTGTCCTGACCATCTCGCTGGTGGCGGAGAGCGAGGGGCAGGTGGTGGGGCATGTAGCGTTCTCGCCGGTGACGATTTCGGACGGCAGCCCGAACTCGCACGGCCTTGGGCCGGTTTCGGTGTTGCCGAGGCTGCAAAAGCAGGGGATCGGCACGGCGCTGATCCAGCAAGGGTTGTCCCAGTTGAAGGCGTTGGGCAGCCAGGGCTGCGTGCTCGTGGGGAATCCGAACTACTACCGGCGGTTCGGCTTCAGGAATATACCCCAGTGGGTGCAGGAGGGGATTCCGCAGGAGGTGTTTGTGGCCAAGCGGTTCTACGAGGGCGTTCCGATGGGGGCCGTCGAGTTTCACCCGGGGTTCTTGGCCAAGAGCTAATGGCCGACCTGGCTTCCTGAATGGGCAGTGGGCTTGATCGGGGGCTGTGTTGCGTTAGGCACCGGCTAAAGGGTCTTCTTGCCGCCGGCGGGCTGCGGGCGGGAATCGGCAAAGGGGACGGGGCCGCGGCAGATTTCAGCGACGCGGGC
>CAYYMW010000360.1:0-7103 GCA_964472515.1 uncultured Verrucomicrobiota bacterium | reverse complement strand
GTTCGGCGAGCTCCACCTGCCCCTGGAGAAGATCGCCGAACCGACTGCTTTCGTATTCGCTCTGCGCCATGGGGATGCCGGGAACGCGTGGAATGTGTGGGTTTATCCGGCCGCCCCTGAAGCGCCGGAACCGGCCGGCGTGCTGGTGACCACCACGTTCGACGAGAAGGCCGAAGCCGCCCTGCAAGCGGGAGGCAAGGTGCTGGTGCTGGCCCACGGTTTGAAGAACCCGCACACCGCCCGCACCGGCTTCGACTCGGTCTATTGGTCGGCCGGTTGGTGGGGAAACGCCTTCTCCTCGCTGGGCATCCTCTGCGATCCGGCTCATCCGGCGTTGGCCGCGTTTCCCAATGATGGTTGCAGCGATTGGCAGTGGCACGAGCTGCTCTCCGGGGCCACCACCTTCCGCCTCGACGAGGTCCCGCCCGGGTTCCGTCCCGTCGTTCAGCCGGTGCCCGATTTCCACTACCACCAGCGGCTCGGGCAACTGTTCGAAGCCCGGGTGAACCAAGGCGCGCTGATGGTCTGCGGCTATGACCTGACCGGCAACCTCGACCGCCGCCCGGCCGCCCGCCAGCTTCGCCGCAGTCTGTTCCGGTACCTGGCCAGCCCGGCGTTCCGTCCCTCCGCGGAACTTCCGTTGGCCACCATGAAGGCCCTGCTCGAACCCGCCGGCCTCCAGCGGCAGGGAGCCCGGGTCCTGCGTGTGGACAGCGAAGATCCGGCCAATCCAGCCGTGCGGGTCATCGATGGCGACCCCGGCACCTTCTGGCACTCGGCATGGCAACCGCAGGAGACGCCGATGCCTCACGAATTGGTCATCGATCTGGGGCGCGAGCGGGCTCTGCGTGGCCTCGTCTGTCTGCCGCGCCAAGACCAGGGCAACGGTAGGATTGGCGAGGCGGAGGTATTCCTCAGCCCGGACGCAACGCAGTGGGGCGCCGGCGTGGGGGTCTTGCGCGGCCAGGATCGTCCTGAGGCCGTGCGGATTTCGTTTCCGCAACCGGCACGCGGGCGGTATCTGCGGCTGCTGATCAAGTCGGAGGTGAACGGCCATCCTTTCGCCTCGCTGGCGGAGTTGGAGGTCATTCCGGGAGAGCAGTAACCGGAGCCACCCGTCCCAATCCCTGCCCAAAGACCATCGAGCTATGAACGAACGCCAGCGCATCCTGGGTTTCAGTGTCGTGATCCTGGTGGCCGCCTGCGCGGCCATCTGGGGCGGCTCGCGCCAAGTGATCTACGTTGCCAAGCCGCTGACGACGGGCCTCATCCTGCTGCTGGCGCTCACGTCCCCCGGCGCCCTCGTCAACCGCTACAAGCTGGCGGTGGGGGTGGGGCTGGTCTGGTCGCTCGCGGGCGACGTCTTCCTGATGGTGCCCGGCGACTACTTCCTCCCCGGGTTGGGCAGCTTCTTCCTGGCGCACGTGGCGTACCTCGTCGCCCTGACCAGCGGCGCCCGTCTGGGGGCCCGCTGGGAACCGCTCCTGGTGGCGGCGGGACTCGAGGCGGTCCTGTTGCCGTTGATCTGGCCCGGGGTGCCTGTGGGGCTGCGCCTGCCGGTGACCGCCTATGCCACGGTTCTACTGGTCATGGCCGCGCAGGCCTCGGCGCGGGCGTTGGTGGTTGCCAACCGAATGGCTTGGGCGGCGGCGGTGGGAGCGGTCTTCTTCGTCGCTTCAGACAGCCTGCTCGCCTTGCGGCGCTTCCGCCCCGGCTTTGTCTGTCCCGGGTGGTCGGTCCTGGTCACCTACTACCTCGCCCAGTGGTTGATCGCGCTAAGTGTCGGGCGCGACGGGGAGAAAGCGGTGAACCGCGACTAGTTGTGCAGCACCCCGTTCCGTGCGCGGGTCTGGACCGCGGCGGCAGTTCTTGACTTGGGAGAAGCCGGCGGAGCCGTCCTGGAGGGTCCCCCCTTGGAGGCGGCAGTTGCTTTGCCTTCGCCGGACACCAGTTTCGAGAGTTCGGCCACTGCCCCCTCGAGGGCCTTGGCTTGCCCGCTGAGTTCCTCCGCCGCGCTGGCGCTTTCCTCCGCGCAGGCGGCGTTGGCCTGGGTCACCTGGTCGATCTGGCCCACCGCCTGGTTGACGTGGTCGATGCCCGCGCTCTGCTCGCGGGACGCCGTCGCCACTTGGGCGGCCAATTCGTCCACCTGGCGGGCCTTGGTCACGATCTCATCCAGGCTCGCCGCCACCGTTTGGCTCAACGACACGCCTTGCGCGGTACGCTGGATGGCCGCTTCGATCATTCCGGTGGTGTCGCGCGCGGCCTGCGCGCTGCGCTGCGCCAGGTTGCGCACTTCATCCGCCACCACCGCAAAGCCCATGCCCGCCTCGCCCGCCCGCGCCGCCTCGACCGCGGCGTTCAGGGCCAGGATGTTCGTCTGAAAAGCGATCTCGTCGATGGTCTTGATGATCTTGGCGATCTCGTCGCTCGACGACTTGATGGCGTCCATGGCCTGGTTCATGCCCCGCATGTCGCTCGCCCCCTTCTCGGCCGCGAGGCGCGCCTGGCCGCCCAATTCGTTCACGCGGACCGCGCTCTCCGTGTTGCGCTTGGTCATGCCGGAGACCTCTTCGAGCGAAGCGCTCGTTTCCTCGACCGACGCCGCCTGTTGGCTCGCGCCGCTGGCCAGCGATTGGCCCGACGCAGAGACCTGCGCGGCGGCCGAGGTGACCTGCTCCGAGCTGGCCAGCATCTGGCTGATCACCGTCTTCAACGACCGGTTAAGCGAAGCCGAAAGCCAGGCGGACGCGCCCACCGTCACCAACACGATCAAGCCGAAGAGCGCCAGGGTATAGCGCATGTAGGCACGGTTGCTGGCCTGCACGCTCGCTTCCAGCCGCGCCGTCTCCTCCTCCACGTTGTCGATGTAAACGCCCGTGCCTACCAGGAACTCGGTCCCCGGGATCAACCGGCTGTAGCTCAGCTTGGGTTGGATGCCCTTGCCTTCCTTCTCAAAGTAGTATTCCACGAAACCGCCGCCGGCCTTCGCCGCCTTGATCAGGTCCGCCACGAACTTGTTGCCCCGCTTGTCTTCGAGATGGATGAGGTTCTGGCCGTTCTGGCTCTTGTTGATGGGAACATTGATCCGCACGCCCGTGGTGTCATAGGCGAAGAAGTACCCGGACTTGTCGTCCAGAAACCGGATGGGATCCGTCTCCGCCACGATGGCCGCGAGCTGCTCCTCGCGCGTCTTGAGCTTCTCGATCCGCACCCCGAGCGTAGTGGCCTCGATATCCACCGTGGATTTGAGCATGTTCTTGTGCCCGGCCAGAATCTGGGAGCGCACGGTGGGAAAAACCACCCGCTTCCGCACCAGGTCGTTTACGTAATAGTCGGCCACTTGGGCCGCCAACAGACCGAGCAGGAGGAGCACGGAGAGTCCCATCAGGCGGCGCTGAAGGCTCAAATGGCGAAAGAATGCGAACATAGGCAAAGCATGGGAGTTTGCACCGCCCGTGCAGCCCAAAGACGACCGCACCAGCCCCATAGGACAGCGCCAAACGCAACGGCAACTCCTCCCGGACCCGTTGCGTCCAGTGCTCTTGTTATCGGCAGCCTCGCGCGCGCCCTTGAGTGGGGGTCTGTCCCGACAGGGGAGTCCTGAGCGCAGGAAACGTGAGCGGTGCCCTCTCGCTCAGGTGCTTGGAGTCCTTGCAAGCCCGACTCGCCTGTGTCCCACAAATCCCCCCCATCAGAAGCTCGCTCTTCCCCCCGCTTCACTCGCACAGGGCTCCGCACTTGTCAGGCGGAGCACCCGGAGGCAACCGTGGCCGGTTCTCTCCGTCAATGCTTGACGCCCTGTCCGTGCGGGGATTGTTCGTAATGACGGCGCAGGAGGTCGTCGCCAAAATCGTTTTCAAAATCGCGCCACACGCTGTGGATGTGGTTGGCGTCGTTTTGAGTATTGTCGTATTCGAGCAGAAAGGTCGGCCCCTGCACCCGATAGTAATGGCCCTTCCCGCGTTCCGCGCCGCCCGCCCAGGCGAACTGCACCTTGTCCCAGCCGGCCTGCTTGATCTTCGCCAGATCGCTGGAGGCCAGTTCCTTCCGGTACCGCCCCACGTACTCCGACACCAGTTGCTCCAACAGGATGGTCTGCTCCCGGGTCATCTGGGCGGCGGTCAAGCCCACCGGCTCAAGCGCCTTGGCCCGCCGGGAGTTACCGGTGATGATATCGCTCGGCGCCTGGTTGGCGATGATGGCCGTCTGGCGTTGCGGCTCGGTCAGCGAATTCAGTAACTGCCGGGCCAAGTCCTCCTCGGCCGCCAGGATGCGCAAGCCGCGCTGCGGCCCGGACCTGACCTCCGCGGGGTTGGTCCCCATGAACGAAGGGGTAACCGCCACCTCATGGCCCTCGATCACCGTGAGGTTCACCGATAGATGATGCCCCTCGACGCGCCAGCCCCACGTGTTGGTGGCGCCGGTCGGGTCGCCGAAGACCGACAGGTAATACAGTTCCGGATCGCGCGGAAGCCGCCGGGCGGCCCCTTCCAAATCATGCAAGACACTCTCCAGCGCCATGATGTTGGTGCTCTTGCGATAGCCCGTTTCACTCAAGGCGCTGGCCAGCAGGCCCTGCGCCAGCCGACGCTGTGGGACCGTCATCTCCTTCCACGGTAAACCCTTGCGATCCTGCGGCACGAAATGCCAATGCGCCCGCTCCGGGTCTTGGAAGTCAAAGGTTGCCTTGGCCCGCTGTTCCGGCGTCAGGGACTTGAGAAAGGCATTGGCTGCTTCCGCCATCTCTTCGCCCGGGCCATGCGCGAGGAGCGAGCCCGGCAACAACAACGTCAGGAAGGCAACCAGCCCGAAGGGCGTCAGTCTATGCACGGCCCAAATGAAGCCGCGATGGACGGAAACGCAAATGGAAACTTGGAAGATGGTGGAGCCGACAGGAATCGAACCTGCGACCTTCTCATTGCGAACGAGACGCTCTGCCAACTGAGCTACGACCCCATCACACTGGGTCTGAAGAGTTTGCGAACGAAACCGAAAACCTCTCATGAACTGCGCATCGGGGCCGCCCTTAGAGGCGTACAGCCAATCCGCCCACCGCATCGGTGGATCATGCAAGGTCGCCGAGTCACTCTATCGCCACTCGTCGAACGGGGCGCATTATGCCCGCCTCCAAGGCGCGGGCAAGGAAATTCAAGAGCGCGCCTTTGCCTTGGGTGGTAGACAGATTTTGGGCGGTTTGGAGGACGCGGGATGGTTGATCTGCCTGGCGGAGTCCGGGGCCGCCTTCCCCGGCTCGGTGCGGCCTCCGCCTCGCGGCGCGAGGCGATGAAGGTAGCCGTGGGCTTCAGCCCACGGGGCCGGGCGCGCTCCGAACGCGTCGCGGAGCGACGCTTGAGTGGACGACCCCGCCCAGGACCTCAGGCAGACCCCCCGACCGAAAACCCCGCCTAATACCTGTCTGACACCCCTCTGCCTTCGTCTGCGCTGGTCCTGCTTAGTGACCCGGAGCGGTTGGCCCGGACCCACCTATCGAGCCACGCCGCGCGGGCGGCGGGAACGAGATGAGCGTGGCGCTGCGCTGGAAAATGCAGCATGCCACGCGGTTCGAGAGCGGCCCGCCAGCCCTTCCCGCGCAAACCGGGGTCTACTTCTGGCTGATCCCAACGCCGGCCTACAATGCAATTGACTAATCGTACCCGGATACCCAGCATGCCGACCGTGATCCGAAAACTCCATCTTACTCCGGCGCGGACCTTCCCGACGCCACCAATAACTGGGTGCGGCTGCCCCAGGTGGCCGCGGACCAGCCGCTCCACGTCGAGGCCGTGGTCGCCAACCGCCTGGGTAGCGTGACCAATCTCGTTGCCGTGCTGAACGGACCATATGTCCCTGGCCTGCCGCAAATCGAGCGGCTGTCGCTGGGGGAACAGGGCTTCCGCATCGCCGTCTCCGGCTTGCCTTTGGCCGGCCGCTGTGTGCTCTGGACCTCGCCCAACCTGGCGGATTGGACGCCGGTGGTCACCAATGCGCTCTCGGCCAGCAGAATGGAGTACACCGTTCCGTTTTCCCTGGACCGGCCGGGTTACTTCCTCCGGGCCACCATCAGCCCGTGAGCGGCAGGAATACGTCTTTCGCAGTGTGGTTGTGTCGATTCGGTGGACGACCATGACCGCCGCGGCGGCGCTCCTGTGGGCACCCCCGGGCACCTGAAAGAAGCCTTGGTCTCGGCTGGAGTGCGTCCATCGGCGGTGGCACTTGGCAGGGTCACTGTCTCGGACCAGCGCTGGTTGGAAGCCGAGTTTAGACGCAGGAGCCGACCCTCCCAGCAAGTCGCCCTTGCCTGGTGCTTGGTCTATTCCGGTAGCAAGAACGCCTCCCCACTCATTACGGAAACCCTACGCCAGCAGGTTCTCCGACCGGTCGAAGACAGAGACTACGGTCCGATGCTATATCTGATTGAGGCTTTGGCTGTTTGTGCGCAGGATGACGACACGGCCCTTGCCACGCTCCAGGAAATGACTGAGTTCGCGTGGTGGTGGATGCCAGAGGAAAGGGCATCTCATAGAGTGAGCGTGCGCCTATCGGACCACTCGTTGCAGTTTGCGCGCATTGCGGTCCGGTCCTTGGGGCTGACCGGAAGAAGGGAGGCACGCGCCCTGTTGGAGGATATGCGATTCAAGCGTCGGGTGTGGGTAGGACCAAGTAACCCCTGTTACAGTTCGGAGTTCCTGGGTGAGCGCGTTGTGGCGCAATGCTATCTGGACGTGTTTGACGTCCGGGGCCGGGACGCACTTCAGAAGCACTTTGGTGATGACACTTTTCGACAGTGGTGCGCCGAATGGGGCAAGGGAAAGACGGGCAGGGAATTGCTGAGGTGGGCGTTTCCTGCCGACGATGCAGTTGTTTGGAAGGACGTTGATGGCTATTTCGCCACACTGTATTGTGATGCCTATTAGCAGGCCATGCCTCCCAAGCGTCCAACGCTATTTGGTCTGGTTGCGATGGTCTCGCGCTGCGCTTCCCACCGGCTAATTGCTTTCGATCCCTCCGGGATTGGGTGAGTAGGTCGGTGGGCGGGCGGAGAATCTGGACGGTCCAAGCCCAAGGGGCTTGCGGCACCCAGCCCAACGTTGGCTCGACCA
>CAYYMW010000359.1:0-7119 GCA_964472515.1 uncultured Verrucomicrobiota bacterium | reverse complement strand
CGCCTGGTACCAGGCGAAGGCAGGTTGACGGTAGCGGTTCGCGAGCCAGAACAGTTGCGGCGCCCGTGGCCGGGAATCGCCTCCGTCCGCGTAATTGAAGGTCTTGCCCAAGGGTCCCGTAAGGTGGATGGGGAAGAAGCCGGTGGCGGCGAAACCCGGTTGGTCCCCCAAGCCGAAATCCGTGCCCAATGCGGTCTGGAAAGCGGCGAGGATCGCCACGTTGTATTGGGTCGCGTAATCCCAGTAACCGGGCCCCTCGATCCAGCCGCCGTCGGGGGCGAACTCGGCCATCGCCAGCGGGAGAGACCGGATGGCGGCACGGAGGATCTCCCGGGCCGCCTCGGGCTCAGCCTCGGCCAGTGCCAGCGCGCCCAAGCCGATCCCCCCGTTGCACACTTGGTTCCAATTGTGCCGCGACTTGACCCACCAGCCAAAGCTGGCCTTGCCCCGGTAGGCTTCCAAGGCGGGGCTCAGCCCGAACTTCATCATGGCCGCGCGCCAGGCAGTCTTCTGTTCTTCGTTCCAGAAGGCATGGAGCCAGTCATAGCCGAAAGCGAACGCAGCGGTCATCTCGGCGGTGTCGAGAAAATGGCGGGGATTCCAGTCCGGGAAGGCGGCCACCGCCTCCAACTCTCGGCCCGCTCGCTCAGCCCAGCGGGTGTCACCGTCCAACTGCCAAAGCAGGCCCAGCAGGGTGATGCGGTCGAGCACCTTTCGGCTGGTGCTCAGCAACCGAAGGCCATCGGGAATCTCGTACTTCGCCGGCGCCTCCTTCAACACCCGCTCGCCCCGTTCGCGCAGCCGGGCGTAGCCGCCGGCAATCATCCCCGGCGAGCTTCGCGCGGTTCGCAAGCGCTCGAAGTCGCTGGCCGTGGCCAGGAGCCGCGGGTGGCCGTGGCGCAAGGTGGCGAGAGGATCGCCCTCAGCCGTGGCAGCGGCGGTGAGCGCCACCGGCAGGGCGGCATGGCCGGCGGTGGCCAGCGCAGCGGTTTGCAGGAAGATGCGGCGGTTGTACATAGATCAGCGGAACAATTGCGGCGTTGGCTGCGCGGCGACTCGCGCGCGGGCGGGCGGGCGTCCGCCCCACAAGGCGACCGCCTGGCGCGCGGGCATGCGCAGCGGCTTACGGTCCACACCCGGATGCCGGACTGTCAGCCATGGATTTCAAGGCGCGGTGGATGGCGTCACCGAGCACCGCCACCGGCAATGGCTTGGGCAGAAGCGCGCAGAACCCATGCGCTCGGGCTTCACTTTCCTCCATCCCCGCGGCCAGGCCGGTAGTGAGCAGCATGGGCAAGCCGGGACGGAGCTTGGCCACCTGCCGCGCCAAGTCGGGCCCGTTCAAGCCCGGCATGATCATATCGGTAATGAGCAAGTGAAACGCCGCCGGGTCCCGCTGGAACTCCGCCAAAGCCGCGCGGGGGTCGGTATGCACGGTGGCGCGGTATCCGAGTTTCTGCAGAATCAGGCGCGCCAGTTGGGCCAGTTGCGGCTCGTCCTCCACGTACAGGATGTGCTGGCCGCGCCCGAGCGTCGGCGCGGAGGCGGCTGCCGCCAGAGGCCGGGTGGCAGCCTCGACCGCAGGCAGGAAGATTCGGAAACAGGAACCCGCACCGGGCTGGCTTTCGACTTCGATACCACCGCCCGTGTGGGTCACGATACCATGCACCACGGAAAGGCCCAGCCCGCTCCCCTGCCCCATCGCCTTGGTGGTGAAGAACGGCTCGAAGATCCGCCCCACGGTGTCCGCATCCATGCCGCGGCCGCTGTCCTGCACGCTGAGCCGCACAAAGCGGCCGGGAACGGTCTGCAGCCGAAGCGCCGCCCGGGCGTCCAGCATCACCGGTTTGAGTTCGAACCGAATCACGCCGGCCTGGTCCCCGATGGCCTGCACGGCATTCTTGCAGAGGTTGACCAGGATGCGATGCACCGAATTCGGATCGACCATGACGTCCAGGCCGTCGCCTTCGAGGTCGCTCTCGATCGCCACCGCGCAGGGGATGGTCGCGCGCAACAACCGGACAGCCTCCTCGACCAAGGCTTTGACCCGGCAAGGAACCGGCTCGGCCGAGGCTCCCTGCCCAAACACCAGGATGTTGCGGGTCATTTCGCGGCCGCGCTCCCCGGCCGCAATGATCTCGGCCAAGCCGCTCCGCGCGGTTTCCGGGTTCAGGTCCGGGAGCCCCGCGTGGAGGAGGTTGGCGTGACCGAGCATCGCCGCGAGGATGTTGTTGAAATCGTGGGCGATGCCCGCCGCCAGACTGCCGATGACCTCGAGCCGTTGCGCCTGCTGCAATTGCGCCTCCAGACGCCGCCTTTCCGCGTCCGCCTGTTGGCGTTCGGTGATGTCCTGCAGGGTGCCGACCAGGCGATCCGTCGTTCCTCCGTCGTCCTGGACCGCCGCCGCCCGCACGTGAACGTCGATTGTCTTGCCGTCAGGGCGGAGCAGCCGGCTTTCGAGGTCCATCGTCTGGGAGCCATCGAGCGCGGCCGCCAGCGCCTGGGCAAAGCCGGGCCGGGCGTCGGGGTGAACGGCTTCGAGCAGACAGGCCTCGTTCAGGGGCGCACCGTGTGCCCGGCCCAAGAGGCGGTACGCCTCCGCGGAGCAGCGCAGCTCGCGGGTGTGGGGATCGAGCTCCCAACTGCCCACGCGGCCAATCTGCTGGGCCAGGTTCAGGCAGGCCTCCGCCCGGCGCCTTTCGCGCACTTCTTGCTCAAGCTTGACGCAAGCCTGGCTTGCCTGTGCCATCTTGGCTTCCAGCTTCTGCACCAGCCGTGCGTTGTACTTCTGCAGAAACACCTTGTCCTCCTCCAACGGCGGCGTCTGCACGCGCGGCCGTTGGCGCGCCCGCGCCATGACTTCCTCGACCACCCCCACGAACACCTGCGGCTCGGCGGGCTTGATCAGGAAACGGTCGGCGCCCAGGCTCAAGGCCAGCGCCTCGTCTTTGGGATCGGTGTAGGTGGCCGTGTAAAAGATGAACGGGATGTCTTTGAGCGCGGCGTCGGCCTTGAGTTCCCGGCAGAGTTGGAAGCCATCCATGTGCGGCATCAGAATGTCGGAAACGATCAAGTCGAAGGCTTCCTGGCGCAGCCGCTCCAAAGCCTCGGCGCCGTCGTTTACAGAGGCGACCGCGTCGCCATGCGCTTCGAGCAACTTCTCGAGCAGGTAGCGATTCGCGGCATTATCGTCAACCACCAGGATTCTCATGAGGATTTCTCGGGGGAACGCAGATGGCGCAGGATGCGCCCGGCGAAGGTCTCGGGGTCGAATGGTTTCTCGATGTAGTCCGTGAAGCCCATGGCCATGGCTTTCTCGCGGTCGCCCACCATCGCGTAGGAAGTGACCGCCACGACCGGGATCGCCCGGGTCTCCGGCCGGGCCAGAATCTGCCGGGCGGCCTCATAGCCGTCCATCTCGGGCATCTGGATATCCATCAGGATCAGATCGGGGCGCTCGGCGGCGGCCATGGCCACTCCCTGCGAGCCGGTGTGGGCGAAGAGTACTTCCAGGCCGTGCTGGCGCAGGAGAAAAGCCGCGAGGTAGCGGTTCTGTTCGTTGTCCTCGATGATCAGGATGCGCGCACTCATGCTAGGCTGGCGGTACCGCATTGGTGGGAACCCAAAAGACAAAGCGGGAGCCCCGCCCATACTCGCTTTCCGCCCGGATGCCGCCGCCCAGCAGCCCCAGGATGCGGCGGCACAGGTAGAGCCCCAAGCCAGTGCCCTCGTATACCCGCCGGGCGGAGCCGTCCACCTGCCGAAACGCTTCGAAGAGCATCGACATGTGTTCCGGACGGATGCCGATGCCCGTGTCGGCCACAGCCACCACGTATCGGCCGTCCTCGATCCCGCCGGTGATTCGCACTTCCCCGTGTTCGGTGAACTTGACGGCGTTGTTGGCCAGGTTGAGGGCCACCTGGTAGAACCGCTTGCGGTCGCCGCAAAGGGCCGTTTCCGGCCGTTCACAGACGCGCTCGAAGCGCAGTCCCTTGGCGGCAAACATCGGCGAGAGCGTCTGTTCGACCTCCCGCAGGACATCGGCGGGCCGGAACTCCTGCCAGTCCACGTCCACACGCCCCGATTCGATGCGCGAGAGGTCCAGCAGATCGTTGATCAAGCCAAGGAGATGCTTGGCGGAGGCGTAGGCCATGTCCAACTGTTTCTTCTGTTCCGGGTTCAGCGAACCGGCCATCCCGGCCTTCACAATGCCGGTGAAGCCGATGATCGAGTTGAGGGGGGTGCGCAATTCATGGCTCATGGTGGCCAGGAACTCCGACTTCAAGCGGTCGAGGTCACGCAACCGTTCGTTGGCCGCCGTGAGCGCCGCCGTGCGCTCCTCGACTCGCTGCTCCAACTCGGCGTGGGCGCGCTGCAAGGCGTCCTCCGCCTGCTTGCGTTGGGTGATGTCCGAACCGACGCTGAACACCTCGGCCAACTGCCCGTCCGGGCTGAAGACGGCCTTGTTGGTCCACTCCACCCAGACCCGGCTGCCGTCGTGCCGCATATTTTCATTGATATTGAGGGCAAACGCGTCGGGATCGCCGGAAATGCGCTCCAGCAACTGCCGCAGGTCCCGGCCCTCCGTATCGACCTCGGGCACCAGCGTGCCGACGATGTGCTGGCCGACGACCTCGGGCTCCGCGTAGCCAAAGAACCGCTGGCCGAACTCGTTGAGAAAGGTGATGATCCCGCGCCGGTTCCAACGCAGGATGATGCTGTTCGCGTTCTCGACGAGTTCGCGGTACTTGCGCTCGCTCTCCCGCAGGGCCGCCTCGGTTTGGCGGCGATCCGTGATGTCGCGCGACACGATCACCACCCGCTCGGTCTGCCCCAGCGCATCCCGGATGACCGCGCCCCGGGACTCCACGTAGTACACCCGGCCGCCGGGCAGCAGGAAGCGAAACTCCGCGCACTGCCCCACCCCCGTTTCCACCGTGCGCCGGAACACGTCGCGGACGCGCGGCACGTCGTCGGGGTGGATTTCGAGGAAGGAATCGGTTCCCTCGAGTTTCGCGGTGTCCCCCAGAATCCGGCGGTAAGAGGGGCTGTTGTAGAGGCGGCGGCCCTCGCGATCGACCACGGCGATGAGATCGGCCACGTTCTCGGCGATCAGGCGGAAGAACTCCTCGCGCTCGCGCAACGCGGCCTCGGCGGTCTGGCGGCTGGCCACTTCGTCGCGCAACGCGGCGTTCGCGGCCAGGAGTTCCATCCGCCGCGAGAGCACGCTCTCGGCCATGTCGTTGAAGGCCTGGGCCAGTTCCCGAAACTCCTTGGGGCCCGAAGGCTGGATCGGCTCGTCATACCGCCCCCCGGCCACGGCTTCGGTTCCCGCCCGCAATTGCCGCAGAGGGCGGGCCGCACGCCTCGCCAAGGCTGCGGCCGCCAGCGCGGACACCGCCACACACCCGAGCGACGCCGCCACACTCCCACCCCGCAGCCACCGTAGCGGTCCCGTGACGGCGGCTTGAGGCACCAGCGCCACCGCCGTCCAGGCCGGCCAAGCGCGGCCGGTGTAGCGCCGCCAAACGACCAACTGTCGTTGCCCGGCAACCTTCATCTCCCGCGCCCCGGACGAGGGCAGCCCCGCCACGGCCGCGCGGCCCGACGGCGAGAGCATCGGGCCGGCCACTGTTGTCAAGTCGTCGGCCACCTCGCCCGGCCCCGGTGCGGCTTGGGCCACGACCCCCAGGCCGCCGCCCGGGCGTTCGGCCAACCAGAGCGTCCGCACGGGAGAGCCGGTCTTCAGGTCGTTCAAGCCGGACGAAAGCACTCGCGGGTCCAACCCCACTTCCACCAAAGCCTCACAGCGCCCTGGCACGCCAGACACCGGGATCAAGCAGGCCGGCCCGGATGGCGCGGAGCCGTCCTCGGGCCGCCACCGGGGCAGGTCGGCGAACCAGCCCGCCCGGCCGCTGGCGAGAGTCCTGGCCACGGACTCTTGCCGGCGAAAGTCGAACCGATCCCAAGGCAGCCGCCGTAAGAGCGTCAGCCCGGCCGCGTCCGAACGATATTCGAGCACCTCCCCACCGGCCGCCCCGCCCGGGCGCCACTCCACCGCTTCAAGTTCCGCCGGGCCGCGCCTCCGAAGCAGGCAGTACCCGCCGGTCTCGAGGTCACCGAAGCCCACGTGAGAGAGAAGCCCGTTCGCGCGGAATTCCCCGCGCCACGCCGCATGCAGGTCGGCCATCCGCCGGGCCGGCGCGAACCGGGCGCCGGAAGCCCGCAGAGCGGACTGCTCGTAATGCCCCACCGCCTCCGCCACAAGCTGGGCCTGGCGGGACAATCCACCGAGCGCTTCGTTCGCGATCATCTCCACGCAGACTTCCGCCGTGCGATGGGTGACGTACAGGGAAATGGCGGCGACCAGCATGGTGGATGCCAGCACCAACCCCACCGTCGCCGCAGTGAGCAATCGAACGAACGAATACCCTGGTGCAAACCAACCCATAAGGAACGCCGTAGTAAGAACAAACTATGGGGCACCCAAGGAACGGTCAACCCGATTCGTGGAAACGCCTTTGCCGCAGCGATCCCACGCGCCGGTTGGACGCCCGTTACCATGCCCGATTGAGAGACGCACGGAGCGCCAAGCAGCGCCATCCGTGCCAACCACGTGGCGGCCCGTTCGGCGAGGCAGAGAGGTTCTGGCGAATCCCCGGCCTCGACGCGGGGAGGAGCAGGCCTCATCCGCCTCATCCCGGAACGGCCACCCGGGCGGGATTGTCCCGTCTCACGACGCTGGTGGATGGAAGCGGGACAGCCCGTTATCCTCTCGGCCAGAACCGTATCCAGCTCCGCAATGGCATCTGGGCGAGGAGGTCGCGCAGGAGTTCCGGAAGCTGGGCGGCGCGGGGTTCATCCAACCGCCGGCACAGCCCACCCGTGATCAGAAAGACCGCGGTGACCAGCAGGAAGAAGAGGCTGAAGCGGTTGAGCGAGAAGCTCCCCCAGGTTACCACGCGCGCGCCGAACGCATCGATCAGGAGTCCCCAAAAGACGGGCGAAAGCCCCAACGTCAGGTTGCCCACCACCGAGAAGAGCGCAAAGAAGTGATCGCGCCCCATGGGGGGCACGATGGTCATGGCCAGACGGGTGTTGGCCATGCTGAATACCGCG
>CAYYMW010000358.1:0-7163 GCA_964472515.1 uncultured Verrucomicrobiota bacterium | reverse complement strand
GCCAAGCACCGGGCCCGATGCCCCGGCGGGCGGGGCTCCGAACGGCAAGAGGGGGAGGGAGTTTCCCTTGGACGGCTGGAGTCCGATGGTTCCGGATGATGGCATGAAGCGGCTCAAGAAAGCGATGTGTCACCGGTTTTGCTGCTATTTGCTGCTATTCGCAGATCGTTGCAGGGGTGGGACGGGGCCGCAGCGTTGACGGGCGACCGCCAAGAGCGTGCCGCGCGCGGCGTGCGAAGTGGGTTTGCGGCAGTTTGCACCTTTTTGCAGTGGGGAGCGGGATTCAAAAGGACAGGATGAACAGGATGAACAGGATCGGGAGTGACCGGGCTGGGGGGCGAACGGCAAGGGACGCCAACCTCATGATGGAAAGGCAGGCTTCGGGCTGCGGCAGTTCTTGGCAGCACGGCACGGGGTCGGCAGAAGGAAACGTGCAGGAACTCCATCTGCCGGGCTGGAACGGCAGATTCATGTCTGATAGGTAGGACGGCTGGGACGGCGACCGTTGACGTTCATGGACGCCGACGGTGGGGCTTATCGTCAACGAGGGCCGGTTGGTCGCTTCATCCAGAATCGCGGTGGGGCGCGTTCACGGGCTCACGATAGGACGGTTGGCGGTGGCGTGCAGGTCGTCTGTGGACTGGGTAGACTGGGCAGAGGGAAAAGGCGGGAATGACGTAAGGCGTAAAGCGTAAACCGTAATGGCAAGCCGGATGAGGTTGTACCAGCGGCTGGAAGCGGTGTCGCGCTACGCTTGCCACCGCACTCCATAACGGGCTGGCAAGGCCATCCGGAAATCGGAGCCGCGCATCACCTGCCGGGGTGGTTTGAAAAGCAGCGGCGGAGTGCAGGCCGTCCGTGAACTGGGCAGACCGGATTGGCGAATCGGGAGAGCCGCAAAACGCACCCCAAGGGCGCTCAGCCGGCTCGCGCGGAAAGAACCATGGTCGCGAACGGGTTCTTGGGCTGGTATGCGCTACCCCGTTGAGGCAACCACCCATCACTTGGCGGGCTTGGGAAGCCTAACCTGCGGCAGCGTCGAATGGCAGGGCCTGGAGCGTCCTAGGATCGGTGTGGGAGGTTCACTTCCTGATCCTCAGGACCACCTTGTTAATCGCGAACACGGCGACTCTGAAGGCTTGCGCGGCAACTAGACCGACGCCACTCCCGAGGAGGATAACCGTGGGAAAGTAGAGCTGGAATGCTGCCTCATGGCTCTTGAACAGCAAGCTGGCGAGTGTCAGGACAATCGGGCGGACAATGAGACCAGACAATCCCATGTCCGTTGGCTCGGCAAAGACCCATACAACTACGAGCGCACCGACTGCCAGTCCAAAACACGTTGGCATCCACCGTTTCATTTCACAACTTGATCGCGTCTATCGGGATGAGGCGCAATCCATGCGTTAGCTTGTTGTTCATGCATGTTGCTGGTTCGTCGTTGGCGAAGCTTGCTCAGTCCGCGGCCGGGACGCGGCAGGCGATCTCAGTGGCGTGGTCGTTGCCGACCGCAACCGCGTGGTCAAATCCAAGACCGCCGGTCAGGTCGCCGATGGACCAAGGTAGGTTTGATCCCGCAAGCATGGTGACCACAGGCGCTTCGCGTGCCTGGCAAGAGGTTGCGACATATTGGCGTTGCTTTCACGCAATCTCGCGCTTTCAGCGCTCGAAAACAATGACGAATCACCGTTTCCTGGGGCGTTGCCCCAGGCTCCTGTAATTCCGCGCCTACGGCGCTTCAGAGGGACGCGTCGAAAGGGGGCTTGAAGGGCGGCCTGCCCGGGGATGCATGTGCGGCAGCCTTTCAACGAGGCCGAGGCCGGAAGCCGTGCGATTCCTCGACATTGTTGTTGACCGATTCCATCTCCGGGTTCATAAGGCCTTCATTCAAGGTCTCATGAAGAGAGGTGTTATATTAGCGGCAGTGTCTGTGTTCCTGGCTGGAGTGGGCACAGCCACGGGTGCAGTCCTGGATCAGGTGCAAAGCACGAGCAGTGCTGTGGCGGACTTAAGGACAGGGCTCAGCAAGCAGGAGCTAGCACAGACGTTCCAGTCGTCGATCGCCGGCAGGTTGGAGCACATCGAGCACAGTGGTTACGGTCCTGGAAGCGGCACCGAATACCCGACTATCTTCACGGTCACCGACACGGTGGAGGGTGTGCCCGGCACGAACGTTCTAGGGCAAGCCGTGGTGACGAACCTTTCGACGCAAAGCAGAGTATATTTCACCAACCAGGAAGTCTATCTCCAGCGCGACGTGACCTATGCGCTCGTACTGAGAACCGACGCGCCTGTGACCGGTTCGGCGGAGTACTGCTTCCCGAGCTCGTTTGGGGATGCCTATTACCGGGGTATGCTTTGGTCCTGCGCGGAGGGGGGGGCGTGGCTGATCGCTTATCAATGGGACAACCCCGCGTATCCCCTGGACTTGGTCTTCGCCACGTATATGGAACCGGGCATCCCACCCATTCGCATTCTGCAGCCTGCCGACGCTGCCATGATCGACGTTGGCGCAACTGTCAAGGTAAGCGCCGCAGTCTCCCCAGAGGTGACAGAGATCAGCGAGACTGTGTTCTACGCGGGCACACTGCTGCTTGGCGGCACAGCCACCCCTCCCTACGAGATCACCTGGGTTCCGTCAATTGAGGGAAAGGTCGACTTGGTGGCGGTGCTCCACAGGGCCAACGGTGTCAGACTGACCTCGAGCGTGCACCGGGTGACAGTCACGATGCCACGTCCATCCAACGACGACTTTGCCAGACGCAGGCTGCAGAGCGAGGAATGCTGGACGTCGGCCATCGATCAGGTGAACGCCACCGTGGAGCTTGGGGAGCCGCGCCCGTTTCCTGAGAGCGCTGGCAAGTCGGTTTGGTGGCAATGGACTCCCCCTCGCCAAGCGAGAGCGAGCTTTGTGGTCGTACCCGCCCAAGAAAGCAACGCGCTCCTGGGCCTCTTCACGGGGACGCAAGTCGAGGCTCTGTTCTTGCTGACGAACCAAGCAAATGGATTCATCGCGAACGTGCAACTCGGCACGAGTTATCAGATCGCCGTCGATTGCCTCTCCAACGAAGTGTCAGGCGCCTCGCTGGCAGTAGCCCTAAACGATCTCGAAATCATCTATCCCCCGGCCAATACTGTGCTTCGTGCCCCGGCGAGTTTCACTATCCGCGCCCGGCGAACCGCCGAAGTTCGGAAACTGGAGTCTGTCGAACTCATGGTAGACGGCCAACCCATGGGGCAATTGCCGCTTGGTTCCTACGAACTCCCATGCGTGTTCTCCGACCCCGGCAACCACCGTCTGCACCTAGTCGTCACCGACACCCAGGGGATCCGCACGCTTTCCGAGGAGATCCGGGTCGCAATACGACCGACGAACGACGATTTTGAAATGGCGCAAGTAATCTCAGGCCGAGGGGCGTCTATCCGCGCCACCAATGTGGCCGCCACGATGCAGGTGAAAGGGAACTACCCCTGGGAGCCGCGGACGGGCGAACCGACCTGGGCGGATAACCAGGGCGGCCATTCGATCTGGTATCGATGGACCGCGCCCGCTGACGGGATCTGTGTCATCGATGGCGCGGGCGACGGTTTTGCGCTCCTGTTCAACGTATGCCTCGGCGCCACGGTCGACTCGCTCTCGGTAGTGGCCGGCAATGCCATGGCCGCACCTTACGACAGGGTTGAGTTCGACGCGGTCGCCGGCCGCACGTACTTCATTTCCGTCGATGGTTATTTCGGCGAGGAGGGGGCGCTCGACTGGTCCCTGCACCTCAAGCCCTACAACGATGACTTCGCCAACCGCCGCTTGCTGACTGGCCTGTCGGCCGACTTGTTCGACTCCAACGAAGGAGCGACCACTGAGAGCGGAGAAGCGCCGTTCGCGCCCGCCGACACGGGGTCGTCGGTCTGGTATTCCTGGGAGGCGCCCATCCACTGCCAAGTCAACCTCCGCGTGGCGGGCACCAACCCGGTTGCCGTAGCGATCTTCCAAGGGGGTATCCTCACCAATTTGGTCCCGGTTTCGTCGAGCCCCGCAGGCTGGACCAACACCCCGACCGTCCGGTTCTCAGCCCAGCGAGGCGTCACGTACCAAATCGTGCTATTCGGACAGGAGGCCACCGCCGGCACCTTCAGCCTCCAACTGGCCTGCCAAGGGCTCCACCTCGTCAGTCCCCTCCCGAATTCGGTGTCATCCAGCCCGGCAATACTACACCTGGCGGCGCGACTGGAGGTGGAGGGAGAAACACTGCGGAAGATCATCTACAAAGCGAACGGCGAAACAATCGGCGTCGCCGCCGAACCGCCCTTCACCCTCGATTGGAAGGCGCCCGGCACCGGCACCTACACGCTGTCAGCGAACGCTCTGACCGCTAACGGGACGGCCTATGAGAGCGCGCCGCTGACCTGCCTGGTGTACTCGGACCAATGCCTGCCACGCCCGCGAGTCTACTCCGGCGTTTCCTCGGATGCCTCCTACGTCATCAATGCGGTGGGAGCCCTCTCGGTGTTCGGGGCGTATCCGCAGCAGTTTGGGCGCACCGAGGCCATCCCACCATCGACCCCGTTCCTGGCAGTCTGGCCGAGAGGGGTGACGGGGTGGAAAGAGATCTCCGGAACGTGGGCCCTCAGCGACTCCGGCAAGCTCTACCGCGACGGGTTGACGCCGGTTGATTTTCCACCCGGGGTGAAACAATGGAAACACGTCTCCCAAGGGTTCGATGGCATCGTGCTTGTTGGTGACGATGGCAACCTCTATTTGCGTGCGAGGCAGTGGGACCCCGACTCGCAGATCCCGGTGCCTTCACCGTCCGGCGGGTGGCGGGACGCCCGCGCGGCGTTGGCCAGCGTCAACCAAGTAATCTTGGCACTCGGCGAAGACCGGGAAGCGTACGTTATCAACTACTATAACGGGTGGAACCGGAAGCGGTTCGACCGGCCAACCGGCGTCGCCGGCTGGGAGTCTATCGCCCAAGCAGGTCTTTTTGGAGTATTGCTCGGCGACAATGGCGAACTCTACACCTACACGGTTGATCCGTACGGTCACGGAACTGGCAGCATCGTGAGCTACAGCCGAGTACCCAGGCCGACAGGAGTGACGCGGTGGACCGAGCTCTGCGCCGGCGGATACCACGTGCTCGCCATAGGGGATAACGGTCAACTCTACGCCTGGGGCCGGAATTGGGAACATCAACTCGGGTTGGGGCTGGACCAGAACACACGCGCAACCCCGGTGCTAGTGGATCCTCCGGCAGGGGTCACGGGCTGGTCGTCTATCGCGGCCGGGCAGTTTCACAGTCTGGCCATAGGTAACGACTGCAGCGTCTACGCGTGGGGCAGCAATGATAGCGGTCAGGTTGGCCAACCGATCTCCGCCCCGCTCTCCCGGCCTGCCCGGGTGGCTTCACTGGAAGCGCTCTGCGGAACCCCCATTCTCTTCACGGACGGGAAGGCCAGTCGTCTGCCAGACGGCACCTTCATGCTTCAATTCAGCACCGATTTGAACCGCTCCTATCTGATCCAGTACTCCGACGACCTTGAAACCTGGCGAAACACGACCCCTTCGGTGAGAGGAACGGGCGGGTTGGTCGAGTGGGTGGACGACGGTCCGCCCAAGACCGAAGTGCATCCCAGCACGGTAGCGGCCCGGGCCTATCGAGTCGTCTACGCGCCGTAGCCTGAGATCGATCGCTTTGTCTCTGATTCCTCGGCTGGACTGCTTGGTGATCCGTCGCCCTTGTCACGATGGCACCTGCCCGTGGGTTACCTTTCGGTGATTACCAGATTCGGGAGGGTATAAGTTGAACCAAACCATACCTTCCCCACGGGGCGGCATAGCGAATATCCTCCAACCAGAAGGACTCCAAACCCGCACGGCGCTTGCCGGGGTGGACGCGGGCCGGTATGGTCGCGGCATGGATGCTCGGGAAGCCTTGGTAGCATTAAACATGGTCGAAGGCGTGGGACCAGTGCGGGTGCGCCAGTTGATGGAGCAGTTCGGCGACGCCCCCGCCATCCTCCGCGCGTCGAAGGCGGAACTGATGCGCGTCCACGGCATCGGGGAGGAGACCGCCCAGGCGATCGCCTCGTGGGAAGGCAGCGTGGATCTGCCCGGGGAGTTGGAGCGCATCCGCAGCTACGGTTGCCGGGTGGTGATCCAGGCGGACGCCGATTACCCGGCCTCGCTGCGCGAGATTTACGACCCGCCCATCGTGCTGTACGTCAAGGGCACGCTCTCGGAGAAGGACCGCAACGCGATCGCGATGGTGGGTTCGAGGCGGACGTCGACCTACGGGCAGGAGTCCGCCCGCCGGCTGGCGTACCAACTGGCTTACACGGGAGTGACGGTGGTGAGCGGCGGCGCCCGGGGCATCGACACGGCGGCCCATCAAGGGGCGCTCACGGCCAAGGGCCGCACGATTGCGGTGCTGGGCACGGGGATCAACCTGGTGTTCCCGCCCGAGAACGCGGAACTGTTCTCCCGCATCGCCACCGAGGGCGCGCTCATCACTCAGTTCCCCTTCAACCGGCCGGCGGATCGCCAGACGTTTCCCATCCGGAACCGGATTGTGGCGGGGATGACGCTGGGGACGGTGGTGGTGGAGGCGAACATGTCGAGCGGCGCGCTGATCACGGCGAACATGGCCACGGAATGCGGACGCCAGGTGTTTGCGGTGCCGGGGCGGATCGATTCGCCGCAAAGCAAGGGCTGCCACGACCTCATCAAGAAGGGCGCCAAGCTGTGCGAGAGCGCCGAGGACATTCTCTCCGAGTTCGAGTATCTGTTCCCGGCGTCCAACCGCCCGCCCAGCGCGGCGGACACGGGGGCGCTGCCGGCGTTGCAGCTTTCCGAAAACGAGCAACGTGTGCTGGCCTGCGTGGACCACGAGGAGATGCCCATCGACGAGATCATCCGCAAGAGCGGGCTGCCCGCCTCGACGGTGTCGGTGGCGCTGTTCGCGCTGGAGATGAAGCGGCTGGTCCGCCAGATGCCGGGAAAGCTGTTCTCGACGCGGTCGTGAGGCGCGGGGATGGGAGCCACAGAGGGCACAGAGAGCACAGAGGGGGAAGGGCAGGCTTGAGGCGCGGGGATGGTAAGTCCGTCGCGCGGGGGCGCGCGACGGGGCGCCCGAGGCGGGCGCGCTCCCCGGATTGATTCGGCGCGG
>CAYYMW010000357.1:0-7206 GCA_964472515.1 uncultured Verrucomicrobiota bacterium | reverse complement strand
GTCTATCCGCAGGACGATCCCCGGCTGCCCGCCGAGCTGGAAACCCTGCGGCGCCAACTGCCTGCGGAAATCGCCCTGGTCGTGGGGGGGCGCGCCGCGCCGGCCTACGCCGCGACCCTTCAACGGATTGGCGCCATCGCCATCGGCGATCTCGCCGGGCTCTGGCCTGTGCTCGATCAGTTGCGGCATCAAGCTGTCCCGCCTCAGCCGCCTTTGGCCGCTTGAAAGGCCACCCCCCGGCTTGCCTCGCGCTTTACCATTGACGCCACGCATATCTGCGTTTCCCATGACCACCGGCTGCCCGCAAGCGCTGGTTGCACCGGGTGGGCCTCGATTCATGAACCCGTTGATTGCGTCCGCGCACCGCGCCGCCCGCTCCCTGGCTTGGGCTGTCCTGGTTTTGTCTATGAGCGAAGTCACTCCCCCCGTCCAAGCCGGCAGCTTCGCTGAAGATGCCGCCTTCCTGCGCAACCACACCCCCATCGTCGAGCTCACCGACCTCTCCGGTCAGGGGCGAATCCTGGTCGCGCCGGCGCTGCAGGGACGCGTCATGACCAGCGCCGCCGCCGGGGACAACGGGCTGAGCTTCGGCTGGATCAACCGCGAACTCTTCACGTCCGGCGAGCAGCGCCCCCACATCAACCCCTACGGCGGCGAGGACCGCCTCTGGTTCGGACCCGAGGGCGGCCAGTTCTCCATCTTCTTCCCGCCGGGCGCGCCGTTCGAATTCGCCCATTGGCAGACGCCCGCCGCCTTGGACACCGAACCCTTCGAACTCGCCCACCAGACCCGCGATGCCGCCACCTTCGTGCGGCGCATGACCTTCACGAATTACTCGCGCACCGTCCTCGAAGTCCGTGCCGAGCGTCGGGTGCAGGTGATCGAGCCCGCCCAAGCCTGGAAACACCTCGGACTCGGCGCGCAGCCCGGTGTCAAGTTGGTCGCCTACCAATCGGTCAACCGCCTCTCGAACGCGGGTGACCAGCCTTGGACCGCCCAGGGCGGGATGCTCTCCATGTGGATTCTGGGCATGTTCAACGCCTCCCCCAAGACCACCGTCGTCGTCCCGTACCGCGAAGGTGCGGAGGCCGACCTTGGTCAGGCCATCGAGGCTGGCTACTTCGGCTCGATCCCGCCCGAACGCCTGGTGGTCAGGGACGGCTTCGCCTTCTTCCGCGCCGACGCGCAATTCCGCAGCAAGCTCGGCGTCAGTCCGCGGCGTGCCAAGCCTTTCATGGGCAGCTACGACGACGCCAACCGCACCCTCACGGTGGTCCAGTTCACCCTCCCGCCCGACCGGCGCGACTACGTCAATTCACTCTGGAAGCACCAGGAAAACCCGTTTTCCGGGGACGCCGCCAACAGCTACAACGATGGCCCCAACGACACGGGCAAGTCCCTGGGCAACTTCTACGAGATCGAAAGCAGCTCTCCCGCCGCCAACCTGGCCCCCGGCCAGACGCTCGAACACACCCACCGCACGATCCACCTGACCGGCGATCCTGCCGGGTTGGACCGTGTGGCCCGCGCCGCCCTCGGCGTCAGCCTTGACGATTTCCGGGCGGCGTTCAAAGGCCGTTGATGCGGGCGGGCCGCCGGCCCTCCGCTGGCCACGCCTCAGCGCCGTAGTGGGTCCTTGAGGTGGTAGACCAGGACTTTGCCCTTCCAGTCCTCCTCCACAAACACCGCGTAATCGCCGTTCTTCCGCTGGCAGACCCGCAGCGCGTCCCGAAAATCGACCCAGCCGCTTTCTCCGTGGACTTCCGGGCCGGGCTTCATGCTGCCGAGCGGTTTGCCCGTTTGGTTGTCGTAGACGAAGACTTCGGCGGACTTGCAGTCCACGGCGAAGAAAAGCCCCCCCGCCACACCGAAGGAAACCATGAGTTGCTTGGTGGGGACGTATGGCAACTCGGCGCGGTAGCGGAGTTGGCGCGCGCCGCTCCAATGATCGAAGCGCAACACCACGGTGCCGGCCGTGCCCCATTCGCCCCCTGTGATGCGGCGATCCTCCGTCTGCCCGGTCAGGTACATGGTGTCCGTCTCCGGTTGGTACTCGGTGCGCAGCAGGTTCACCAACGGCCGGGGCATCGGGAAGGTCTCCACCTGCTCCGGGGAGTAACGCGGAACGCGGTGACCGTCCAACCCGAGATAGCGCCACCGCCAGATGCCCTTGGTTTGATCGCCCTGCCAGAGATCGCCGCGCGCATCGACGTTGCTCGCCCAGAACTCCCCGCCGGGACCCGGTCCGGCGACGTACTCGTCGCTTTGCATCCGACCGTCGCCGTTGGTGTCGCGCCAGAGCCAGCGGCCCTTTTCCGGCTGGCCGGGTGGCGTCCAACCGTCCTCGGCACGATAGGGGCCGGCGCTCAGAATGGCGCAGGGAACGGCCGTGTCCCCTTCCAGGCGGAATACCGAGAGGAACTGCTGCCACATGCCCCGGATGAAGAGAAATCGCTGGCCGTCCAGCTCGCGGTAGATCGGCGAGCATTGCAGATGGTGGCTCTCGTGGAGGCGCAGATCGTCGGGGTACTTGAAGGGATTCAGCGTGTGCGCCATCCATTGCCAGTCCTTGCCGGCTGGCTTCGAGAAATCGAGTTCATAGCGCCCCTCCGTAGTGTAGACGACCTGGCCGTCGGAACCGGGAACCGGGTCGGCCACATCGACAAACTCCAGGCCAAGCAACTCCCAAAGCAGCTTGCGCTCGGGCGAGAACGCGCGCAGCACCGTGCCGCCCGCCGGCGTGTTGCAGCTCACGTAGAGGTTGCCGGCCTCGTCGGTGCCGACCCCCGTGGGACCGCAGAAGCGTGTGGGGCCAACGCGCCCGGGTTCCGGGCCGGCCCAGACTCCTCGTTCCTCGCCGAACTGGTCGACCAACCGATTCGTCGCCCCCAGGCTGTAGGTCAGGATCTGCTGACGCCAGCCGGCGTCGGCGACCATCAACTCCCCGCGCGCGTTCAGGCACAGCGCGCTCGGAACCGCCCCATCCGGCAGCGGCAGGGCGGCGGGATTAAACTCCCCATTGGGCCGCGCGCACCCGACAGCCGCGCTGCCCGAGAGCACCACCCACACGTTGGTGGCAGCGTCCACGGCCAGCGGGCCGGGCCGTTCAATGGAGTACGACCGGGTAATGTCCATCGAGACCGGGTCCAGCACCAGCACCGCCGCTCCCTGGGTGTCGCTGATGTAGAGCCGCCGCCCATCGGTGCCGAGCCCGCGGAGGTGGCCGTCGAAACCATCCCGCAATTCCCGCAAAACCAACAGATCGTTGAAGCGCCCGCGCCCGCCGGGGAAGGGGGCATGGCTGCCGTCGAGCTTCCGGCGGGCGACGCCATACCAGTTGTAGCCTTTGTCCGGGTATTGGTTGCCCTTGAGCTTGCCGCCCTCGTTGCCTTGGGAATGGGTGATGAAGAGGTATTGCCCCACCGCTGCCACGGCGTAACCGCCGCCCGTGCCCCACCCATGCGTGTCCCCCGCGTTGCCTGCCACGTCGCCGTTCCGGTAGACACCGAACTCCCGTCCAGCCTCGTCCCAGCGACTGGCCAGGTACACCGTCCCGTCCGCCCCGACAAACATCCCCTCCGCGAAGTTCTGGACCCATTTCGGCCCGCCACCAAAGCTGTTCCCCACCCACGAGGTGCGGTAGGTCAAGGGTGACGGTTGGCCTTGAACGGCAGCGCCGAGCGCGCCCGCCGCGCACCAGCACAACCCCACGACCCATCTGTCGAATCGCTTCATGCGGCCCCCACTATACCGGGCCGCGCAAACCGCTGGACAGCAAAAGAACATGCCCGCCGGGTTAGGGGGGCTGGGCGTTGGCAACGGGACCGCACTCCGCAAACATCATTCTGACATTGTCCCAGAGCGCCCAACCGGCCAGAATCGAGCGGTGGGCTGGTCCGGTCTTTTCGCCGGCGTGCAGCCCTCGAACTATGAGTCATCTGGCAAGAGCACGACAGGTATTCGATCTCGAGTTGACGGCCCTCCGTGCCGTCCGCAAGCAGTTGGACACGTCCTTCGACGACGCGGTGGACCTGATGGTCGAAACCTTGCGTCGGCGCGGCAAGGTCGTGGTGGTGGGCATCGGCAAATCGGGCCACATCGGCGCCAAGATCGCCGCCACCCTGACCAGTACCGGCTCCACCGCCGTCGTGCTCAATAGCGTCGACGCCTTGCACGGCGACATCGGCGTCCTGACCGACGGCGACCTGGTCCTGGCGCTGAGTTACTCCGGCGAGTCCGAGGAACTGCTCAACCTGCTGCCCGCCCTGAAACGCTTTTCCGTCAAGGTTGTCAGCCTGACCGGCGTCCCGCGTTCCACCCTGGGGCGGCACAGCGAGGTGGTGCTGAACGTCCGGGTCCCGCGGGAAGCCTGCCCCTTCAACCTTGCCCCCACCTCCTCCAGCACCGCCATGCTCGTGATGGGTGACGCGCTGGCCATGGCCGTGCTGCAAGCGCGCGGTTTTAAACGCCAGGATTTTGCCAAACACCACCCGAGCGGGGCCATTGGCCGCGCTTTGCTCTTGCAGGTGAAGGACATCATGCGCACCGGCCCGCGCAACGCCGTGGCGCCGGCCACCACCACCGCCCGCGAAGCCCTGCTGGTCATGACCCAGGCCAAGGCCGGCAGCGTCAGCGTCGTGGACCGCCGCGGCCGACTCGCCGGCGTCTTCACCGATGGCGATTTCCGCCGCCACATGGCCGCGGGCGAAGAAGTCCTCTCCCGCCCCCTTTCCGAGTTGATGACCCGCTCCCCCATCGTGGTCCGCGAGGACGCGCTGGCGGTCGAGGCCCTCAAGATCTTCAACGAACGCAACATCGACGACCTGGTGGTCGTCAACCGGCGGCGCGAGCCCGTGGGGATGATCGACCTGCAGGACTTGCCGAAGCTCAAGCTGATGTAGTAGCCTGCCGGTCAAGCACCGCCGGCTCGGCCCCGGCTTTTCACCCGGCGGTGGTTCGTATTCATGCGATCATTGCTCGTTGCCACCTTTGCCGCGGCTCTCGTGGCCGCCTCCCTCACCATGGCCCAAACCACCCCGGCCGCCGGCACGCGGGTCCCGGCCAAGCTCCAGCGCCAGCTCGTCCGGAATGGCGCGCTCGATTACCTGCTGTACCTTCCCAAAGGCTACGGCGAAGACCCTGCCAAGAAATGGCCCTTGATCCTGTTCCTGCACGGGGCGGGCGAACGCGGTTCCGATGTCCAGATCGTCGCCAAACACGGCCCGCCCAAGGTGGCTCCCACCAAGCCCGCCTTTCCGTTCATCCTCGTCTCCCCCCAGTGCCCCGAAGGCCAGATCTGGGATGACGAGTTGCTCATGGGTTTGCTGGATGAAATCGGCGAGCGTTACAAGGTGGACACCAGCCGCGTCTACCTGACCGGCCTGAGCATGGGCGGCTACGGCACTTGGAGCCTGGGTACCAGGCACCCGGAACGTTTCGCCGCCATCGCCCCCATTTGCGGCGGCGGACAGCGCATCCGCATCGACCTCTACGACGAAGCCGGCCGCCAGGCCCTGCACGCGCTGCCCGTCTGGGCCTTCCACGGGGCCAAGGACAACGTGGTGCCCGTCTCGGAATCGGTCGAGATGATCGACGCCCTCAAGCGGGCAGGCTGCACCGACCTCAAGTTGACCGTTTACCCCGAGGCCAACCACGATTCCTGGACCGTGACCTACGGCAACGCCCAACTCTACGACTGGTTCCTGTCCCATCAGAAAGGCGCCCCCGGCAAGTGAGCCGGATCCCGCTCAGGCTCTGTTCCTCCGGCCGCCGGAGGCGGGAGACTACGCCCCTGAAATCAACCGAACCACGGCCTGCACCAAGCGGAGTTACTCACCACCTCCACCTTAACCGAGCATGAAAAGTCCGACCTCGCTCCTGACCCGCCGAGCCTTCGCCAAATCAACCCTGATCGCCGGTGCCGCAGTGGCCTCCGGTGCCTTCCCGGCCGGAGGCGCGGAAACTCCGCCCCGCCGGGTGCGTGTCGGCCTCATCGGGTGCGGCAGCGTGTCAGGTCAATACCTGCCCCAGTTGAAAAGGTGCCCTTACGCCGAGGTCGTGAGCCTGTGTGACCGCAAGCCCGAGCGCGCGAAACAGCGGGCTGAGCAATTCGGGGTCGCCCATCATTACCCGAACGTCGATGCCATGCTGGCCGGCGTGCCCTTTGAGTTCCTCATCGACACCACCGACATGCAGGAGCACGAGGGGATCAACCGCCGCGCGCTTGAGGCGGGCAAACACGTGTGGAGCGAAAAGCCCATCGCCAACACCCTGCGAGCCGGCCAGGAGTTGCTGCGGATGGCTCGCGCCCGAAACCTCCGGCTGTGGGGCGCCCCGATCACCGTGCAGAGCCCCCAGTTCGCCTTCATGGCCCGGCAACTGGCCCAGGGAAAGCTCGGCCACGTGGCCGCCGCCCACGCGGACTATGGCCATGGCGGGCCCGATTGGTCCGCTTTCTTCTATGAAAAACTGGGCGGGTCCATGCCGGATCTTGCCGTCTACAATCTGACCTCCCTGACCGGTCTGCTGGGTCCCGCCAAACAGGTCACCGCCATGTTGAGCATCGTCACTCCCGAGCGCACCGTTCAGGACAAAGGCCGGATCAAGGTCACCGAGGAAGACAACGCGATGGTCCTCCTCGACCACGGCCACGGAGTGATCTCCCATGTCCAGTCGGGCTTCAACTACTTCAACCCCCACGGCCACGAAGGCAGTCAGGAAACCCGGCACACCATCTCCCTTGTCGGCAACCGGGGTTTCATGGGCTTGGTCGGTTACGATTGGGAACCGCTGGGCGTTGACCTCGCCACCCAGGATTCACCTAGGCTCGAACGCCACGCCACCGACGCACAAGGCTACGTCTGGCAGCAGGGCGCCTCCCTCGCCGCGGAATGCCTCGTCACCGGCAAGGAACTGCTCGTGACCCCGGAGCACGCCCTGCACGTGCTGGAAGTCATTACGGCGGCCCGGGAATCGGCTGCCACCGGCAAACGCATCGCGCTGACCTCCACCTTCAAGTGGCCCCTCGTGGCCTGATCCCATCGGCCCACCGCATTCCCCCTTTCTGGCGTAGGCTTCCCGCCTGCCGGTGCGGCGACGGCTCGTCGCCGTCCCCAATCAGGTCAATCGTGTCAATCCGGTCCTCCCGCAAACGCCCAACCTCGCCCTCCCCGCCAACGCCGCCCTTTGTAGCGCAGGCTTCCAGCC
>CAYYMW010000356.1:0-7229 GCA_964472515.1 uncultured Verrucomicrobiota bacterium | reverse complement strand
AGGGCCAGGATGTTGGTTTGGAACGCGATTTCATCGATGGTGCGGATGACCTTCGCGACGTTCGCCGAGGCTGTCTTCATCTCCTCCATCGCCCGGGTCATGTGCTCCATGTCGCCCGCCCCGCCCTCGGCGGCCTGGCGCGTCTGGTTGGCGAGCGTCTTGGCGTTCTGCGCGCCCTTGGCGTTCTGCTTCGTCATGCTCGAGATTTCCTCCACCGAAGCACTCGCTTCCTCGAGCGACGCGGCCTGCTGGCTCGTGCCTTCCGCCAGGGATTGACTGGACCCAGCGACCTGTTCTGCCTCTCGTTTGACCTGGTCCGCGTTCTCTTTCAGCGTCACGGTCAGATTCTTGAGCGGACGCGCCACGGACCGGGCCACCAGGGTGGTGATCAACCCCGCCGCCAGCACGATCCCCAGGCCCAGGCCGAGGTTGACCTTGGCGATCAGGCGCGGGGCGCTCAGCAACTCGGAAGTGGGGGCGGTGGCGCCCACGAGCCAGCCCAGGTCTGCCAGCGTCGCGCACCCCGCCAGTTTCTCGGCTCCCTTGAACTCGTAAATCATGCTGCCGCTCCGGAGTTGGATCATTTCCTTGCCCCAGGCGAATTCATTGATGTTGAGCTTGAACTCCAGCTCTTTGGACGGGTGGACCAGCGTCAATCCCTTCGGATCGATCAGGAATTGGTAGCCTGTGCGCCCGAACTTGCGGCCCAGCACAAAGCGCGCGCCGAACTTCTCGAGACTCACGTTGGCCACCAGCACCCCCGCCGTCTTGTCGCCTTCCCTGATCGGAGCCGCCATGACGAACATGGGCTTGCCCGTCAGTGGGCTGAGGCTGGATTGCGATATGCTCGGACGCCCCTCCATCGCGGCTTTGAAGTAGTCCGCGTCGCCGACGGTCACCTTCCCAAGCGCGTTGGTTTGGGAGGCGGCCACGATGCGCCCGTCCTTGTCGGCCACGGCGAGCATCTCGAAAAGCCCGTATCGTTGCTCCAGCGCTGCCAGTTCGGTGCAGGCGGATTTGCGGGCGGCCTGGCCCACGAACGAGTCCTGAGTACAGGTCTGATACATCTTCTGGTTTGCCCAAGTTTGCAGGTCCAGGTTGCGATCCGACAGCCAGACCGCCATGTTGGTGACCGTGCTTTGTGCCAGCGCGGCAACGTCGTTGCGCGCGCTCTCGATGAGCGTCCGGTTGGACATGAAGTAGGTAAACCAGCTGATGAGGGCCACGCTGAGCACGACCAGGGTGATGATCGGTGCAAGAATTCGTTGGTACAGACTCAGTTTCATAGCGGAGTGGCAACGTGCAGCGGACCATGCAGGCAGGGTGGGCTTCCCTGCTTACGGCTCGCACGGGGTGCGCTGAGGGCCGGCTTTATGTGTTGGCAATGATGCACTTGCCTCGGTGCCGACAACTGCGGCCGGCCGTGATCGTCTTGGCTCCAGCCACACAGAACGGGTGGCGGCCTCGCAAGCGTTGCTTCCCGAATATCGGCAGCGAGGCATCCCCCCTTTAGGCCGAACGTCCTGGCCGGGCGATCCGCGTTTGGCGGCAGATGCCCACCCCGGCAACCTTCCGTCGCGATGCCACTGCCTCAAGGCCCGCTTGGCTCGTTACCGACGCTCAGGAGGTCTCGGCGTCCTGCACAGGTGACGGCGTGCCTCCGCCGCCCAGCCCAAGAGAGGATGGTGCTCAAGCGTTGAGGGGATGCGCCGATGTAATGGGTAGGCCGTCGTTGGGTTGGCGGGGTTGGTCGTGCCCGGGTGCTGGTGCGCCAGGGCTTCGTTTCGACACCTGAGCCTCCCCGCTGCGCCAGCGAGACCCGCACACCCAAGTTCTTATGAAGTTGAGCTCTCTTGTTTCCATCAGCCTTGGCACCTTCCTGCTCCTGCCGCTGGCGGGAGTCTGCGCCGACGGCAAGCCACTCAAGGTCGGCGTGGCGTGGGAGGGAAAATCCAGCATGGCTGACCGCACGCTCAAGGGCTTCCAAGAGGCGATGGCGACCCTGGCTCCCCAAGCCCAGATCGAGGTGCAAAAGGAGTTGAAAGACCCTGCGGCGCTGGGCGAGACCCTGAAGAAGTTCGAACAGGATAAGTCCGCCATCGTTGCCCTGCGTTCCACCGGAGCCAAGGCCCTGGCGAAGGCGCAACCCGCCATCCCAGGCTACTTCGGCGCCTGTAACGATCCCGTGCAGTTAGGGGTGCTCAAGAGCGCGTCGGCGCCCGAGGGCAACCTCACGGGGGTCACCTATTCGCTGCCCTACGATCAGCAACTTCAGAGCTTTCTGGGCATTCTACCCAAGGCAAAGCGAGTGTTGCTCATCTTCGAGCAGGGGCATCCCAGCGGGCCATTGGATCAGGCGGGCGTGAAGGCGGCCTGTGAGAAACTCCAACTGACCTATGCCGAGAAGGGCGTGAAAACGAAGGAGGAAGCGGCGGCCGCGTTCAAGGAAGCCGAGACCTCGGCCGACATGGTACTGCTGGGCGCCCAGGCACTGCTCATCGACAACGGCGGAGCCTTGGCTAGTGCCTCCAAGGCGCCGGCCTTCTCCTTGACCGAGAAGCCGGTGGCCGACGGCGCGCTCGGCGGTTTGGTGGCCAATGACGTGAAGCTCGGCCAGATGCTGGCCGAGTCGGTGGTTGACGTCTTGGTGAAGGGCAAGAAGGTTGGCGAAGTCGCGGTAAAGACCGACCCCAAGCCGGAGTTGCTGATCAATGTGGCCACAGCCAAGCGCCTGGGACTTGAGATTCCGTTCGAGATTCTCCAGGCCGCCAAGATACTGGGGCAATAGGGAAGCCTGCAGCTTTGAAGCAACGCCGGATCCGGAAACGGGTCCGGCGTTGTCATTGGTGGAGCCCGATGCGTCAACGCCGGTGCCGTTCCAGGTTCGCCACCGTTCCGAGTCCGGGTGTGGTTTGGGTTTGAAGCAAGCCGCCTGAAGGGCTAGAGTCCGCCTGCATGTGGCAGGTTCTGAAGGAGTTCCTGATGTTCCTGCGCCAGGAAAAGAAGTGGTGGCTCACGCCGTTGATCCTCCTTCTCGTGGCGCTGGGGGCCTTCCTCATTTTCGGCTCTTCTTCCGGCATCGCCTGGGCGCTCTATCCGTTCATGTGAGGCATGGCTCGTCCGCCGCACATCCTGGGGATCTCGGCTTTCTACCACGATTCCGCCGCCGCCCTCGTGGTGGGTGGACGGATTGCCGCCGCCGCCCAGGAGGAGCGATTCTCGCGCCGGAAGAACGACGAGGCTTTTCCCCACCAAGCGATCAACTTCTGTCTCCGGCATGAAGGTCTTCACTCCGGTGCCCTGGACGCCGTGGTGTTCTACGACAAACCGATCCTCAAGTTCGCCCGCATGCTCGAGACCTGCCTGCAGGTGGCGCCGCTTGGATTGGGCGTGTTCGCCCGCGTACTGCCCGGGTGGCTGGGCGAAAAGTTGGATATGCGTGGCACCATCCGGCGTGAGTTGGAAGGCCTGCGCAAGGATTGTCCGATTCTCTTTACCGAGCACCATGTGGCCCATGCGGCGAGCGCCTTCTATCCCTCGCCGTTCGAGCGGGCGGCCATCCTGACGGTGGACGGCGTCGGCGAGTGGGCCACCACTACCATCGGTCGCGGCGACGCGGGAGCGGTGGAGATGCTCAAGGAAATCCGCTTTCCCCACTCGTTGGGGCTGCTCTATTCGGCTTTCACGGCCTATTGCGGATTTCGCATCAATTCCGGCGAGTACAAGCTCATGGGCTTGGCCCCCTACGGCCAGCCGCGCTACGCCGACCGCATCCGCCGGGAGTTGATCGATCTTCGCCCCGATGGTTCCTACCGGCTGAACTTGGATTACTTCGAGTTTCTACACGGGACGCGCATGTACAACGAGCGGTTCTGCGCCCTGCTGGAGGGGCCGCCCCGAGGCGCCGAGCAAACCATCGAAAGCCGGCACACCGATGTGGCCCGGTCCGTCCAGGTGGTGATCGAGGAGGCGATGCTCAATTTGGCTCGCCACACCCGGGAGGTGACCGGGGAACGCCATCTCTGCCTGGCGGGCGGGGTGGCGCTGAACTGCGTCGCCAACGGACGTTTGCTCCGGGAGGCCGGGTTCGACCAGATTTGGATCCAACCCGCCGCCGGCGATGCCGGGGGGGCGTTGGGTGCGGCTCTCCACGCTTGGTACACGAAGTTCGGTCTCGACTCGGCAGGAAGACCGGCTCGGACCCCGGCCCGCCCGGACCAGATGCGGGCAGCCCTGTTGGGACCCGCCTTTTCGGATACGGAAATCGAGAAGGTCCTCCGGGCGCACGGAGCGGTGTACCAGCGACTCGAACCCGAGGCATTGCTCCAGCACACCGCCGCCTGGTTGGCACAGGAAAAGGTCGTGGGTTGGTTTCAGGGGCGGATGGAGTTTGGCCCCCGCGCCTTGGGCAATCGCTCCATCTTGGGCGATCCCCGTTCTCCCAAGATGCAGTCGGTGATGAACCTCAAGGTCAAGTTCCGCGAGTCGTTCCGCCCCTTCGCGCCGGTGGTGCTGCGCGAGCGGGTGGGGGAGTACTTCGACCTTGAAACCGATTCTCCCTACATGCTCTTGGTGGCCCCGGTGCGGGAGGCGTTGAGGAAGCCGCTCCCCCCGGGCGTGGAGGGGTTGGCCTTGCTCAAGGAACCGCGGTCCGCCCTCCCCGCCATCACGCATGTCGACTACTCGGCGCGCATCCAGACGGTCACGCACGAACAGAACCCGCTCCTGTACGCCTTGGTGAAGGAGTTCGAACGGCTCACCGGGTGCGGGGTCCTGGTGAACACCTCGTTCAACGTGCGGGGCGAACCGGTGGTCTGCACCCCGGATGACGCCTATCGTTGCTTCATGAACACCGAGATGGACGGTCTGGTGTTGGGAAGTTTTGTGCTGGAACGCGCGGCCCAACCCGGCAAGGCCCTGGAGCGGCGGGTAGCCCTGCAACCTGATTGATCCGATGACCGTCCCCCGCTACAGCGAAGACCCGCGCGAGTGGCGCAAGCTCACCTTCCGGACGCTGGCCGCGGCCGCCGTGGTGACCGCCTTTCTCTGTTGGCGCAACGCCCTTCCGTGGGCGGTGACCGCGAGCCTGGCGGCCCTGCTGGCGTTGGCGGGTATCGCGGCACTAGCCAGGCCGGCTTGGCTGCGGCGGCCTTACCGGATCGGCATGTGGCTGGGGCACGTCTCCGCCCATTGGATCGGACAGGTGGCGCTGGTGCTCTTCTTTCTCGGCCTCGTCACGCCACTGGGCTGGGTTCTGCGCGGTTTGGGAAAACACCCGCTATCACTCAAGCCGGACTCTTCTGTGGCGACCTACTGGACCCCCAGCCGCAAGCCTGGCCCGCTCGACCGATTGTTTTGACCATCATGACCGCTCCCTTCTGTCGGCTCTCGCTGAAATTCAATGCCGTGCTGCTTCTGGCCGCTGGCGTCGGCTTGGTCTTCAACCTCGCTCTCGCCGCCGCCCCGGCCGCGGCCGGGCAACCCGACTTCGCCGGCCGCTTCCAATCGCCCCCGGCGGACGCGCGCATTTTGAAGATCATCCATCCCTGGCCGGATGACCCCGCCCGGCAGGACCAGTTGCGCCAACAGTTGCAGGGCCAGGGCTTCGGCGGCGTGGTCTGCAACGTCTCCTTCGACCAGTACTTGCAGAGCCCCGAGAAGTGGCAGGCGTTTGTTCGCGCGGTGCAGGAAGCCCATAAGGCGGGCATGGCGATGTGGCTGTACGACGAGCGCGGCTATCCCTCGGGCAACGCCGGTGGCTTGGTGCTCAAGGACCATCCGGAATGGGAAGCCCGGGGCTTGCTGGTGGCGGAGACGCTCAGCGGGGCAGGGGAGGTGAAGCTTCAAACGCCTCCGGGGAGCCTGGTGCTGGCGCAAGCGTTTCCCGTCAGCCAGGGCCGGATCGACTTGGCGACCGGCATCGATCTGCGTGCTCAGGTGCGCGACCGGCAGTTGACGTGGACGGCGCCCGCCGGTTCCTGGCGGGTCATCGCCATCACCGAGGACCGGCTCTACGAAGGCACTCACGCCGCCATGAACCTGGCGGAGAAGATGTCGTATATCAACTTGCTCCAACCGGAACCGACCGCGCGATTCTTGGAGTTGACCCATCAACGTTACGCCGAGCACCTCGGCAACGATCTGGGCAAGTACTTCGTCTCGACCTTCACCGACGAGCCTTCGCTCATGAGTATGTTCCTGCAGCCCATGCCGTGGAAGGTCCTGCCTTGGGCGCCGATTTTGGAGCAGCGCTTTCGCGAACGCGCCGGTTACGACCTCCGCCCCGTGCTGGCGGGATTGGTTGCCGATGCCGGGCCGCGTGGCCAGCAGGTACGCTACGACTTCTGGCGGACGGTCGGTGAACTTGTCGCCAACGGCTACACCGGCCAGATCCAGGAATGGTGCCGCCCGCACAACATCCTCTCGGGCGGGCATCTGCTGGCGGAGGAGGGCTTGGCGGGTCACGTGGCATTATACGGGGATTTCTTTCGTTGCATGCGCCGGTTCGATGCCCCGGGCATCGATTGCCTCACCAGCGTCCCATCCGAGGTGCCGTGGTACATCGCCAAGTTCGCCGCCGGGGCCGCGGAACTCGAGGGCCGCCGCTTTGTCATGTGCGAGACGTCTGACCACGGCCAGGTGTACCGCCCGGCGGGGGACAGCCGCCCCAAACGGATTGTCACGGAGGCCGAGATCCGGGGCACGTGCAATCGGTTGATGGTCGCGGGGATCAACCGGATTACCAGCTACTATTCCTATTCCGGGTTGGACGACGCGGCCATCCGCCGCCTGAACGAGTGGATTGGCCGCTGCGGCACGGCCCTGAGCGAGGGCCGCCAGGCAGCGGAGGTGGCATTGCTCTATCCGGCGGAGTCCCTTTGGGTGCACTTCACCCCGTCGCGACACTGGGCCAACGAAGCCGCCGAGGCCCTCCGCATCGAGGGCTTGTTCAAAGGGGCGGCGGAATCGCTCTTCGCCGCGCGCCGGGACTTCACCGTGGTCGACAGCCGGACGCTCATCGAGGGCAAGGTGAAGGACGGCGCGCTGACGCACGGTGACCTGCGCTGGCGGGTCGTCGTCCTGCCCGGGGTGGACACCCTGCCCGAAGCGGCTTGGAAGCAGTTGGCGGCCTTTGCCAAGGCCGGGGGCGTGGTGATCGATCTCGGCGCGCTGCCGAGGAATTCGGAACGCGAGTTTCCCTCGAAGCAAGTCGGCGAATGGTCCGAGGC
>CAYYMW010000355.1:0-7235 GCA_964472515.1 uncultured Verrucomicrobiota bacterium | reverse complement strand
CTTCCACACTGGGGCCGGGGCGATCCCGAGGCGGTTGGGCGGTAAGCGATGTGTCGGCAGGCACATGGACGGCTCAAGTGGGGTGGGGGAATGGGGTGCGAAGGTACCAAGGCGGTGCCTGGGTTGGGTTCGGGGCTGGCATTTTGACAGCTCCTGTCGCGGCATCTACAGTAGCCAGCGTGCTGAGAACGATAAGAGACGGATATAGGCTGTGGCTAAAGTGCATCCTGGCGGCGGGGCTTGTATGCCATGGCCGGGCGGCCTTGGCGGCGGGGGCGGGGCCCGACCGGGAGATCGGCAAGCTGTATACCGAACAGTGTGCCAATTGCCACGGCAAGGACGTGCGAGGGGGCATGGCCAGCAGCCTTTTCGACAACGTGTGGCGGTACGGGGCCGATGACGCAAGCGTGGCGCGCGGCATCCGGGACGGCTACCCGGAGCAGGGCATGGAGGCCTTCCAAGCGATGCTGAGCGAGCCCGAAATCCGGGCGATGGTGGTCTATCTGCGGGAGAAGTCGGCGCAGTTTGCCCGGGCGGGGACGAACTACGCCAAACCGGTGGACAATCAAATGGTGAGCAGCCGGGAGCACAAGTTCCGAGTGGAGCAGGTGGCCGAGGGTTTGAGCACGCCCTGGTCGGTGGCCTTTCTGCCGGACGGGCGGATGTTGGTGACCGAGTTGCCGGGCGGGCTGCGGTGGGTGGATCACGGGCGGGTAAGCGCGCCGGTGACGGGAACGCCCCGGGTACGGGCCAAGGGGCAGGGGGGCATGATGGACGTGGCCCTTCATCCCGGGTATGCCACCAACGGCTGGATCTATCTGGGCTTCAGCCATGGGGCGGCCAATGACCAGACCGCCGACGGAGCGATGACTTCGGTGGTGCGAGGCCGCTTGCGGGAGAGTCAATGGGTGGACGAACAGGTGATCTTCCGCGCGCCGACGTGGACGTATCGCTCCACCGACATCCACTTCGGCACCCGGTTGATCTTCGACGACAGCGGCCACTTGTACTTTTCCATCGGCGAGCGCGGGGCTTCGGAACACGCCCAGGATGTCAGCCGTCCCAATGGCAAGGTTCACCGGGTCATGGACGATGGCCGGATTCCTGCGGACAACCCGTTCGCCGGGCAGGCCGGGGCGTGTCAGTCCATTTGGAGCTACGGGCATCGCAACCCCCAGGGATTGGCCTTGGAGCCCGGTACCGGCCGTCTGTGGGAGGTGGAGCACGGGCCGCGAGGGGGCGACGAACTCAACCTGATTCGGAAAGGGGCGAACTACGGCTGGCCCCGCATTACGTATGGCATTAACTACAACGGCACGCCGATCACGGATCGGACGGAGATGCCGGGAATGGAACAACCGGTGATTCACTGGACCCCGTCCATCGCCGTGTGCGGTCTGGCGATCTACCACGGCAGCAAGTTCCCACGATGGGACGGGAACCTGTTCGCCACCGCGCTGGCCCAGGAAGAGCTTCGACGTTTGGTGGTCGCGGGAGATCAGGTGGTGGAGCAGGAGGTGCTGTTCAAGGACATCGGGCGGGTGCGTCATGTGGTGGCGGGTCCGGACGGCCTGCTGTATGTGGTGTTGAACAAGCCGGATCGAGTGGTTCGGCTGGTACCGGTGGAAGGCTGACATGCACCGTCGCCTTGGCCGAAGCGAGGTGGTGGCCCGTAGCGCCAGGTTCGGCTTCACGCTGATCGAGCTGCTCATCAGCGTGGCGGTGATGGGCGTGCTGGCCGGGCTGCTGCTGCCGGCGCTGGCGCAAGCCAAAAAGGCGGCGCTACGTGCCGTCTGCCTGTCGCAATTGCGGCAGCAAGGCCTGGCTTGGAGTGTCTACCTCGACGACCACGGGGACCGGTTTCCTGACCGGCGGGAGTTGAAGACCTCGTTGCCGGGCGGGTACAAGCCGTGGGGGGAGGACTGGCCCAAGAGCGACCCGCGGGCCGGGTGGGCAGCCCAAGTCCTGGGGCCGGCCACCGGGGTAGCGGGGATCTGGCGCTGCCCGGCGGCGGATCGGTCGGGTCTATCCCAGGCTCCGCAGGTGGGTCAGGCGGTGGACAATCGTCCCGGCGCGCCGGTGGCGAACTACTGGATGTGGCGGTTTGATCGCGCGGACGATCCGGTTCCGGCGGATAACTTCTGGGGCCGCACGCCAGGGGAGGCCACAGATGCCCTGCGCGACTCGGGCAACGCGACCGTGGGGATCATCAACAGCGCCGCCGACGTGGAATTGGCGGTGGATGCGTATTTCCCGAAGACAGTCCCCAGCGTGGCGGAGCCATTGCGCGGACGAAGCGCGCATCGTGGTGGCCGCAACCGCCTGCTGCTGGACGGTCATGCGGCCTTTCTGCGGGACGCGCGCACACCCCGCGATTAGGCCGCCTGACGGAAGCACCGCCTGGCCCAGAGCAGGTAGCCAACCAGTGGGACCGTGAAGGCGGTGGAGTACCATGCCATCATGTTCCCGGTCATGACGTTGTACTTTTCGATCAAGGCGAGTTGTTCGGGCGGGTAACCCATCATCCGGTACAAGTCCATGAGGTCGACCCGCGTGAAGGTGATCACGCCCGAGATGGAGAATAAGACAAACGCCGCCACGGTGAGCCACCACGCTGCGGGCTTGAGGCGGTACCAGCCCCACGCCAGGCAACCCCACAGGACGGCCAGGATCACGTAAGCCAGGATGGCCGGCAGGCCGGACAGGAGCACTCCAAAACAGGGTAGTACCGCACGGTATGCCAGTGGCATCGAGAGCATGGCCGCCGCACCGAACGCGAGCCACATGGACACGGCCAAGGCGGGCAGGGGGCAACGATCCGTCCAGCAAGCAGTGGCATCACGAGCCTCGACCGTCGCTTTCACCCCGCGGCCGCTGTAGAAGAACACCAAGAGGCCGGGCAGGAGGATGAGGATAACGCACCAGATGACCGCCGCCATGACGAGGGCGATCTCCCTGACGCCAGGCGGCATGTTCTCCGCCAGTTTCGGCCACAGGAAGAACAGGGTGCCGACGGCGATCACCCCGACCGCCAGCCAGCTCCATGACAGGATCAGTAACAAGGCCCGTGCCCAACGCCGGCAGCGAATCGATCCGATGCCCAGCCAGATAAAGGCGACGGCAAGCATCCCGTACATCATCACTCCCGGGACGGCCATGCGGTAGTCGGGCGATGCCCCCGTGGCCTTGGCGGTCATGGACTGGCCCCAGAGCATCAAGGGGACAAAGAGGGCGCAGAGACAACCGAGCAGAATCTCCCCCACGCCGAACACGATCAGCCAGGTGCGGCGGTCCTTGAAGTCCGGCGGCAGGACGGGCGAAACAGAGTGGGTTTCCATACTGAACGGAGGCTGAGCCAATGGCGGGAATTGTCAACCGCAGACCGGGAATCATAGCCGCGGCTTTCCAGCCTCGCCCTCGTGTCGGTTTGGCTTTCTTCCCGGCGTCGGTTATGGCACAGCTTGAGGTGTGAAGAGCAGGTTTCGACGCGCGTCTTGGGCATTTGGCGGATTGGTGGTTGGGGTGTGCCTCCTGCTGAACGCGTTGGCTTTTTGCCATGCGCGTGCCATGACGCATTTCGTCAGCGGAGGAAACCGGACCAACCTGCCCGAAGCCTTGACGCTAAGGGAGAAACTCGCGGTGCTCTTCACGGGAGTGAGGTTGCCTCGCCCCGAGACCACCTCGCCCGCGACCAATCTGGGAGCGGCAACCAAGTCGCTGACCATCCCGTGCGCCAACGGCATCCGATTGGGCGCATGGTATCAACCAGGCGATCGCTCCAAGTCCTTGATCATCTGCTTTCATGGCTACGGTGGGGAGAAGAGCGGCACACTGCCCGAAGCCGGGGTGTTCGCTTCGCTCGGCTTCCCATTGTTACTGGTCGATTTTCGGGGATCGGGGGGCTCTTCAGAGGCCTACACCACCATTGGGTTTTTGGAGGCCGAAGATGTGGCAGCCGCGGTGCAATACGCCCGCCGGGAGTTGCTGCACTCCAGGATCATTCTCTACGGACAATCCATGGGCGCTGCCGCGATTCTGAGAGCCATTAACGCAGGTGGGGTCAAGCCGGACGCGGTGATTTTGGAGGCCGTGTTTGATCGCATGCTGACAACCGTCCGACATCGCTTCGAACTCATGAACGTCCCTTCCTTTCCGGGCGCTGAGTTGCTGGTCCTCTGGGGTGGCTGGCAGTTTCGATTCAACGGTTTTGCCCATAACCCGATCCGATACGCCGCCAGCGTGAGGTGCCCGATCTTATTCCTGCACGGCGGCGCTGATCCCAGGGCACGCATCGACGAGGCGCGCGAGGTTTTCGCGGCTGTGCCCGGCAGCAAGCAGTTCCACGAGTTTCCGGACGCCCGCCACGAGGCCACGGTGCTTCGCTACCCCGCCGAGTGGCGTGCGGTGGTCAGTCGTTTTCTGGAAAGCGTGGAGGCGGGGGTTATCCACTGAGCAGGGCGGCGAAGGCCGGATTAGCTTCGGGGGGCCGGCTTTCCGTCTTTCGCGCTGGAGCCGCCCCAAAGGGTGTTGATGACTTTCAGGAGGACGAGCCCCGTGCCCACGAACACCGCCAGCAGAATGCCGGCGGTGAGCAGGCGGCCGTAGAGGAAATTGCCCACGGTGAAGAGGGCGGACCAGACTACCGCGCAGCCGGCGCTCCAGCCCAAGAGCGCCAGCGGGATGTTCTCGTGCGTGGCTTTGGCCTCCGTTTCCGAGATCCCGGCTTCCTTGCGAATGCAGGCCCAGCCCGGACCAAACGGGCGGACCTTCCGGTAAAAGTCGAGCAGGACCTTGCGGTCCGTTTGAGGGCCCAGGAAGGCGGTGGCCACCCAGGCGATGGTGGTGAAAGCGACCGTGAGCAGCAACGCCTCGTGGGTGGAGGGATTGAACAGGCCCTGCTTTTTCAGGATGAGCAGGGCGGCGGAGATGCCGAAGGAGGCGACCATGGCCACCACCTCGCACCAGGCGTTGATGCGCCACCAGAACCAGCGCAGCAGATAGAGCAGGCCGGTGCCGGCGCCGACCTGCAGGATGATGTCGAAGCTGTCCTTGGCGGTGTCCATGAGGTAGACCATGCCGGCGGAGAGGACGAAGAGCAGGACGGTGGCGAAACGCCCGGCGTTGACGTAATGCCCCTCGGGCGCGTCTTTGCGCACAAACCGCCGGTAGAAGTCATGCACGAGGTAGGAAGACCCCCAGTTGAGGTGCGTGAGGATGGTGGAGGAGTTCGCCGCGATCAAACCGCCGACCATCAGGCCCACGAAACCCACCGGCAGGAACTTGAGCATGGCGGGATAGGCGATGTCGTGGCCGAGCAAGGCGGGATCGAGGTTGGGGAAGGCCTTCTGGATGTCCGAAAGCTGCGGATAAACGAGGAGCGAGCACAGGGCCACCAGAATCCACGGCCAGGGACGCAGGACGTAGTGGGCGACGTTGAAGAAGAGCACCGCGCCGAGCGCGTCCTTCTCGGACTTGGAAGCCAGCATGCGTTGCGCCATGTAGCTGCCGCCGCCCGGTTCGGCGCCGGGATACCAGGTGGCCCACCATTGCACCGCCACGGGCATGATGAAGATGGCGATGGCCAGATCGCGGTTGCTCCCGAAATCGGGCAGGACGTTGAGATAATGGATCAGGGTCTTGCCGTCGGGCGAAGCCAGGGGCACCGAGAGCCGCTCCACCAGCACCGAGAGCCCGCCGACGTGTTGCACGGCGAAGTACGCGGCGGCGATGACGGCGGTCATCTTGATGAAGAACTGGATCATGTCGATCACCAGCACGCCCCACAGGCCGGAGTGGGCCGCGAAGACGACGTTCAACAAGCCGACGAAGACCAGCGTCTCCCAGCGCGGCAGACCGAAGAGGACGTTGGCGATCTTGCAGGCCGCCAGGTTCACCGTGGCCATGATGACGCAATTGAAGAAGAGACCCAGGTACAGGGACCGAAAGCCGCGCACCACGCCTGCTGCCTTGCCGGAATAGCGGATTTCGTAGAACTCCAGGTCCGTCATAACCTCGGAGCGCCGCCACAGCCGCGCGTAGAAGAACACGGTGGCCATCCCGGTGAGTACAAACGCCCACCAGACCCAGTTGCCCGCCACGCCGTTGCGGCGGACGATGTCCGTGACCAGGTTGGGCGTGTCGCTGCTGAAGGTGGTGGCCACCATCGAGAGGCCGGCCAGCCACCAGGGCACCGAACGCCCCGAGGCGAAGAACTCCGAGGTGTTCTTGCCGGCGCGTTTGCCGAAGAACAGCGCCGGGACAAAACAGATCAGCAACGAAACCAGGATGATGATCCAGTCGAGGAGTTGGAGTTTCATGAGAGATGACGATAACGAAAACGTCCGCATCGTGGTCGAATCACGATGCCCGGCTCAGCAGGCGGTCTGACAGTCGTCGTTTGCAGGCGTTTCCGTTATCAGAGCAGCCCGCGCCCCGGCGGGCAAGACTCTCTTCGCGGCAACATTCCACCTGGACCAGTCCACGAACCCGGCGTTTGGAGGCGCCGCGCAGGGCACCATTCCGGCGGGCCGGGGGGGGGCGGCAGGGGAATGGTTCAACTGCGGCGGCGCCAACGTTCGAGGCGAGTAAAGAGGAAGCCGAAGAAGATCAGGCCAATGAGGTTGATGCCAAGGATGAAGCCGATCTTGTAGGGCCGGCCGTTGTGATCGGTGGCGAACAAGGGAGGATTGTCTCCCACCAGGAGCGTGGGCAAGGCGAGGGGCATGGTGCCGCCGTCCACCAGGCCGACCACAAACCCGGCGGTGCCGGCGGAGCGGTGCATGGCCCGGGAGAGCTGGCCCTGCGCCCAGCCCATGGCGAGGGCGAAGACGATGACCAGGAGCACGCGCCGGAAGATTTGGCCCCACCGCCTTGGTTGCGGCGGGGTGGCGGGGCTTGCGGGCGCGGGCTCAGACATGGTGGGACCAGCATGGCCAAAACCGGCGGTGGCGCGCAAGCCGGTTTGAGGGGCGGAGGTCACAGTCGCCGGACTTCTATCCAGGTGGAGGCTTCCGCGCGGGTGGCGGGATCGAGCAGGCGCAGCGTGTGGCGTCCCGGGGCCAGGAACGCGCCGGCCACGCCGTTGGTCTGGCGGAGAGTGAGGGTGTCGCAATTCCATTGGACACCAGCTCCCCCCTGGGCGCGAAGGTTGACCACCTGGCTGGCAGGGGGCAGATCGGGATCGAGATAGAAGATGGTGCCGGGCAGGGGGGAGAGCACTCGGAGCGGTCCTGAGG
>CAYYMW010000354.1:0-7237 GCA_964472515.1 uncultured Verrucomicrobiota bacterium | reverse complement strand
GTCCCCCACCCCGCCGCCCGAGCCGGCCGATGCCATCCGCGTCGTAACCTGCGAAACGCCCGAGGCGGAGGCGGTGTTTGCGGCGCGTGAAGTCCTGCGCCATGTGCAGGCGGGCGGACGCTACCGCGAGGTGGCCGTGCTGGTCCGCTCCCTGACCGGCTATGGCGCTGTCCTGCGCCGCGTCTTCTCCCGCTATGAAATCCCCCACTTTGTAGACCAGCGGGAATCCGTGGCGCACCACCCCCTGGCCGAACTCACCCTGCGGGCCGTTCGCACCGCGGCCTTCGGCTGGCAGCATCCGGATTGGTTCGGCGCGCTCAAGTCGGGTCTGGCCGGCGGCCATCCGGATGAGGTGGACTGCCTGGAAAACGCGGCCCTGGCCCGCGGGTGGGAGGGGGAAACCTGGCTCAACCCTCTGCCCGGGCACGACACCGACCCGGCCGTCGCCAGAATGGAAGTCTGGCGGGCCCGGCTCACCCCGCCGTTCGCCGCGTTCCAAGCGGTCTTGCGCGCCGAACCGGCCGTCAGCGGGCAGCACTTGTCGGCGGCAGTCACGGAGCTTTGGTCCCAACTGGCCGTGACCGAAACACTGGACCTTTGGAGCCGCGAAGAACCCGTGGCGCAGGCGGGACTGCATCAGGCGGTGTGGGACCAACTCCAAGCCTGGTTGGCCGACGTCGCGCTGGCCTTTGGAGACTCCACGCTCACCCTGGGCGAATGGGTCCCGGTCTTGGAAGCCGGCCTGGGCTCGTTGACCCTGGGCGTCGTACCGCCCGTCCTCGACCAAGTCCTCATCGGCGCGGTCGACCGCTCCCGCAACCCCGATCTCCGGGTGCTGCTTCTGCTTGGTTTCAATGAGGGTGCCTTCCCGGCCGTGCCCGCCCCGCCCCGCGTGCTCACGGAAAGCGATCGCGACGCTCTGGCTTCCGCCGGACTCAGCCTGGGACCTGATCGCCGCCGCCAACTCAGCCGCGAACGCTATCTGGCCTACATCGCCCTCACCCGCGCCCGCGAACGCCTGGTCATCACGCAGGCGACGCGCGCGGCAGACGGCACCGACCTCAACCCCTCCCCGTTCCTGCCGGTCTTGCGCGGTCTCTTCCCTCAACTCCTGCCCGCCTCGTTCGCTCACAACCTCGATTGGCGTGAGGCCCGCCATCCCCGCGAACTGCTCCCGGCGGCGCTGGCCTGGCGGCAGAGCCCTCCCGGAGCAGGCGATGCGCTGGGCGCCCTCCCCGACCGCTTCCGCGCCTGGCTGGAAGCCGCCCCGGTGTCCGTCTCCGTGGCGCAGGAGCAGCGGCTGCTGCCTGAGATCGCCGCCGCCCTGCATCGTGGTTCCATTCTGCGCACCTCCACCAGCCGGCTGGAGTGGTTCGCCGCCTGCCCGTTCAAGCATTTCGTCAGCGCCGAGTTGAAGGCGCAGGAGCGGCTGCTCTTCGAGGTGGACTCGCGCCAGCGCGGCAGCCTTCAGCACGAAATCCTGCAGCGCTTCCATGAGTCGGTGCGCGCCGACGGCCTCCAGTGGCGTGACCTCACCCCCGAGGATGCCGCCGCGCGGGTCGCCCGGATCGCCGAGGCACTCACGCAGGAATTCGCGGACGGCCTGTTCGCCGCCGAGGAAGACAGCGTGTTCACCGCCCAAAGCCTGAGCGCCGCCTTGCAGCGGTTGGTGCGCCAGTTGGTCGATTGGATGCGCGATCCGTACCAGTTCACCCCGGCGCTGGCGGAGCGCTCCTTTGGCCAAGGCCCGGAGGACTGGCCGGCCTGGGAAGTGCCGCTCGGCGACGGCCGTTTGCTCGCCCTGCGAGGCCAAGTGGACCGCATCGACCTCTGTCCCGCGGAAGACGGAGGGGTGCATGTCTCGATCATCGACTACAAGTCCAGCGACAAGAAGGTGGACCGCCTGCTCTTGGAAGCCGGCGTCCAGATGCAGCCGTTTGTGTATCTCAACGCCCTGACTCAACCGCCGCTGTCAGCGCAACTCGCGCCGGGCCGCCTGGTGACTCCCGCCGGGGCATTCTACCTTGGCCTGCGGGGACAGATGGCGCGGCTCAAACAACGGGAGGAGGGGGACGGCGCTAGGACCAAGTCGTATAGGCACCAAGGCCGTTACCGGGCCGATCTACTGCCCCTCTTTGACCGCAGTGCCAGCGGGGCCAAAGGCAGCGGGCAGTTCGCCACCAGCAGCCGTTCCAAGGACGGAATGCTGGCTGCGGAATTCACCACCCTGCTCGCGCAGGTCAAGACGACGGTTGCCGACCTGGCCAGGCGCATCTTCGCCGCCGAGGTGAGTGTGTTGCCCTACGCCAAGGGCAATCAGACCGCGTGCGACTACTGCGAATACGGCGCGATTTGCCGCATCGACCCGCAGGAGCATCGCTTCCGGCAGCTGGCCCCCGCCACTCAGGCCGGGGATGAACCTGCGGTCGTCGACGAGTAAATACTAACGGGACTTGATCAGCCCACGGCCTTCTTCACGGCGGTCCGCATCTTCTCCAAGCCCTCCTTCACCGCCGTCAGCGCGTCCATCTCGTAATACTTGCGGTTGAAGAGTTCCAGCGAAAGCACCTTGCGCCCGCCGCTGGCGTGGAGGTAGCGCAGAATCTGGTCCATCGGGGCCACGCCGTCGCCGGGGAACAGGCGATACCCATCGTTGACTTCCTCGCGCGAAGGGGCGGCGGGATAGTCGTTCATGTGGAAGACAGGCAACGCCGGAGCGCCCAACAGACGCAACCCTTCGAAGGGTGAGCCGCCTTTGTACATGTGGAAGATGTCCGCCAGCACCGCCGCCTTGGGGTGGCCCGTGTCGAGAGCCACGCAGGAGCACACGGAGAGACGGTTCAGGTTCTTCGAAAAGCCCCAGACCTCGAGCATGGGGGTGACCCCGATCTGGTCTCCGGCTTCAAGCAAAGCACGGTAGCGTTCCGCCGCCTTCCCCAAGTCCAACCCCGGAGTGTCGGTGGCGCCCGCAGGCGGGGCTGCCAACCGCTTCCCACCGGCCTGGGCCACCAAATCCATCTCGTACTTGGCTCGCTCCATCCCCTTGGCACGGCGATCTTCGTCGTCCACCACCCACTGCGGGAAACCGATGGCGCTTTCCATGGTCAGGCCGGAGTCCTTCAGCCGCGCCGCCAGGTCCGCCAGCTTGCCGCCCCCCTTCGCATATTGCTCCAGCGACTCCACCCACGGCTCGATGGCCTGAAAACCCGCCTGGGCGGCGACCTCGATCTCCTTGACGATGCCCAGCTTCTGCCCGCGGATCGTGCCTGTGTTCAGGCAATACACAAACTCGGAGGGCTGCGGCCCGGGAGCCTGCGCCGCCTGGGCCACCGGCAGGGAACTTGCCGTTGCGGCTCCGCCCACCGCCAGTACGGCGCGGGTGATGGCTTCTCGGCGGGTCAGCGGGGTCTGATTCGCGTGCGGCATAGGCGGTAGCTTCGGTTGATGCATTTCTGTACGCGCCAAGGATTGCCTCCCCAAGGCTGCCTGACAAGTCCTCCGTGCGGTTCGGCGAGTCGAAAGGCTTCAGACCTGTCATTTTACAAGCTCCGCCCCGTGGTCAATCCAGGCGTGCCTGCTTTCTCTGGTGGACGATCCTGCGTTCATGACCAGAGTACCAACTCCACGTCCACATCATTGATTTTGTTGGCCTTACAACTAGACTGCTTGAACCGCTCCCGATTGTGGCAAGGACACCGATCTGGGGGGCGAAAACACCCTCGTCCGCCCGGAAAACCACCGCCACCCTCAGTCCTTGCCGCCACGTTCACCGCGCCTGGACTCCTGGGCCTGTCGTTCGGCGCGGACGGTGCCACCTACACCGTTGGTTATCAATGTGGTGAGCGCCCCACCAAGACCCCAAACAAACGCTTCAGCCCGGTCAAAAAGCGTCGATTCACCTTTGGGCAAGCTCGCGCGCGAACAGCGAGTGTCTCTGAGCCCTTCGGCTCCCCCGCGCAACATGAAGATACGACAGACAAAATGGACGAAGACATCGGGATGGCAGCCTGCGTCGTTGCAGATGGCTGCGGAGAACGCCGATCTGATCTTGGTTTTTGGCGCGCCTTCGGTCTTGCTCGAACCCGGACTGCTGGAAACCGTGCGTGGTGCCAATCCGCAAGCTCACCTCTTCGGCTGCTCCACCGCCGGTGAGATTCTGGACACCTTCGTGTCTGACGACTCACTGGTGCTGACTGGAATCAGCTTTGAGCACACCCGCGTCCGCGCCGCCCAAGTCCAGCTCGGCGAGGTGGCCGACGCCGTGGCGGCTGGAGCGCGACTGGCCGGGATGCTCCCGCCCTCGCTCACCTCTGAAGGAACGGCAGGCCGGGAAGCGCTGCTTCACGTGTTGGTGCTCTCGAACGGCATGAAGGTCAACGGCAGCGCCCTGGCTCGCGGTTTGGCCCAAGGATTGCCGACCGGGGTGACCGTGACCGGGGGGTTGGCCGCCGACGGAGCGCGCTTTGGCGAAACCTGGGTGGTCTGTGACTGTCCGCCTCGGAATGACACGGTGGCCGTACTGGGCTTGTATGGAGATCGGTTGAGCATCGGCTTTGGCTCCCTCGGCGGCTGGGACTGCTTCGGCCCGGAACGCCTGGTCACCCGTTCGTCCGGCAACGTGCTGCACGAATTGGATGGCCAGTCGGCCCTGAGCCTCTACCGCAAGTACCTGGGCGATCACGCCAAGGGCCTCCCGGCCACCGCGCTGCTCTTTCCCTTGAGCCTCCGGGCCGACTCCGGTGAGACCGGCGTCGTTCGCACGATCCTCGCGGTGGACGAACAGAACCAGACCATGACTTTCGCCGGCGACATCCCCGAAGGCGCCTACGCCCGGTTCATGAAGGCCAACTTCGACCGGTTGATCGACGGCGCCCACGGCGCCGCCCAGACAAGCTACGAAGCCATCGGTTCCGTCTCGCCCGATCTGGCCATCCTGATCAGTTGTGTCGGCCGCAAGCTGGTGCTCAAGCAGCGTGTCGAGGAGGAGGTGGAAGGCGTCCGCGAAGTGCTCGGTGCCCGCGCCGCTCTGACCGGATTCTATTCTTACGGCGAGTTGTCCCCCTTCGCCCCGGGCGCGCGCTGCGAGCTGCACAATCAGACGATGACCATCACCACGTTGCGGGAGGTCTGAACATGCCCGATCGTCACAGTCTGCTTCGACGGCAGCTCAAGCGCTGCTTCGGCGATTCGTTCGCGCTGCCGGAGCCGTGGCAGGCTTTTGTGGACGCCGTGAACGAAGCTTATCTTGCGTCGGATCAGGACCGCGAGATGCTTTCGCGCGCGCTCGAACTCAGTTCGCAGGAGCTCATGCAGGCCAATGCGGAGATGCGGGCCGTGTTCCAGGCTCTGCCGGATTTGGTGTTCCATATCAACCGTCTGGGCGTGATCCTCTCCTGCAAGGCCGGCTCCACCTCCGACCTGGTGCTCCGCCCCGCCGAATTCGCCGGCAAGCGCATCCAGGACATTCCTGTCGCCTCCGTCGCGAGTGCGTTCCGCGACGCGATTGCGCGGGCGCTCGAAGAGAAGGGCGCGGTCAGTCTCGAGTACACCTTGACGCCGGCCGGGCAGTCCTCTCCCTGCGCCTACGAAGCGCGCTTTGCCCCCGCCTCCCACGACGAGATCGTCGTCGTTATCCGCAACATCACCGAACGCAAGCACGCCGAGGACCGCCTCCGGTCCGCCCACCAGCGGTTGCTCGACATCATCGATTTCCTCCCCGACGCGACCTTCGTCATCGATGAGCACAAGCGGGTCATCGCCTGGAACCGCGCGATCGAGGAAATGACGGGCGTCCGCAAAGCCGAGATCATCGGGCGCGGCGATTACGCCTATGGAGCGGCCTTCTACGGCCAACCCCGCCCGATTCTCGTGGATTTGGTCGATGCCGGGGACGCCGGCTGCGGCACGGAGTACAAGTTCATCCGCCGAAAGGGCCACTCTCTTTACGCGGAGGTGTTCGTCCCTTCGGTCTTCGGCGGCGCGGGAGCGCACCTCTGGGCCATGGCCTCCCCGCTCCTGGACCGCCAGGGCCGGCAGGTGGGCGCGATCGAATCCGTGCGGGACATCACCGAAAGCAGGCAGTTGGAGGAGCAATTCCGCCAGGCCCAGAAGATGGAGGCGTTCGGCCGGCTCGCGGCGGGGGTCGCGCACGACTTCAACAACATCCTCACCGTCATCCAGGGCAATCTGGTGGTGCTCCAGATGGGCGGTCTCTCGCCGGCGGAGGAAGCCGCCGCCAGGGAGGAAGCCCTGGCGGCCGCCGACCGCGCCAGCCACCTGACCCGCCAACTCCTGACCTTCAGCCGGCGCCAGCCAATGCAGGCGCGGAACCTGGACCTCAACGAGGTGGTGGCCAACACCGCCAAGATGCTGCGGCGTCTCATCGGCGAGCATATCGCCCTGGACACACTGGCCGGGGCGCGCGCGCCGCTGGTCCACGCCGACCCGGGCATGCTCGAGCAGGTCCTGATGAATCTCGCGGTCAATGCCCGGGATGCGATGCCCAAAGGCGGGCGCCTCAGCATTGAAACCGCCGACCACGTGCTCACCGAGGCGAACCGCCCCGCCAACGAGAACGCGCTGCCCGGGGAGTACGTGCGCCTCAGCGTCAAGGACACCGGTACCGGCATCGCGCCGGAACTGCTGCCGCATATCTTCGAGCCTTTCTTCACTACCAAGGAAGCCGGCAAGGGCACCGGTCTGGGATTGGCGACTGTCTTTGGCATCGTGGAGCAGCACCACGGCTGGATTCAAATCGAGAGCACCGTCGGCAGGGGGACCACCTTCCACGTGTTCCTCCCCCGCGCCGCGAGCGATGGCGCGGCCGCCGCACCAGCCCCCCGGACCGCGGAACCTCGTCACGGATCCGAGACCATCCTCCTGGCCGAAGACGAGGACGCGGTTCGCCAGTTGTTACGCAGCGCCTTGATCCGGCACGGCTACCGGGTCTTCGAGGCGGCTTCGGCAAGCGAGGCGTTGGAGTTGTGGCGGCGGCACGCGGAGGTCATCGATATGTTGGTAACCGATATTGTGATGCCGGGCGGCCTCACGGGTTGCGAATTGGCCAGCCATGTCCTCTCGCAAAAGCCGGGGGTTAAAGTCATCTACTGCAGCGGCTACACTGACGCCATGTTCGGGGAAGACTCGCTGCTCCGTACGAGCGTCAATTTCCTCGCCAAACCCTTCGATCCGCATCAGCTCCTCGATTTGATACGCGAGTGCCTGGATGCGCGATAGG
>CAYYMW010000353.1:0-7243 GCA_964472515.1 uncultured Verrucomicrobiota bacterium | reverse complement strand
ATTGCCGACTGTGCGACCTCGCACACGGGACGGTTTCTGCGGCCGCTGGTGAGTCGTTCATGAGCGCGCAGTACGAGGAGATCCTGGCAGGCGAGACCTACCTGCGGCCGGCGCCGGGCGCGCGGCATGAACGGATCTGCGGCCGGCTGCACGCGGCCATTGCCCAAGTGCTGGGTGGATCGACGATCGCGCGCTTGCTGCCGCCCCGGACCATCGTGGAACTGTGTCCGGGAACGCTGATTCGGCCCGATCTGGCGTTGGTGACCAGCGCCAACCGCCGCCTTTGGCTTGCCGCGGAGATTGTTGGCGCGGAAGACCACGGCGTGGACACCGTGACGAAGAAGGAGCTCTACGAGGAAACGGCCATTCCCCGCCTTTGGATGATCGATCCGCGCTACGACAACATCGAGGTTTACCAGGGGAGTCCGTGCGGGCTCTCGCTGCTGCGCATGCTGGCGGGCCGGGACCAGCTTCACGAAGCGTTGCTCCCGGGCTTCCAACTGACGGTCATGGACCTGTTTGCGGATTGACCGCCGGTTGGCCGGCGGCCTCGATCATGGCTTGTTGGTGACATTGCATGGCCGCCGGGCCGAAGCAAACCAGGGTGATGCGCTCAAAATTGGCATGCTTCGCCAGGAACGTCAGGCATTCGCGGACGGCGATCCGCGCCGCGCGGTCCATGGGGAAGCCGTAGGCGCCGGTGCTGATGGAGGGAAAGGCGATGGTGCGGAGGTGGTGCGTCGCAGCCAGGGCCAGGCTTTGGCGATAGCAACTCGCCAGCAGCTCCTCCTCGCCGCGGCCGCCGCCCGACCAGACGGGACCCACCGTGTGGATGACATGGCGGGCCGGCAGGCGGTAACCCTTGGTAAGCCGGGCCTGGCCGGTCGGGCACCCGCCCAGCGTCCGACATTCGGCCAGCAACTCCGGGCCGGCCGCCCGATGGATGGCGCCGTCCACGCCGCCGCCACCCAACAGGGAGGTGTTCGCGGCGTTCACGATGGCGTCCACCACCTGGCGGGTGAGATCGCCCTCCACGAGTACCAGCCGGTCAGTCGCAGGAGTCGGGTTCATGGCGTTGGTGGGAAAACCCTACCGCCGGCGCTGGAAAATGGCGAGGAGGAATGCCCGCAGGAGGGAGAGTTGTTGGAACCGGCTTGTCAAAACCCGAGACTGAAGTAGCTTAACGGCAAGCAACGACTATTGTGTTTTCGCCGGCTCGAACCTCGACCTGAGTCCTTATGCCAACGTCATTGAACCGCCGTCGTTTTATCCAAGCCACCGTCCTGGCTTCTGCCGCTCCCGCTGCGCTCGGGGCCGAATCCCCCGCGGCCGGCTCCGGACCTGCGGCCGCGACCCCGTTCGGACCCCAGGTGGATACCCTGCCCACCGGGAAGCTCAAGGGGCTGGAACTCAGCCGGCTGATGCTGGGCGGGAACCTGATCTCGGGGTACGCGCACGCCCGGGACTTGAGCTACGTGTCGCCCCTGATGAAGCGGTACAACACGGACGCCAAGATCGCGGAGACGCTCGAATTGGCGGAGACGCATGGGATCAACGTCATCAACAGTTGGGTGATGGACGGCGTGAAGCATCTGCAGCAGCACTGGAAGCGCGGCGGCAAGATGAAGTGGATTTCCCAGGTTAGGGTCGGGCAGAACGGCGAGTTCGACCAGGTGAACATGGCAATCGATGCCGGGGCCGTGGCGGTGCATCCCACGGGTGACACCTCCGACGCCTTGGTGCGCGAGGGCCGGGTAGATACGATCGCCAAGATGCTCGATCTCATTCATTCCAAGAAGTGCGTTGCGGGCGTGGGCGCGCATGGACTGGCCTCGCTGATGGAATGCGAGAAGGCGGGGATCAAGGCGGATTTCTACATCAAGACCCTGCACAGCCACGAGTATCACACCGCGCCCAAGGCGGGAGAGACGGACGATCTGGGGCGCTACGACAACTCCTGGTGCAGCGACCCGGAAGCGGTGATCGACTTCATGTTCACGGTCAAGAAACCGTGGATCGCCTTCAAGGTGCTGGCGGCCGGGGCCATTCCGCCGCCGCGCGGCTTCCGCTACGCGTTCGAGGGCGGAGCGGACTTTGTGCTGGCGGGCATGTTCGACTGGCAGGTGGCCGAGAACGTCCGCACGGCCAAGGAAGTGCTCGGCAGCATCAACCGCCTCCGGCCCTGGCTGGCCTGATCTGGCCCATCCACCAGGGAGGCAAGTCGCGCGCCGTCCATCCCGCAGGGGCATCCCTGACCGGAGGGCGGCGGCGGGCCTACTTGAGCTTGTCGAACGTCCGCTGGAGAATCTCCCAATCGGCCAAGCCCTTGTAAGGAGCACTGAGCTGGGCGCAGATGGCCTGTTCGCTGGCGTTCTTGGTCGGCCGCTCGTGCTTGTAGAGAACGCCGAAATAGCCCGGAAAGGGCTCGCTTGCCAGACGATAGGCTTCGAGTTCGTTGGTGAGGTCGTGCTCCGCCGGGACGGTCTTGAACACGCCGCCCTTGTTCGGGCTGGCGGCGTCGAAGGCGCCCTCGTGAAACTCGACGCACTCACTCAGACACTGGATGAAGCTGAAGCCGTTATGGTCCATCGCGGCTTCCAGGGTCTGCAGCAGGTGATTGGGATTGGCGCTGGAGGTGCGGGCCACAAAGGTCGCCCCGACGGCTAGGGCGGTGCGGGCCGGATTAAGCGGGTGATCCACCGCGCCCCATACGTCGGTCTTGCTCTTATAGCCGACCGGGGAAGTGGGGGAGGTCTGCTTCTTGGTGAGCCCGTAGACCTGATTGTCCATGACCAGGTAGGTCAGCCGCACATTCTTGCGGGCAGCATGAAGGAAGTGGTTGCCGCCAATGGAAAAGGCGTCGCCATCGCCGCCGAAGACGAAAACGTGCAGGTCCGGACGCGAAAGCGACACGCCCGTGGCGAAGGGAAGCGCCCGGCCGTGGATGAAATGGGCGCCATGGAGTTGCACAAAATACGGGAACCGACTCGAGCAGCCGATCCCGGCCACGGCGACGGTCTTCTCCTGGGCCAACTGACGGCGTTCCATCAGGCGGTAGAACAGGGCGAGGACCGAGAAGTCGCCGCAACCCGGGCACCACGTGGGGCGGTCAGAACTGAGGTCTTTCTTGGTGAGCGGCTTGCGTTCGGGAGCGGCCAAAGGCGCGGGGATGAGGATCGGGGCACTCATGAGGTGGTCGGAGGATCTTGAAAGCTGGGGTTAGAGGTGGCGCATGCCGGCGGCCACGTCCGAGCGGACGTGTTCGAGGATCTCCCGGACTTTGAAGGTCAGGCCGTCGGTCTTGTTGAGGCCGCGGATCCGGGCGTCGCCATAACGGGCGCGGAGGAGCCCGGCCAACTGGCCATAGCCGTAGAGGCCCTCGTCGTTCATCTCCACCACCACGACGTGCTGGAACCGGGCGAAGACGGATTCCAACCCGGGCGGCAGCGGATTGATGTACCGCAGATGCAGGGCGGAGACACTGTCGCCGAGCGCCCGGGAATGGTCCACCGCTTCGCGAATCGGGCCTTGGGTCGAGCCCCAGCCCACCAGGAGGAGGTTCCCCTGGGATTCGCCGTAGACTTCCGGCGGGGGCAGCGTGGCGGCGAGGGCCTGCAGCTTGCGGCGGCGCTTGGCGTTCATCTGCATGTGCAGTTTGGGCGAGCCGGTGGGGTGGCCCATCTCGTCGTGCTCGAGGCCCGGGGCCACCGGGTAGCGGCCGTTCAGGATACGGGTGCCGGGCAGGGCCCGGTGCGAAACGCCGTTGGGCGCGGCGAGGTCGTAGGGCTTGTTCTCCGGCACCGCGGTCAGGTCCAGCGGAATCTGGCGGCAGACCTGCTGGAGATCGGGTTCCTCGAAGGCCTCGATCCGGGTGGCAATCGCCTGGTCGCTCAGCACGATGACCGGCACATGATAGCGGTGGGCGAGGTCGACCGCCTCGAGCGCCGTGAGGAAGCAATCGCGCACGTTGCTCGGGGCAAGCACCACTCGCGGGGCGTCGCCATGGCTGCCATAACAGGCGATGTGCAGGTCGGACTGCTCGACGTTGGTGGGCAGGCCGGTCGAGGGACCGCCGCGCTGGACATCGACGACGATGGCGGGAATCTCGGCCATGACGCCCCACCCCACCGCCTCCATCTTGAGGGAAAGCCCGGGGCCGCTCGTGGTGGTGACCCCGATCCGCCCGGCGTAGCCCGCGCCCAGAATCATGGACATCGAGGCGATCTCATCCTCGCACTGCACGAAGGTGCCCCCGTACTTGGGCAACTCGCGCCGCAGGAGTTCCATGATCTCCGTGGAGGGCGTGATGGGATACCCGGCGCCAAAGCGCACGCCCGCGGCGATGAAACCGTAGGCCAGGGCTTCATTGCCGGTCATGACGACCTGAGGCCGGGCCTTTTTGCGGGCGTCCATGAAGCGGAAGGTGTCGAGCACTCCGCCAAGCGAGTAATTGTACCCGGCCTGGAAGGCGGCCAGGGCGTTGTTCAATACACTCGCATCCTTGCCGCCAAAGCGTTCGGTCAGGATTTGTTCGAGTTTGGCCGTATTGAGGTCGAACATCCGGGCGATCAGGCCGAGCGCGTAGACGTTCTTGCCCTTGTTGGTGGTGGTGCCGCCGATGGCCTCAATGGTCAAACCCGAGATGGGCACGGCCACGTGGTGGTAGCGTTCCTTCCACTCCTGCTTCGGCTCCACGTGGTCGGAATCGTAAATGACGATGCCCCCCTGTTTGAGCGAGGCCATGTGCCCCTCGTAGGAGTGCTGGTAGAACGCGAGGAGCACGTCCGCCTCGTCGCCGGCGCTGAGCACCTCGCCCGAACTGATGCGCACCTGGAAGATCGAAGGGCCTCCGGAAATGGTGGAGGGAATGGTCATGAAGGTCATGACCTCCTGTTCGCTGCGCCCGGCCAGGCGAGCCAGGAAACCGCCGAGGGCCTGGATGCCGTCCTGCGAGTTGCCGGCGATGCGAATGATAGCCTGGCTGACGGGGTTGACCCCGGGAGGGAGGGACGGAGAGGCTTCGTTGGCAATCGCTTCGTTCATGTCGCAGTCCGGTTAGGTACTAAGTCTGGCCAATGGCCAGATTTAACCAATCTTAAATCAATTAACGCCGCTTCGCCGAGCGGCAGCCCTGAACGTAGCACGGTTCGTGTGCCTGTCAAACTACAACCCCATCCAGGCGGTTTAGCTTCAACACGTTAGGATGATGGGTGCGGTGAGCGCCTTATGCACTGGCATCCATTGTGAAGTGCATCTGATATTCAGTGCCAGTTCCGCTAAATCGGGCCAGAGGCTTGAGCGAGAGCACGATAGTGCGCCAAGGCTTCCGCCACACCGAACCCGTGCGGTTGGGAGGCCACCCACCCACCCTGTTCCCGCACGGCTTGCTTGACCCGGTCGATGGCGTTGCTGGGAGCCGCCAGGCGGGCGGCATGGCGGGTGGACAGCATGGGGAGATCGTTGAAATGGTCGCCAGCGGCAAACGCGGCTTCGGGTCCCCAGCCATGCCGCCGGGCGATTTCGGACAGGGCGGTGCCTTTGTCGTAGTGATCGTGGCACATGCGGGCATAGACGTCGTTGCGCATGATCGCCAGGTGGGGCACCTCGCGGCAGTAGTCCTGGAGATAGAGGAGAATCTGGTCGGCGGCGGGGTTGTCGCGCGCCACAATGCAGAGCGGGGACCATTCGTCCTCGAAAACGGCGGCCTCGAAGCGCTCATTGATCCAGCGGCGCAAACGGGGGACGTCGCGGCGGACGCGCTCGAAGAGCGCGGCATGATCTTCGCGGCACCGCCGATTCCAGTCCGGCAGGGGATCGAAATCCTGGCCGTTGCGGACGTAGATTTCCCGCTCGACCAGCACCAGGTAGTCCGCCGTGAGCGCGGGCGGGGCGGAGCGGGCGGCGTCCAGGAGGCTGTCGAGGTCGCGGCCGGTGTTGATGACCCAACGGGCGCCAGCCTGCTGGGCGTCGCGCAGCGCGTGCTGGAGCACGGGGGCGATGGCGGGCGAGTCCATCTCGGCGAAGATGGTGCCGTCGAAATCGGTGGAGATGAGCCGGACAGGTTCGTTCATGTCGAAAGCCGCGCGCGCGGACGCGCTTGCGCGGGGCTAGATTGGTGGGCTAGGCTGGGATGTCAAACGATTATGGCGTCACTGGAAGAGCGTTACGACGACGCAATGTTCGACTTCAGCACGGGCGACTACGCTGGCGCCGTGGCCAAGCTGAAGGCGATCCTTGCGGAGGAGCCGTCCTATTTCGACGCGCGCCTGTCCCTGGGGATGGCTTATTGCCGCCTGGGCGACGTGGCGGCCGCCCTCGCCGAGGGGCACCGGGCCGAGGAGATGCGGCCCAACGATCCGCTGGTGCATACGAACCTCTCGCTTTATTACGTGCGCGCGGGAGACAAAGGCCGCGCCGAGCACCACGGGCTGCAGGCCCGCATTGCCTCGTGGAAGGGCAATCTGGCCCCGCCGCCGCCCAAAGGCGCCGCCGAATCGGAGTTGGAGGTGGCCAAGCCCGCCCTCCCCACCATCAAGATTGGCGGGCCCTCCTCGAGTGCCGGCGGGGCCGGCGCTCCGCCGTCCGCCAGTTAACCCCTGTCTCTATCGCTATGAAATCCGCCTACGAACTTGCCATGGAACGGCTCAGCAAAGCCGACCCGGTGCGCAAACTGACCGCCGAGCAGAAGCAGAAACTGGCCGAACTGGACTCGATCTACACCGCCAAGCTGGCGGAACGGGAGCTCTTCTTGAAAGGCGAGCTGGAGAAGGCGATGGGCGCGGGCGACGAGGAAGCCTGCGACCAACTGCGCCGGCAGATCGCCAGTGAACGGCGCGTCATCGAGGCCCAAAGGGAGGAAAAGAAGGAACAGGTCCGCCAAGCGCAGGGATAGTCCGGCCCCCCGCTCGAATGAGGCCGCCGCGCCGCCTTCCCATCCTAAGTTGCCCCGTGCTGGCGGCGTTGTGCCTGGGGTGCGGCCTGGCTTGGGGGCAGGGTCCTCCCGCCGCCGACGAGCGCGGCACGCTTCGTCCGGCCTTGGATCAGGCGTGGCAGATGGTGAGTTACGCGGAGACCGCGGGGCTCGATCACCAGCGGGTGTTCGACCTGGCCTTCGCGCCGGACGGAACCGTCTGGCTGGCGGCCGGGGACGGACTGCGGCGCTACGACGGCTATCAGTGGCAGCGGTATGGCCCGGAGGCGGGCCTGCCGAGCAGCTTCATCCGGACGGTGTGCTTCACGAAAG
>CAYYMW010000352.1:0-7260 GCA_964472515.1 uncultured Verrucomicrobiota bacterium | reverse complement strand
GAGTGCGGCGGCAAGGGCGGTCTGGCCGCCCGCGACGCCGCTTTTGGCTTCCACCGAACCCTCCCACCCCAAACTTGGTCCCCTTGTGCCTTGGTGGAGCCTGCCCCTCCCGTCGTCCGCAGGATCCTTGCCGCCTATGCCGTCCCTGACGGGACTTCTGCGGTTCACCCCGCCCGCCGCCCGTCGCATGCGATGAGCCTTGAAAAGTAAGCCGCCTCCGTGTACCTCATCAGCACGACCATGCACAACACGCTATCCCGCCTTCTGATCGCCGGCGCCCTGCTCCCGCTTGCGAGTTGGGTGACCCATGCCGCCACCTACCACGTCGCCACCAACGGCAACGACACGGCCCGGGGAACCAAGGCCGCCCCGTTGCGCACGATCCAGCGCGCCGCCGACCTCGCCCAGCCCGGCGACACCATCACGGTGCATCAGGGCGTCTATCGCGAGCGCATCAACCCGCCGCGCGGCGGCACTTCCGAAAAGAGCCGCATCACCTACCAGGCCGCTCCCGGCGAGAGGGTGGAGATCAAGGGGTCCGAGACCGTGCGCGGGTGGGAGAAGGTCAAGGAAGGCGTCTGGAAAGCGACCCTCCCCAACAGCTTCTTCGGCAAGTTCAACCCGTACAACGACCTGATCCACGGCGATTGGTTCGATCCCCGGGGCCGGCCGCATCACACGGGAGCGGTGTACCTCAACGGGGATTGGCTGACCGAGGCGGCCAAGCTCGAGGAGGTGCTGAACCCGGACGTGACCCCGGCGTGGCTCAACCAGGGCGGCGGGCAGTACCTGCTCAACGTGGCGTGGTTCGCACCTGCCGGCAAATCCGGGGAAGGCGCCCGCATTCCTGCCGCCCGCATGGCGGCGCAGCAAGGCGTCCAGACCGCCGCCTGCACGGAAGGGGGCGAGTGCATCGGGTGGATCGACGCCGGCGACTGGGCCCGCTACGACAACGTCAGCATTGACCAACTCGGCGGCGAGGTCGATCTGCGCGTCGCCTCCGCCACCCAGGGCGGGGTGGTGGAGCTGCGTTTGGGCGAACCGAACGGCGAGTTGCTGGGGAGCTGCAAAGTGCCGAACACGGGTGGCTGGCAGGCCTGGGTGTCAGTGAAAGCCAAACTCAAGCCGGCGAGCGCCGTCAAGCCGCTCTGCCTCGCTTTCAAGAGTCTGCAGACTGATCCGGCCGCCCCCAGCCCGCTCAATCCGCAGCTTTGGTTCGCCCAGGTGGACGCGGCGAACACCACGATCTGGGCCCAGTTCAAAGGGGTGAACCCCAACGAGCAACTCGTGGAAATCAATGTGCGTCAGAGCGTCTTCTATCCCGACCAGCCGGGGCGGAACTTCATCACCGTGCGCGGCTTCGGCCTGCACCACGCCGCCACCCCGTGGGCGCCGCCCACGGCTGAGCAGATCGGCCTGATCGGCACGCACTGGAGCAAGGGCTGGATCATCGAGAACAACACCGTGAGCTACTCCACCAGCTCCGGCATCGCCCTGGGCAAGCACGGCGACCAGTTCGACAACACCTCGGCCGACACCGCCGAGGGCTACGTCAAGACCATCGAACGCGCCCACGCCTTCCGCATTCCGTGGACCCGCGAGAACATCGGCCACCATATCGTGCGCAACAACACCGTCTCGCATTGCGAGCAGGCGGGGATCGTCGGCAGCCTGGGGGCGGCCTTCAGCACGGTGACCGGCAACACCATTCACGACATCCACGTACGCCGGCTCTTCTCGGGCGCGGAGATGGCGGGCATCAAGTTCCACGCCGCCATCGATTCCGTGATCAGCGGCAACCACATCCACCACACCTGCCGGGGGCTCTGGCTGGATTGGATGGCCCAGGGCACGCACGTCTCCGCCAATCTCTTCCACGACAACGCCGACCAGGACCTGTTCGTCGAAGTCGACCATGGGCCGTTTCTGGTGGATAACAATCTCTTCCTGTCCGCGATGAGCCTGCTGGATGTCTCCGAAGGGGGCGCCTATGCGCACAATCTGTTCGCCGGCAAGATCGTCAGCCAGCCGGAACCGTCACGCGACACCCCCTATCATCCCGCCCACTCCACCACGGTGGCCGGCCTGGTTAAGATCAAGGGCGGCGATGACCGGTTCTACAACAACCTGTTCATGGGTACTGGGACGGCGGTCAACGACCCCGCCAAGGATCCCCAATGGGCGGGCGGTCACGGGCTGTGGGTGTATGACTTCCGCGAGATGCCTCTGTACACGGGGGGCAACGCGTTTTACCACGGGGCGCGTCCGTACGCCAAAGAGGCCAAACCGGTGGCCCAGGCGGGCGGCGACCCGCAGTGGCGGCTCACGAAGCAGGACGGGCGGTTCGTCCTCCAACTCACTCTCGGACCCGAATTGACCCAAGGAAGCACCCCGCTGGTCACGACCGAACTCCTGGGCAAGGCCAAGATCCCCGGGCTCCCTTACGAGAACGCAGACGGCTCTCCGCTGAAAGTGAACACCGACTTCTTCGGGAAGAAGCGGAGCAAAACCAATCCCACCCCCGGCCCCTTCGAGAAACCTGGCACGGGCGCCATTACGTTGCAGCTCAGATAACCGCGCCTCGGGCTTGCCGGGCAGGAGCCGAGGCGACGAGGCTCAGACTCCTGTCCGTCTTTCTGCGACGAATGCGACCAATTCGAGAGCCTCCTGACATTGGCTCATACGGGGCCAAGTTGGGTGAGCGGGAGAGTGTTCGGCTGGCGGACCGGGACTACTTGAACCAATCGGGGAATTCAATCATCAGGCGGCAGAGGGCGACCTGCACGAGCGAGTGCGGCATGCGCTCCTCGCGGACGAGTTGGGGGATGTCCCGCAAAGGCACGATGCGCGTGACGATGTCCTCCGAATGGTCGAACTGGACCTCGTGCTGCCGGGTGCAATCCTCGACCAGCACGGTGTAGCAGCGGTTGGTCATGAACGCGGGGTTGGTGGCCACGGTCGCGAGGATGCGTGCGTGGCGGCCCGCGTAGCCGGTTTCCTCCCGCAACTCGCGCTCGCCGGTGGCGATGGGCGAGGCGTCGTGCGGGTCCATCACCCCGCCGGGAATCTCCAGATCCACCGTGTCCGTGCCATGGCGGTATTGCTCGACGAGGACGATCTGTCGGTCGGGCGTCAGGGCGATAACGTTCACCCACCCAGGGCAGTCGAGGACAAAGAAGTCGTGCTCAACGCCGGTGCGCGGCGAGCGCTTGTGCTCGCGCCGGATTTGAAAGATGCGGAAATCGCCCAGCGGCTCAACCTTCAGGACCGGCCATTTCTGAACCATGGCGGAGCATGGCGTTTCCCGGCCCAGGATGCAATCCCGCCCTGGATGTGGATGCCCGCTTCGCTCAACCGAGCCGCGCTTCGATCCACTCGCGGTTGCGGCGGGCGGAGTCGAACGGATTGCGGTCCTCCGGCTCGTCTTCCCATGAATACCAGCCGGGGTAACCGATGGCCTTGAGCGCTTCTATAGCGGCGGCCACCTTCACCACGCCTTCTCCGAGGAGACAGGTTTCATGGGCGCCGGCGGCCTTCACGTCCTTGATGTGAGTGTGCCGGACGAGCGGGCCGAGTTGCCGGATGGCGGCCGGGGCGTCCACGCCCTGCGTGCCGAGCCAGCCGGTGTCCACGCACACGCCCAGGCAGTCGTTGCCGCCGGCGATGGGAGCGAGGATTTCCGCCACGCTCTTTTCGGGGTGGTTCTCGAGGTTGAACTGGATGCCGGAGGCACGGCAAAGCGCCGTCGCGGCGTCCGGCTTAAGCCCGCCCAGGCCGCCATTGAGGCGGGGAATGCCCAACCATTGGCAGATTTCCGTGGTTTCCCGCCGCAGGCTGCCCGCGTAGCCGATGGGCTGGAGTCCATGATCGTCCAAGATGCGCTTCCAAGTGGTGGCTTTGGCGCGCTTGAGCGATTCGGGCGCGGCGTGCGCCTCCCAGACCTCGACCGCCCGGAACCCGGCGGCCGCGATCTCCGCGCAGATGGCGGCCCAGGCCTTCTCATCCGTGCGGGCGACAGTGAGTTGGTGCTGCTCACCCCAGTGCTTGAGTTCGAAGCGGTAGTTGGTGTAGCGGGCCACCAGGTTGGCGGTATTGAAGGCGACCCGTTGCTTCCCGCCCCCGGGGCGAAGGGAATGGCAGCCCGTGGCCAGCCCCGCCAAGGCGGCGGCGGTTTGGCCGAAGAAGCGCCGACGGGAGAAGGCCTCTGAGATGAGCGTGTTCATGCGGGGTAGCATGGATGGATGGTTCGAGGGTGGTTGGATCGGTGGCTTCGACGGTTCACTTCTTCGATGGCAGGAGGTCGGTATCACGGGCGGTGATTTCGGCCACGTTGATCGCCCGCAGCGGCTCCGCGCCACCGGAATCGGCGCTGCGGTGGACGCGATCCAGGTTCAACTGCCTCACATCCTCCGCCAGGATGACGGGGCGATGATCGGGCTCGACGGTGCGGAGCTGGACATCCGAGAGTTCCAGGCGATCCACGTGACGGGCGTATACACCCCAAGCAGGCAAGGGGCGGGCATCCACGCCGGGTTTGCGGACTGTTTGCGCGCCAGCTTCGGCCTTGCCGCCGCCGGCGAACTCGACATCCAGGTGGCGCAACGCGACTTTCCCGAGGGGCGTCTCCCCCCAGCCTTCGACCGAGACGGCGGAACGGTAGACTCCGATGGCGTCGAGTTCCGAGATCGTGATGCGGTCGGCGGTATTGCCGGGGGCGGTCCAGAGGGTGATCGGAGAGGCCACGTTCTTCATCGAGTTGCGGGTGATGAAGACATCTTCGAGCGTGCCTGGCACAGGCTCCCAAGCGCCTGGTTGCAGGATGATGCCGGAGAGCATGTTGGTGCGTTGGGAACTCCGATGCGGCTCGCGCCCGGGGCCGAAGAAGAGGCAATCCCGCACGATCAGGTCCTTCGCGGGGCCGATCAGCCGGATGCCGTTGCAGGAGGAGTTGATCACGCAGCCGGATATGACCGTGTTTTCCCAGTACCAGCCGGCGATCGAGTCGTCGCCCGTGTAGAACTGGCAATTGATGATATCCACCTGCCGACAGGGGCGTTCGGGAGTCCCGCGAAAGTGGACCCCATCCCAGCCGCCGGTGATGCGGACGTTGCGGACCTCGACCTGCTCGGTCGAATACAGCATCACGGCGTAATTGGCCGAATCTACGATGGATACATCCCGCAGCGTGAAGCGCCGCCCGCCCGCCAACTCGATGGTGTGCGGCCCACGCATGCGCTCCTCGCCCTTGGGATCGAACACCTTGTTGCCGTCGATAGTACCCGGCCCGGCGATGGTGACGTCCTCCACGTCCTCTCCCAGCACCAAGGCGCGGTGCCATTGGCTCCAACCGCGCTTGGCGCCGGCGATGGAGTTGGCGGGCTGGCGATACTCGGTGAGGTTGGTGGCACCGACCAGCGTGGCGCCCGCTTCGAGGTAGAGCGCCACATGGCTGCGCAAGCGCACCGTGCCGGAGAGATAACGGCCCGGCGCAAACCGCACCTGGCCGCCGCCGGCGGCCGCGCAGGCCTCGATGGCGCGGTTGATGGCCGCGGTGTCCAGCGTGACGCCGTCGCCCGCCGCCCCGTGGGCGCGGACCTCGAAGGTGGTCGAAGACGTCACCGCCTCCGCGCCGAAACTGGAGGTCGCCGTGCCCAACCACAGCGTCAGACCAAGCCCCAGGAGGCTTGCCGCATGGAACAACGGCTTCCTCATGGCTCCCGCACGCAGATCACGTGGATCAGGTCGAAACCGAGGCCGCTCGACTTCTCGTTCTTGCCCACGAGCTTGAACATGAGGTTGTTCCTGCCTTCGGCGAGATCGAGCCGTCCCAGCAGCATGCGCCCGCTCTTGGCGGGCGCCTCGGCGTAGAGGTCCACGCCGTCCGCCACCGGGTTCTCGTTTTGGAATAGCCGGACGATGGCCTGCGCCGGACCCTTGAGGGTCTCCACGTAGATGCCATAGCGGCCCGTTACCGGGACCTCCACCGTGGGCGAAAGGAAGTGCGGGCCAAACCAGTCTTCGCCCTTGCCCGAGAGCGAGAGGTACTGCACGTCCTCGTTGCCGACCTTGTCGCGTTTGCGCGTGAGGCTGGCGTTGTTGAACGACCACGCGGCGATGGGCAACTGCCACCACGCCGGGAAGGTGACTTCATTCAGGTCAACCACGGCACGGTCTTTCAAGGGGGGAACCTCCAGAGCGGCCGAGGGCCGGCGCTCCGAGTACAGATACGTTACGCTGCAGTAATCGGTCAGGATGCTGTTCTTCTCGCCGGCGTGCTCGATGGTCTGCCGCAAGCTCTTGCGGTAGGCGTAGGTATCGCCCAGGAACAGCCGGTAGGCGCCCGTGCGGCCGAGATGCTTGGCGTAACCGAGGCAGCCGCTCAAGGGGAAGGAGAGGCGTTTCTCCCACCGGTCGGGCACGTCGTACCAGCCGCCGTTGAAGAAATCCTCGGAGCCGGTTCCTTGGATCGCCAACTCGCCGTCGATGGTCGTCTGGTCGTCCCCCTCGAAGAAGAGCGTCTTGCCGGACTCGAAGCCTTGCGATTGCAGCACCACCCCCACCAAGTGACCGCGGCCCTGGGTGTCGATGAAGGTGAAAGGCTCGCCCAGCTTGGTCGGGTTCTCGCGCCGCCAGAGGGCGTAGAAGAGGCCCTCGTTCTTGGCGCGGGGGGTGGGAGCGTGGACCACCTCCGCCTTCAACTCAACGGGGGCGGCGCGTTCGGACACCACCTCCACCTTGGCGCCGCGCTCGTAAGGCATGGGGAAGTAGCAGTAGGCGGTTTCGCCCGCCGTCCCCACCAACAGGGACTGCATCGCCGGTTGGCCCCAGGCGTAGCCGAAGAAATCGCCCAGGGGACAGACCACGGTCGGCTCGCCGTCACAAGTGATCTTGAGCAGCAGGTCGCGGCCCTTGCCCGCCAGGGCGCTGGCGGGGGAGAGGCGGATGCCGACAATGCGCCCGCCGCGTTTGGCTTCGAAGAGCTTCTGCGTGGAGTTGGGCGCGAGGGTCACGGTCGTGCGGGCGGTTTCCACCTTCGCCCCAGGCGGCGCGGTCAACCGGCTGATGTCCGTGCCGGTGGCGTTGAGCATGGCGGAGGCCTTGGCGGCCGGGCTCTCCGGGCCGGCGGGCGGTTCGGGAGTGAAGGTCGTGACCGGTGTTTCCGGCCCGTACAACGCATAATTGATCTGGTAAAACTGCACCTTGGGGGCGCGCATCCGCACCACGCAGGACTTGGCGAACGGCATCGGCACGTAGCAGTAG
>CAYYMW010000351.1:0-7298 GCA_964472515.1 uncultured Verrucomicrobiota bacterium | reverse complement strand
GCCTCGATGGCCTTTGGCAGGAATTGGTGGAATCCGTGGGCCGGGCCAGTCCGTTCACCCACAGTTATCTCCTCAAGGCCTATCCGCACTCGTTCGATGGGAAGGCGCTCACGATCGCGTTCGATCCGGAGTTTGCGGAGTACCTGCCCCTGGTGGAGGGGCAGGCCAGTCTGGCCGTCCTGCACACCAAGCTGAAAGAGATGGGACACGGGCACGTCCAACTGAAGTTCCTCGTGGCGGAATGCCCCGGCAAACCGGCCGTCAAAGAGCCCGCGCCTCCGCCCGTCCCGTCCCGGCCGGCGCCCGCGCCTGCACCAGCCGCCGCCCCGCCCAAAGCGCCCGTGGCGGAAAAAGCCCAACCGGTCCGGTTGGATCCGGCGGAGTTCAAGAACGACCCGCTGATCAAGGCGGCGCTCGAGAAATTTAAGGGAACCATCGTGGAGGTGCGCGGCTAGCACCGTTCGTCCTCCAGATCCCCGCAATCCAACGCAAGCTATGTCGAGTCTAGGAAAACTGATGAAGCAGGCCTCGCGGATCCAGCGCCAGATGGAGACCGTGCAGCAGGCCCTGGCCAACCGCACGGTCGAGGCCACGAGCGGCGGCGGGGTGGTGAAGGCCGTGGCCAAGTGCGACGGCTCGCTCGCCTCCGTCAAGATCGACGCTCAGGTGGTGAATCCGAGCGACGTGTCGATGCTCGAAGACTTGGTGCTCACCGCCGTGAACAACGCCCTCAACCAAGCCCGCGAGATCTCCAACCAGGAGATGGGCAAGGTCACCGGCGGTATGAACCTGCCGGGCATGCCGGGAATGATGTAGTTCGCCGGGCGGATTCCCGCCCGGCGGGCGCCATGGCGACCCCTCCGAATCCCCTCTTGCCCCAGCCGGTCGCCGACTTGGTGACGGCGTTGGGCCGGCTGCCCGGCATCGGTCCCCGCTCGGCCGAGCGGGTGGCGCTGCACTTGGTGCAGGCGGAGGCGGGCCAGGCGCAGGCCCTGTCCGCAGCCATCCAGCGGGCCCGCGAGAGCATCTCCGCGTGCCAGCAATGCGGGGCGCTGACCGACCGCCAGCCCTGCCGACTATGCGCGGACGAACAGCGGGATCGCACCCAGGTCTGCGTGGTCGAGCGGCCGGTGGACATTCTTTTGTTTCAGAAGGGCACGGCCTACCGCGGGTTGTTTCATGTGCTCGGGGGCAAGCTCTCACCGCTGAACGGGGTGGAGCCCGAGGACCTGCGGATCGCGGAACTGGAACAGCGGCTGCAGGGGGGCACGATTCGCGAGGTCATCCTGGCGCTGCCGACCGATGTGGAGGGCGACGCCACGTGCTACTACCTCGCCCAACGCCTGGCTCCGCTGGGCGCCAGAGTCTCGCGCCTGGCCCACGGCCTGCCGGCCGGGGTCGCCCTGGACTACGCCGACGAGGTCACGCTTTCCTTGGCCCTGCAGGGACGTCAACCGGTGAGTTGACCGGGGCGGGGGGAACTGTCATTCTGCCGTCCATTCGACGCAGGCAGGCAACATCTATATGAGCATACCGAAAGCGGTCATCTTCGACTTGGGGAAGGTTCTGCTGGATTTCGATTACGCGACGGCCATCAACCGGTTCCTGCCCAAATCGGCCATTGGCTTGGGCGAGTGGCATCGTCTGCTGAATCAGTCGCCCCTGCTGCATCAATACGAGACGGGTTTGCTGGGCACGGAGGAGTTCTTCGAACGGATCGGCAGCGCCTCCGGCTTCAAGGGCAGCTTGGCGGAGTTCAAGCAGGACTTCGGGGACATCTTCCGCGCCATCGAGCCGATGGTGCAAGTGCATGGCGAACTGCGCGGGCGAGGCGTCCCCACCTACATCTTCTCCAACACCAACCCGGTCGCGGTCGAGCATATCCGGGCGCATTTCCCGTTTTTTCAGCAGTTCCAAGGCTACATCTTCTCGTTCGAGCACCGGTGCATGAAGCCGGATCCGGCCCTGTACCGGGTGCTGGAGCAGCAGGCCGGCCTCCACGGCGCGGACCTGCTCTACCTCGATGACCGCCCGGAGAACATCCTGGTGGGACAAGCCCGAGGGTGGCGAACCGTGCAGTACGAGGGGCCGGAAGACGCGCGCCAACAGTTGGCCAAGGCCGGGTTGCTGGCCTAATTCGACGCCTCGCCCTGAAGGTACTTCACGACGGCTTCGGCGCGCGTGCCCACGTGCAGCTTCTGGTAGATGTTGTGGAGGTGCGTAGCGATCGTGCTCACCCCCACCCCCAGACGATCGGCGATCTCCTTGTTCTGATATCCCTCCGCCAGCAACTGGAGGATCTCCTCCTCGCGCGAGGTCAACTCCTCCAGGCCGCGGCGTGAAGCGCCACGCCGGTGGAAGGTCTTGATCACCATCCGGGCGATCTGGCTGCTCATGGGCGAACCTCCCTGGCGGATTTCCTGCAGCGCCTCGAGGATGCGCGTCGGCGGGACGGGTTTGACGAGATAGCCGCTGGCACCGCCCTCCAAGGCCTGGTACAGCCGCTGCGGATCGTCATGAACGGTCAAGACCAGTATCTCCATGGTCGGGAGCAGGGACTTGAGTTCGCCGACACACTCCAACCCGCCGCGCCCCGGCAGGCCCAGGTCCAGAATCAGAACATCGGGGCGCTCCCGAGGCACACCCTGCAGGGCCGACTCCGCAGAATCGTGCGCCCCGACACATTGAAAGCCCGCCGTGCCGTTGATCAGCGCGGCAAGGTGCGCACGATAGGGTTGATGGTCCTCAACGACCGAGACTTTGATGGTCATGCGTTGGCTGGATTTGACCCAAAAGGGAGGGGACAACGCAAGCGAGAAGGACAATTTATCCCGGCTTTGTCACGGCCGCGGCCTTGCCCCCGACCGGCACGCGCACCCGAACGCACGTGCCGCTCCCAGGCTGGCTCTCCACCACCAGCACACCGCCCGCCTCCCGCATCCGGTCGCGCATGTTGCCCAACCCCATGCCCCGCGTGAAGTCCGCCCCGGTGGCCGCGCCAGCCTGAACTCCGGGCGCAAGGGCTTGCGCGTCGGGATCATAGCCGCAGCCGTCGTCGCTGATGGCAAGCACCAGCCAGCCCTCTTCCAACCGGGCGCGGATGCGGACCAGGCGGGCGTGGCTGTGGCGGACGACATTGTTCAAGATCTCCCGCGCCACGTAGCGCAGGTTCTGCCTCACCGCCACATCGAGTTGCAGCTCCGGCCAATCGAGCGGGACGTCAAAACGATAGCCGATGCCCGCCGCGGAAAGGAACTCTTCCGCGCGCTGGCAGATGCGGTTGACCACGCCCTCGAGGGTCTCGCTGGCCGGACTCGACACCCAGATCAGGTCGCGCAGGGCCTGGCTGGCGTCGCGAGCCACGCGGCCCAGTTGGTGGAGGCGGGACTCGACCAGGTCCGGCCGCGAGGAATGACGGGCCGCCACCTCGGCCAGCAAGGTGATCTGGCTCAGGTCGGCGCCCAAGCCATCGTGGAGGTCGCGGGCGATGCGGCTGCGTTCCTCCGCCACGACTACCTTAAGTTCGAGGCGTTGGATCCGGCGCATTTCGGACAGCCGCCAACGCACGAACACGAGGACGCCCGCCGCCATCGCCAGCGCCGCCAATCCCCAGAACGTCCAAGTCTGGTGAAACGCAGGCGTCACGTGAAAGGCCAGCGAAACGCCTTCGGCATTCCATCGGTTGTGCCGGTTGGCGGCGCGCACACGGAACCTGTAATCGCCCGGAGGCAGATGACCGTAGAACGCGGTTCGCCGGCTTCCCGCATCCCGCCAACCGTCGTCGTACCCATCCAGCCGGTGCTGGAATTGAATGCGCGCCGGATCGCCAAAAGTCGTGGCCGCGTAACGCAACTCCAAGGCGCGCGCTTCCTGAGGCAGGAGCCGGAGCATGGACTCCGCACGGCGGTCCGGTCGCGAGGGTTCGGCGGCCCCTTCCTCGGAGTGCTCATCCCCGTAAACCACCCGGCCGCTGGCCAGCACCTGTTGGATCACGACTCGCGGGGGAGGCAGACGCTCTGCCCGCGCCTGCCGGGGATTCACCACCGCCAGACCGCGTGTCGTGGCGAACAAGAGCCGCCCGTCCCGGGTCTTCCAGGCGGCGGGCTGGCTCTTCTGGCCGTTGGTTTCGGTACTGGCCAGACCATCTTCCTCGTCGAAGGGCTCGCTATGGACTCGGGCCAGCCGCCCCTCCGCCACCGCCATGAGCTCCTCCTTCCGCACCCGGTAGATCGCCCGGTCGCATCCGATCCAAAATCCCCCTTCGTCGTCCTCGACCAACGAGTTGATGAGTTCGTCGAAAAGGCCCAGGCGGGCGGTGAACGCGGTGATCTTTCCCCGGTGGTACCAATGCAGCCCGGCCTCGGTGCCGATCCAGAGGGAATCCGTCGCGTCTTGATGGAGCGTCCACGCGAAGTCACTTCTCAGACCGTTGGTCCGCGCCAGCCGGTCAAGCACTTGCACGCGGCCCTCCCCGCTCGAATCGACCGCCAACCGGACGCGTGCCACGCCGCCTCCCGCCGAGGCGAGCCACAGGGTGTCGTCCGCCAGCGGTAGTATCTCCCGCACATCCTCATGCGGCAGACCGTTGGTGGCGGAGAGAAAAGTCTGTCCACCGGCACGCAGCCAGTGGATGCCCCGGGGTGAAGCCACCAGCATCCCCTGCGCACCGAGGCTGCGAATCACGCGCACCTTGTTGGCGCCCAGAGCGTGAAGATCGTCGACCCGACCGAAACCCTCGAACCGCTGGCTGGTCACAGCCCCGTCTCGGTAGAAGCTGATTCCCTCGCCCGTGCCGATCCAGAGCACCCCTTGCGCGTCCTCCGCCAAGGCGCGCACGGTGTTTCGGGCCAAGCCATCCCCCCGCTGGTACGAGCAGGCCCGGCCCATGGCCGGCCAGGCCGCCGACGAGGCAAAGCGAAACACGCCACCATCCGTCCCCGCCCACCAGGAACCGTCGCCCGCCTCGAGCACCGCCCAGGTGTTCTCGTTCGACAGGCCGTGGTCCTTGCGCAGGACATAGAAGAGCCGCGGCGTCAACCGCTGCAACCCGCTGTTGTCCGAACCAACCCAAAGCCCTCCCTCGTAGTCCCCCAACACGCAAGCGGTGTACTCCTCCGCCTGGGGCCAGGTCAGCTCAGTTGCTTCGCTGGCTCCGTGGTGCCAGCGAACCAAGGGCGGGTGGTCGCCGCTCAGCCAGAGGTCGCCCCGTCGATCAAGGGCGGAGCCGCGCGCATGCACGCCCGAGGTCTGCGGCACCCAACCGGCCAAGCGGCCGCCCTCGTCGCCGCACTCGTAGACCCGAACCCCCTCGGCGTTGGCCACCGCAGCCAGTATCTTCCCGTCTGCCTGGAGATGAAGCCCCCCCACCGCCCACTCCCCATTTCCTGGTTGGACGGGGGTCCGCAGGACCGCTTTGGCGCCGGGATCATAGACATCGACCTGGGTCGTGCCGACCCAGAGATGGCCGCGGGCATCCTCCAGAAGGGAATGCACCCGCCCGAGCTGGGCGAGTTCGTCCACCATGCGCAGCCCCGCGTCATCCGCAATGCCCACACCGTAGTTCATTCCCACCCAGACGCCCCCGGCCCGGCGGGGAATGATGCAGAAAGGGGTGCGCCCGAACAGCTCCGGGGGCTCCTTCACCGCGACTTGCCGAAGGTTGCGAAACCGGACAATTCCCCGGTCGCGCAATCCGGCCCAGATGTCGCCCTGCGCATCCTCGGTCACGCTGACGACGTTGTCGCCAGCCATGCCCGGATGGCTGGCTCGCCGCAAAACCACCCACCGCAAACCGTCGAAACGGATCAATCCCACATGACTGGCCACCCACAGATGGCCGTCGCGGGCCTGGAACATGCGTTGGGCGCGCACGAACGGCAGACCGCGTTCCTTGTTGTAATACTGGACGGTGTAATCCTCCAGCAAGGCCGCGTGGAGACCCCAGAACGTCAATCCCAGCCAGGCCGCCAGGCACCAAAGTGCCGCCCGCGTCAGACCAGCTCTCGGGGCGGCCAGCGTCGTCCCGAGCCAGCGGTCCCTAAGGCCCATGCGCCGCCCATCGATCACCCGGGCAGGCTAGCGACTCTACGGGAGGCAGGCAAGCGGCGGTGGCGCAGGCGGCAGGCGGGCCGGTCGCTACTCGCGGCGCAGGCACTCCATGGGCACCACCCTCGACGCCCGCAGGGCTGGCAGCCAGGCGGCGAGCAAACCCGTCAGGGCCAATCCCCCCACGGCCGGCAGACAGACGGCGGGATCGTACGGAGAGACGGCCACGAACAGGAAGCCCAGTACCCGGCTGGCGCCCCAGGCCACGCCCAATCCCAACAGCAAGCCCACCGCCAGCAGACTGCCCGCTTGCCGAAGGACCGAGTTGAGAATGCGCCAAGGGGTGGCCCCCAGCGCCATGCGAACGCCGAACTCGCGGGTCCTGCTGATTACCGCGTGCATCTGCACTCCCCCAACCCCCACCACCGCCAAGAGCGTGGCCACGCCCCCGAGCACGAAGAACATCGAACAAAGCAGCGCCATCCCCGAACCCGCCTTTCGGAGACATCCCTCGAGGGTATCCACATCGTAAACCGCCCGATCTGGAGACACCGCCCGGGCGATCTCGCGCACCGGACCACAGAGACTCGCGGCCTCGCCCCGGACCCGCAGATAGGCCGTGAGCGTGCCCGGGGCAAAACGGGACTGGCTGAGCGGCAGGTAGTAGCCTGCCCCATCGTACTGCTGACGGTACATACCCCCCATGAGAAGATCGTTGGCGACGCCCACCACGGTGACCCAGCGATCATCCCACTTGGGGTTCCGAAAGCGCTTCCCAAGAGGACTCTCGCCCGGCCATGCGCGTGCTGCCAGGGTTTGATTGACTACGGCGACCGGCTGACCATCCCTGGTGTCTTGGGAGGTGAACTCGCGCCCCGCGAGCAGGCCGGCCTCCAAGGTTCTAAAGTAGCCCGGGGAGACCAACTCCTGAATCGCCCGCACACCCCCCTCGTTTCCTCCCTCTGTCTCGACGGTCTGCTCGACCACTCCGCCACCCGCCGCCGGCCGCTCGCTCAAGGCGACCGAGGTGACTCCCGCCAGTGCCGCCAGGCGCTGTGCCAGTTCCTCGGCCACCCGCAGCGCATCTGCCTCGCCCTGACGGCGCTGCTCCGGGACCAACCGTACGCGCGCGGTCACCAATTGGGCGGGATGGCCGGCGGGAAACGCCGCGGCGGCCGCCAGAACGGTCTTGGCCGTCACCGCCGCCAGCAGCAGCAGCGGCAGCGCGAGCACCACCTCCACCACCACCAACC
>CAYYMW010000350.1:0-7298 GCA_964472515.1 uncultured Verrucomicrobiota bacterium | reverse complement strand
GTATCGTAGCGCGGGACAACGGGAAGGTCGTTGGCGGGGCCATGCTGCTGGAGCGCCGGGTCGGGCGCTGGTTCAAGGTGGGCTACCTGGCACGTGGACCCCTGCTTGGGGAGGGAGTGGATCCGCGACCGCTGGTCAAGGTCATCCAGCGTGAAGCGGCCCGGCGGCGCTGGGCGTATCTGGCGGTGAGCCTGCCCTATCATGCCCATGGGCTGATCAAGCCGCTGGAGGGGCTCGGGTTCGTCGACCGGCCCAAGCGTCTGCCACCCACCATGTGGGTGAGGGCCACGGTGGCGCTGGACCTCTCGCAGAACCCGGAGGTGCTCTTTGCCGGGCTGCGAAGCACCAACCGGAAGCACGTGCGGAGGGGGCAGCGGGCCGGAATTGTAGTACGCCAGGGCGAAGCAGGCGACTTGGGGCGTTTCGAGGACCTGATGCTCATGCTGTGCCGGCGTCGGGGAGTATCGCCCAACGTGCCCGGAGGAGATTTCCTGCCGAAGTTGTGGGAGCAGTTCTCCCAGCGCGGTTGGATTAGACTCTTCCTGGCGGAGTGCCAGGGCGGCTTGGTGGCCGCGCTGCTCGTGATAACGTTTGGCCCGTGGGCCCGTGCCTGGCGCATCGGATGGTCGGGCGAGCACGACGACAAGTACCCAAACGACGTGCTGTATTGGGAGGCCATCAAATGGTCGCAGGAAAATGGGTACCGCTATTTTGACGTAGTGGGAATCGATGTGACTGATGCCAGAGCCTTGCTGGAACCCCGAGAGCCACCGCACACGATCAAGTGCTCGGTGACCTTCTTCAAAGTTGGTCTGGGGGGGCGCATCCTCTTGTTGCCCGGAGAGTACTGTTATTTCCCCAATCCGCTGGTGCGGACCCTGTTTCAGCTCGGGGGACACCGCTTGCTGGATTCACCCTGGTTGGGCAGGCTGGCCAACCGCATTCACGCACGCTCCGTGCGCGGGAGCGAGTAAAACACGCGATGAATGCGAGCGCCGTGAGTGGGACCGGTGGATGCACGACTAGGAACTGAGCCATGACGATTGCGACAACCACACCGCCCCACCCGCCATCACCTCCGCTGGGGCTCCATTGGAAGGCCGGGGCGGCGGGCGAGGTCTGGGTCTCCAAGACGATGGAGGACGACCCGTGGGATGCTTTCTTGACCTCCTCGCCGCGCGGGCAGTTCCAGCAGAGCCCCGCCTGGGCGCAGAGCAAGGCCGGGCTGGGTTGGCATCCCTGGCGGGTGACCTTGCTGAAGGACGGCGCGCCGCGCGGTGGTTTTCAACTGCTGTACCGCCGTTCCGGCTGCGCGCGGGTGGGATACATCAGCAAGGGGCCGGTAGTAGAACAGGAAGATGAGCCGACCTGGGACACCCTGCTGGGCTGCCTCAAGGCCAGCATGCGGCGTCTGTGGCTGGGCGCGGTGATTGTGCAACCGCCCGACGTCAGCGTGGTCGAGGAAGCGTGGCTGGCGAAGCATCGGGTGGTGCCCGAGCGGGGGATGGGGATCATCGATGCCACGCTATGGTTCGATCTGGCGGGGAAACCCGAAGACATTATGGCGCGCATGCCGGGCTATAACCGGACCTTCGTGCGCCAAGCGGTGAGGCGGGGCGTGACGGTGCGCGAAGGCGGAATGGCGGATCTGCCGAAGTTCTACGACTTGATGCTGACGACCTGCCAGCGCCAAGGCACCCAACCCAGTCCAGCCACTCTGGCCGAGTTGACCTGCATCTGGCGGGCATTCGATCGGCACCGACGCATCCGGCTGACCCTGGCCGAGTGCCAGGGAGACACGCTTGCGGCCCTGATCGCCTTTGGCTACGGCAAGCGCGTGACCCTGTGGAAGAAAGGGTGGACCTCGGACGACGGCAACCGCCGCCCAAACCATCTGCTGTACCACGAGACCCTGGAATGGGCGCAGGCGGCAGGTTACTCGTTTTGCGACTTCTACAGCGTGCGGAGAGACATCGCCGAGCGCTTGCTGCGGGGTGAGGAATTGCTCGAGGAGCAGGCCCGGAGCCGCGACCGGTTCCATCTTGGGTTTGGCGCCAAGCCGGTCCTCCTTCCACAGGCATGGGTGTGTTGCGCCGCCTGGCCGTTTCGGGTGGCCTACCAGTGGTTGCAGGCGGTGCGGAACCGGCGTCGACGACAGACCAGGCAGGCGGGCACGCCCCCGGCGGACTCCGGGAAGCCCGAGCGGTGACCTCCGTGCGGCGGTTTAGGGTGCCCCGGCCCGCGATTCGGAGTTGTCGCGCGGGGCGGAATAGGGTTGCATGAGCGGGATGACGACCGACGAAGCACTGCAACTGTTCCGCGCCTCCGGCGCGCTGCTGGAAGGGCATTTCATCCTCCGCAGCGGCCTGCACAGCCGGCAATTCTTCCAATGCGCCCTGGCGCTGCAGCAGATGCCGGTGGTCGAGCGCTTCGGGGCCGCGCTGGCGGAGAAGGTCCGCCCGCTGGGCGCCGCCACCGTGATTGCCCCCGCCATGGGCGGCTTGGTGATCGGGCAGGAGGTGGCCCGGCAACTGGGAGTCCGCTTCATCTTCGCGGAGAAGGAAGACGGCAAGCTGGCGTTGCGCCGCGGCTTTCAGATCGCCCCGGGCGAGCGTCTTCTGGTCGTCGAGGATGTCGTCACCAAGGGCGGCCGGGTGCAGGAGACAATGGCGATCGTTCGCGCCCGGCAAGGAATAGTGGCCGGGGTGGCGATGCTGGTGGATCGCAGCAACGGAGAGGTAGACTTGGGGGTGCCCACCTCGAGTCTCATCGCCCTGAAGGTGGAGGCTTTCGCCCCGGACCAACTGCCCCCGGATCTGGCTGCCCTGCCCGCCACCAAACCGGGCAGCAAGTAAAGCAGCCCGGGGAAACGGGCTGCCGGGAGCCGGGTCTTCGCGGCTACTCCAGTTCGAGCACTTGGTCGAGCAGTTGGGGCAACTGGCCGAGGGTTCCCCCATCGTCGGCCACCAACTTGGCCCCCGCTGTCTTGGCCTGGGCTGCCAACCGGGCCTCACCGTGCTTCACCAAGACCAGCACGGGAACATGCGAGGTGGCCGGATTCGCCTTGAGGCTCTTGATGGCGGTAGGCAACTGCGGCTCCTCGCGGTCCAAACACACCACGGCGACCATGGGTTTGTGCGCGGCCGCCTGATCGCCCAGTTGGGCCAGCTCGGACACCGCCTGGGCCTGGTATCCCAAGTCCCGGAGGCGGTTAAGAACCTGGTTCCCCGTCAGGAGGTTCTGGTAGTGAATCAGCGCCACCGGCTTGGTCATGACATCAGGAGGAAAATGCGTTCTGACCGGCAGTGACTTTTCGCGCGAGACGCCCATGCAGGTGAGGGGGCGTCCCGCCAGGCCCAAAATGGAAGAACCGCAGAGCCTGACTCCGCGGTTCCTCGGGAAAGGGGTGGGCTAGCTGTTGTTACCGATGGCTTCCACCGGGCAGCCTTCCATGGCTTCCTTGCATTGGCTTTCCTCGTCGGGCGACTCGGGCTGCTTGGCGACGAAGGAATAGCCGCCCTCTTCATTGCGCCGGAAGTTGTTCGGCGCGGTTTCGCGGCAGAGGTCGCAGTCAATGCACTGGTTGTCGACGAAGAACTTGCCGGGTGCGTTATCGGGATATTTGTTCGCGATGTCAGCCATAGTCTCGAATTCGTTACGTCGGATTGTTGCGGTGAGGCCCGGGAAATGGCAAGCCCCTTTTCGCCGATCTCCGCGCGGTGCGGTAGCGGGGTCGGCAGTAAGGAGACCTCCAGCTATGCTCCGCTCTTCTTGCCCCCATTGGGGTCGCCAAAGAACACCCGTTTGGCTTTGCCTTCCTGTCGGGCCAGGGTGCCGGGCGGAAATACATCGCCCTTGGGGCTGAACCCGAGCCGCTCCTTGAGATGCTTCTCGACCACGAAGCCGGTCACCCCAGACTCGACCTCCACGTTCACCCGCAGGTCCCGCACCCCGTTGTTTTCCTCGACGATGATCTGGTAGTGCGGCAGCACGCCGGGGATTTCCATGAGGGCCTGCTCCACCTGGCGGGGGAAGAAGTTCACCCCCTTGATGATGAGCATGTCGTCCACCCGACCGGTGACGCGGTCGATGCGCAGGTGCGTGCGTCCGCATGGGCAAGCCTTGCGGGTCAGGACCCGGGTCAGGTCACCCGTGCGGAAACGAATCACCGGAATCGCCTGCCGGGTCAGCGAGGTGAAGGTGATCTCGCCGGTCTCCCCGTCCGGCACCGGTTGGCCAGTCCGCGGATCGACCACCTCGACCACGTACTGGTCTTCCCAGACGTGGATGCCATTGTGGAGGGGGCAATCCATGCCGGTGGTCCCCACACCGCCCGTCTCGGTCATGCCGTAGATGTCGAAGGCCTCGATGCCCAGGCCGTTCTCGATCCGTTCGCGCATCGAGTCCGAGAAGGTCTCGGCCCCGAACATGCCGATCTTGAGCGAAGGGATGGCCGACTTCTGTTCCTGCAGCACCTCGATGAGCCGGACGCCATAGGAGACGACGCCCATCAGTGCCCTGACCTGAAAATCGTTCATCAGCTTGATCTGGCGGGGCGTGTTGCCCGCGCCGGTCGGGATGATGAAGAGCCCCGCCTTCCGCGCGCCGTGGTAGAAGCCAAAACCGCCATTAAAGAGCCCGAACGAAGGGGTGATCTGGACGGAATCCTCCTCCAAGACCCCCGCCATGCGGTAGCAGCGCGCCATGCATTCCGCCCACTGGTCGAGGTCGGCATGGGTGTAGGCCATGACCACCGGGGAACCCGTGGAACCCGAACTCATGTGCATTTCCCGGAGCTGACGGCGCCCCACACAGAGCATGCCCAGCGGGTACTGCAGGCGGAAGTCGTCCTTGCTCATGAACGGCAACTGCCGCAGGTCTTCGAGCGTGTCGATGTCCGCGGGCTTCACGCCCGCCTTGGCCAGGCGCTCCCGATGAAACGGACTGCCCTCACCGGCGTGCTTGAGCAACTCGCGCAGGCGGGTCAACTGCAGGGCAGCCAACTCGTCGCGCGACATGGTTTCAACTTTCTGGTTCCAATAATGCGTTGTCATCGGTCGTAGTCGCAGCTTGCCGGGAGGCTAATGAGGCCGTCTCGGAACGTCCAAGCCCTGTGCATCGCACATTTCGCCCGCGAGGGCAATCCCCTTGATGCACGCCCGACCGCGGGTCGGCGGTGGCCTTGCGCCAAAAACTGGCGCGCGCTCCACGTCCCTGCGCCGCCGACAGCCGGCTATTCGACCAACCTCCACTGGCCGTTGTCGACGCGCACGATCACGAGGGAATCGACCCCCAGACCGCAGTGGTCAGTGGCGGAAAGGTTGAACACGCCGCTGACGCCCACGTAGCTCTTGGTCCCTTCGATCGCGGCCCGCAACGCCGCGGGCTCGGTGCCGGCCTGCTCCAATCCACGCACCACCAACTGCACGGCGTCCCAGGCATAACCGGAATGGGTGCTCAAATTCTTCAGCCCCCGGGCATTGTATTCCTTGATGAAATCCAGCACGGCGGCGCGTTGCGGGTCGGCGGCGGGCAGTTGGTCGCCAGCCATCAGTTTGGTGGCGGGCATGGCGGTTCCGTTGGCGGCCTCCCCGCCCAGGCGGATATAGCTGGGATCCGGCTGCCCGTGGCATTGGAACAGCGGGGCCGCCACGCCGGCTTGGCGGGCATTCTTGGCGATCACCGCGCCGGCGGGGCCAATGGTCCAGACCACGATGGCCTGAGGCTTGGCACCGGCCACCTTGGTGAGTTGGACGGTCATATCCACGTCATTGGGGTCGAAGGACTCCTGCGCCACAATCTCGAGGCCCGCCTTGGGCGCAATCGACTTGAGGTAGGCCTCGCCTTCCTGGCCGAACTTGTCCGAAGCCGTGAGGACGCCGAGCTTGGTCAGGCCCTTGGCCTTGAGGTGGGCACAGAGCCGTTCCGCCGCGGTGCTGGTCCGTTGGGGCGTCTTGAAGACCCACTTGCGCGCCGGATTCACCGGCGCATCGCCGCCCACACACGCGACCATCGGGACACCCGCCTGCTCCACCGCCGGGAGGCAGGCCATCGCCGCCCCGGTGGTAGTCGGGCCGATGATGGCCACGACCTTGTCCTTTTCGACGAGGCGCTTGAGGGCCACCACCGCCTGAGAAGGCTCGCTCTGAGTGTCGGCGATGCTCAACTCGAGCGGGCGTCCCTTGACCCCGCCGGCCTTATTGATGCGATCGACGATCATTTGGGCGACGTCCTTCGTGGAAACGCCGATGGCTTGGGCCTTGCCGGAGAGGTCAAAAAGTCCGCCGATCTTGATCGGTTCGGCCGCTTGGGCGACCACGGTGAAGCCGGCAACCAACCCCAGGGCAACCAGGGAGGAGAGTGTGTGTTTCATGGGAATTCGACCCGGGCACTACCTGCCCAGATAAGCTTTTTGTACTTCGTTTGATTGGGCGATTCGTTCCGCCGGGCCTTCCATGATCACACGCCCCGTCTGCATCACGTAGGCACGATCAGCCACTTCCAAGGCTTGGCGGACGTTCTGTTCTGCCAGTATGACAGCCAGGCCCGCAGCCTTCAATCTCCGAATTTGAGCGAACACTTCCGCCACCAAGGCCGGGGCCAGCCCGGTGGTCGGCTCATCGAGCAAGAGTAGCGCCGGCTCGCCCACCAAAGCCCGGGCCAAGGCCACCATTTGCTGCTGGCCCCCGCTCAGGCTGCCGGCACGCTGGGCAAACCGTTCCGGCAACGCGGGGAAATGGCCGCAAACCTCGTTGATCCGGGCATCGAGCGCCCGCTTGGACAAACGCCGTGCGTACCCCCCCATTTCCAGATTCTCCCGGACCGTCATGCCCGGAAACAGGCCCCGCCCTTCCGGGACCAGCGTCACCCCCAACTCCGCCACACGGTTGGCGGGCTGGCCGGCAATGTCCCGGCCATGGAGCAGTACCCGTCCCTCGAACGGTGGCAGCAATCCGGCCACGCTCTTAAGCAACGTGCTCTTACCCGCACCGTTCGCGCCCACCAAGGTAACGACCTCCCCCGGCTTGACGTTCAAGGAGAGGCCGTCGATCACCCGCAAGGAACCGTAGCCCGCGCAGAGATGAACCACCTTAAGCACCCGTTCCCTCCTTTCCCAGGTAGGCCGCACGGACCTTCTCGTCGGCCCTCACCTGCGCGGGCGAGCCATCGGCGATGAGCCGTCCCTGATCGAGCACCAGCACACGCTGGGCGAGGTGCATGACCAGGGCCATGTCGTGCTCGACAAGCAGCACGGTGATCCCGCGACCATGAAAGCGCCGGATCAGATGGCCCAAGCG
>CAYYMW010000349.1:0-7329 GCA_964472515.1 uncultured Verrucomicrobiota bacterium | reverse complement strand
CCCAAAGCCTTCGGGCGGCGGCCTTGCGCGGCGATGAGGCCGTCGGCGCACCCTTGGCGCTGCGTCTGCAGGCGGTCCAGCGGGAGTTGCAGCAACGCCGTGAAGCGCTCACGGATGCGGCCGCCAAGGCTGCCGACTTGGGCCACGCACGGGAGTTGGCCATCGAAGCCGCCCGCCGGGAACTGAAGGATTCGGCGGGTTTGGCGGCGTTGGCGCAGTTGGGCGTGGACCGCCGCAAGGGGGAGTGACCACGATCCGAAGCCTCAATCACCCCGCTCCCAGTCCCTTATCCTCGTTCTGCCCTTAGACACAAGCCCTTGTGGTGCGGCGGCGACACCCGCCACAAGCTGGGGTTGGGGAGTGGGCTCAAGTGATGGTGGCATTGGTCGATAATCCGGATGTCGGAAAATGGGTCGCCGGCGACCCCAAACAGCCGGACGGGAACGCGGCAGGCACCCCGCAAAGCAGGCCTGCCTGGCAGCACGGATCGCTGCCACTAATCCCAGCCCCTCCTAGGGGCGACTCACGGACAGAGTCGTATGATCATCAATACGAATACCTCTGCGCTCACCGGCGCGCGCATGCTTGCGGAGTCCTCTTCGCAGCTCTCCAAGTCGCTGGCCCGACTCTCCTCGGGATCAAGAATCGTCAGCCCCGAGGACGATGCCGCCGGTTCGGCGGTGTCGATGCGGTTCGACGCCCAAATCAGCCGCACCGAGGCTGCCCGGGCCAACGTCGGCAACACCGTCTCCTACAACCAGACTCAGGATGGGTTCATGGGCAAGGTCAAGAAGGCCTTGGACCGCATGAGCGAACTGGCCGTGCTGGCGCAGGACGTGACGAAGACCGATACGGATCGCGCCCTCTACGATTCCGAGTTTCAGCAACTTGGAAACTACATGATCGAGGTGGCCAAGAAGGACTTCAACGGGGTCAGCCTTTTTGATGGAGCGGCCCGCAATGTCACCATCGATAGCGAAGGGACGACCTTTGCCATGAGTGGGATCGATCTCGGCAGCGCCACCTACACTGCGGTCACCGGTCCCGCCAGCGTGGCTACCTTGGGCGGAGCCACCGCGGCGCTCGGCACCGTCAAGAACGCCATCACCCAGCTGGCCAGCGATCGCGCCACCGTCGGTGCCATGCGTACCCGGCTCAACTACACCGACGAACAGTTGGGCGTTTTGCGCGATAATCTCGCCTCCTCGAACAGCCGCATCAAAGACGTGGATGTGGCGGAGGAGAGCACCCAATTTGCCCGCTTCAACATCCTCGTCCAGGCAGGCACGGCGATGTTGTCCCAGGCAAACTCGAGCCCCCAAGCCGCGTTGCGTCTGCTCGGCTAGCAGACGCTGACGCAGTACGGGAGGTTTGAACACAGGGCGGCGTGAGTGCGCCGCCCTTTCTGCTGTGCTGTGGGCCCGATGCCGCAAACCCGGCGTCGCCACCTCTGCTTAGAACCACTTCTTCTTCTTGAAGTACCAGTAGGTGACCGCGGTGGACGTGAGCATGATGAGGCCCATGACCGGGTAGCCATGTTTCCAGTGCGTCTCCGGCATGTTCTGGAAGTTCATGCCGTACCAAGTCCCCACCATCATCAGGGGGGTGGTGATGACGGTGATCAAGGTCAGCAGCTTGACTACCTCCCCGGTCTGATTGGACGACATGTTCAGATAGACCTGTAGAATGCCTGTCAACGAATCCGTGTAGGCCTGGGCCAGTTCCGCGATATGGAACAGCCCGTCGTAGACGTTCCGGTAGTACGGCACCAGGTGGGCCCGGATCAGCTTGAACTCCCCGTCCGCGAACCGCGACAGGACCTCCCGCTGCGGACCGATGATCTGCCGGAGGTGCAGCACCTCCTTCTTGATCAGGAGAATCCGGTTCAGCGTGTCTTTGCCCGATTCCCGCAGCACTCGATCCTCCAGTTCGCTGATTTCCAGGGAGAGCTCTTCCAGCGCCGGTTTGTAGTTTTCGACGATCAGGTCCAGCAACGTGTGGGCCACCCGATCCGGAGCGCGCGCAATGTGGACGTTGCTCCGGAGGCTGCGCTCTGCCGTCACCGTCACGCTCTTGAGCGGCACCACGTGGTAGGTGACCAGGAAATTCCTCCCCAAGAAGAAGTTCAGTTCGCTGGTGGCAAACACCCCGTCCTTCCGGCTGTAGTCCACCGCGTGGATGACCATGAACAGGTACGGAGCGAAACGGTCGCCCTCCTTGGGCGAGTATTCCTCGACCTTCGGCGAGGAGCTTTCCATGACGCAGTCTTCCACGGACAATGGGTGGAAATGGAAAATGTCCTCGAGGTAGAACTTGGCCTCTTCGGGGGTCGGGTTCTCGAGGTCGACCCAGAGAAAGAGGTTGGTGTCCGCCAGCAACGTGGGCATGAGGAAGGCCTCCATGTCCTTGCTGTGCAAGCGGCCTTGCGTGGTGAAGGCAAACGAGCGGACCATGTGCGATGTGGCGTTGCGCGCGGCACGACTACCACGCTTGATGCGCCGATTGTAGTCCGGCCCGTGGCGGAAGCAAGCCGGGTTGCGTCTGTAACGACCATCCGGCGAACCTCGCCTCAGGCGGCTCCTTCACCCAGACTGGGTTGCGCTGGCCCTGCCAAGATACCCGTCCAACCTGAACGGATTCCCTCCTGCCGGCCGGCGCAGGGGGTAACGCTTAAGGATGCCCAAGCGCTGCCGATAAAGCTCCTGATGCCCGAATCCTCCCGGAGGTCAACCCGATGGGGGCCGGGCAGGCTAAGGCGTGCGGGAGAACAGAGAAAGGCGATGTATGGTTGATTCGGCGAACCAACGCCCCCTGAACCGGCGTGACTTCCTGCGGCAGACATGGGGCGTGGCTGGGGGGGCACTCTTGGCTGACTGGCTCCTGCCCGGAGTGCTTGCCGGGGCCGGGAACACGGCCAAGCCGCCCAACATCCTGCTGCTCATGGTGGATCAACTGCGGTTCCCCTTGTGGAACTCCGCAACCATGCCACTCAAAGGCATCGAGTCGTTGCGCCAGGAGGGGTTGACCTTCCACTCGATGTATTGTTCTGCCACCCCCTGCACCCCAAGCCGGGCCACGATTTTTACCGGACTCCACATGCCCCAGCATGGGCTGGAAATCAACGTCTGCGACGCCGTCCCGGAACTCAATCCACGCATTCCCACGCTGGGTCACTATTTCGAGCACGCGGGCTATCGCACGCCCTACTTCGGCAAGTGGCACCTTTCCATTGATGACAAATACGGCAACGGGGTCGGCCTCAAGCCCTACGGTTTTGAGGAATGGCCCGGCACAAACCCGGAGCTCACCGGAGACTGCGAGGGCGAACCGGGCGACGGCGCCAAGTACGACGGTCTCATCGCCCAGTTGACCATCGACTGGATGACCGCCCACGCCAAGGACACCCGCCCGTGGTTCCTGACCTGCTCGCTGGTGAATCCCCATGACGTGATGTTCTACAAACGCGCCGTCAAGGAGGAGTTGCCGACCGTGCCTGTCATCGCCGACACCCTGCCCGCGAATTTCGACGACGATCTTTCCACCAAGCCGCAGGCTCACGGGCAGTATCAGAAGCTCTGGGGGATGATTTGGGAGATGGCTCCCGGTGGTCCCAATGCCGCCACCACCGAGGATTGGCTGCGGGCCATCGACTATTATTACTACGTGGCGAAGTCCGCCGATGACCAGATCGCGAAGATTCTCGACGCGATGGGCGCCTTGGGACTCAAGGAGGACACGCTCGTTGTGTTCCTTTCCGATCACGGCGAGATGGCCGCCGCCCATAGGCTCATGGGGAAGGGACCGTTCATGTATGAGGAGAGCGTGCGCGTGCCCATGGTGGTGCGCTGGCCGGGGCGGGTTCCGGCGGGGGCCTCGAGCCATTCCTTGGTGCAGACCGTCGACCTCCTGCCGACGTTCCTGGATCTGGCCGGCATCGTTCCCACCAACCAATACCTGCCCGGCAAGAGTCTGAAGCCGCTCTTGTTGGGCGACACCGAACGGAAGGTCAACGACCATGTGCTCATGGCCTATGGCATGTCGCTCGTTCAGGTCGTTGCGGAGAATGCCCAGTACGGCGCCACCATGCCGGCGGACATCACTCCGGCTCCGTGGAAATTCCACGCCATCTGCGACGGCACGTTCAAGTACGCCCGCTACTACGAAGACGGCATGGCGGAGGTGGAACACGAGATGTACCGGTTGGATGGGAATACCTTGGAACTCGATAACCTCGCCAACAAGGTCGCTTGGCGTACCAAACGGAACGACATGGCCGCCCTCTTGGAGGCTGCCGAAAAGTCCGAGATGGCGCCGATCGATCCGGTCTTCTTCAACGCCCCCTTTGGTCCGGTAGTTTCCGTCAGCACGGGCGCTCCGGATCAACTCAAGCTGCGCTTCGATTCCCAGAAGGGGGTCGACTATCAGGTGCAGGCCAGCGGAGATCTCAAGACTTGGACTGACGCGGGCGGTTTGGTGACGGGAACCGGCGACGAGATGGTGATCGAGATCGATGCCATTGGGGGGGCGCAGTTCTTCCGGGTGAGGCGGCTCTAGCCCAAGACACCCTGCTGGCATGGACAGTCCGGGGACGCCCCTGGTTCCGCCTTCCGACCGGTTTGAGCTCCTGATCAAACCGGCCGGCCCTGCGTGCAACCTCGACTGCACTTACTGCTTCTACTTGGGGAATGACTCGCTCTTTTCACCCTCCACCTCTACGCGGATGTCCGACGCCATCCTCGAGAGCTTCACTCGCCAATACTTGGAGGCCTTCGACGGTCCGCAGGTCACTTTCGCCTGGCAGGGGGGCGAACCCACCCTGATGGGTTTGGAGTTCTTCCGTCTTGCCGTTGCCCTGCAGAAACGCCACGCCAACGGCCGGCGGGTCCGCAATACCCTGCAGACCAACGGCACGTTGCTTGATGACGAATGGGGAGCCTTCCTCGCCGAGCACCGCTTCCTGGTCGGCCTGAGCCTTGACGGGCCGGCGGCCCTTCACGATGCGCAGCGTTTGGACCGGCGCGGTCGCCCCACGCACGCGGAGGTGGTGGGTGGCTTGGGCGTCCTGAAGAAGCACGGCGTCGAATTCAACACCCTCACCGCGGTCAACCGTAACAACGCCCGCGAACCGTTGGCGGTATACCAGTTCCTCAAGGACTGTGGCAGCACCCACTGGCAGTTCATCCCCGTAGTCGAGCGCTTGCCGTCGGAGGGGGTTCCCGCCGGGCCACACACCCTGGCCCTGCCTCCGGGGGAGGGAGGGCTGGGCACGGGTTGTGCCGTGACGCCCTGGAGCGTGGAGCCCGGGGCCTACGGCGAGTTTCTGATGACCGTCTTTGACCGTTGGGTGCGCGAGGACGTGGGGCGCGTCTTCGTGCAGTCCTTCGAGGTTGCGCTGGGCAATTGGCTGAAGGCTGGGAGCAGCCTGTGCTTGTTCGCATCCGAATGCGGCCGCGGCCCGGTACTGGAACACAACGGAGACGTCTTTGCCTGCGATCACTACGTGGATTCCCCACACCGGTTGGGGAACATCGTTGAGCGCCCCCTGGCGGACCTCGTCAACCAGCCGCGGCAGCAGCGCTTCGGACAACACAAGTCAGCCTCCCTGCCCGGCTATTGCCGCCGCTGCGACGTGCGCTTTGCCTGTCACGGCGAGTGCCCCAAGAACCGCTTTGCCACCACCCCGGATGGGGAGACGGGCTTGAACTACCTTTGTCCCGCGTACCGACGCTTCTTTCGGCATGTCGATCCCTGCATGCGGGTGATGGCGCAGTTCGTCCTGCAGGGCCAACCGGCCGCGCGCATCATGTCCGTGCTCGCTTCGTAGGCTTCCTCATTCCTTTCGCACGTTGGGCTCCCGTCGCATGCCCTGGCCGCGAGCCTTGATCGGTTCGCCCCGCAGCTGCCTGACGGATGTCTTTCCCGTCAAAGCGAACCGGCGCGGGAGGGACTGGCCCAACCCGCGCCGGCGCAAGGTCAAATGGGATGTCGGGGAGCGCTTAGCTCACGTTGCCCATCGAGAGCAGGAACTCGATATTGCTGCGGGTCTTCTTGAGCTTGTTGAGCAGCAGTTCCATGGCCTCGACTGGCGGCACGCCCGTGAGCGCGCGGCGCAGCAGCACCACGCGATTGTACTCGTCGGGGTGGTAGAGGAGTTCCTCTTTGCGGGTGCCGGAACGCTCGATGTTGATCGAGGGGAAGATGCGGCGGTCGACCAGGGCGCGGTCCAGGCATACCTCCATGTTACCGGTGCCCTTGAACTCCTCGAAGATGACTTCGTCCATGCGGGAACCCGTATCGACGAGAGCGGTGGCCATGATGGTAAGCGAGCCGCCTTCCTCGATGTTGCGGGCGGCGCCGAAAAAGCGCTTGGGCTTGTGCAGGGCGTTGGCGTCCACACCGCCGGAGAGAATCTTCCCCGAGTGCGGCTGCACCGTGTTATAGGCGCGGGCCAGACGGGTGATGGAGTCGAGGAGGACGACCACGTCGCGCTTGTGCTCGACCATGCGGCGGGCCTTTTCGATGACCATCTCGGCCACCTGCACGTGGCGCTCGGGCGGTTCGTCAAACGTGGAGCTGATGACCTCGGCGGGTTTGCAGGTCCGCTCCATGTCCGTGACTTCCTCGGGACGCTCGTCGATCAGCAGGATGAAGAGGTAAATCTCCGGGCTGTTGCGAATGATGGCGTTGGCCAACTTCTGCAACAACACCGTCTTGCCGGTGCGGGGCGGCGCCACGATCAACCCGCGCGTACCCTTGCCGATGGGGCAGACCAGGTCCAGCACGCGGGTGGAGAGTTCGTCGGGGGAGGTCTCCAGGATGATCCGCTTGTTGGGGAACAGCGGGGTGAGGTTGTCGAAATGGGTCTTGTCCTTGGCCTTGTCGGGATCTTCCTTGTCGACCGCCTCAATCTTGAGCAGCGCGAAGAACTTCTCCTTCTCCTTCGGCGGACGGATCTGGCCCGCGACGAGATCGCCGGTTTGCAGGTCGAAGCGGCGGATCTGTGACGGCGAGACGTAGACGTCCTCGGGGCAGGGGAGGTAGTTGAAGCTCTGGGAACGCAGGAAGCCGAAGCCCTCGGGCAGAATCTCGAGCACGCCCTCGGCGAAGAGGATGCCGCTGCGCTCGGCGTTCTTCTTGAGAATCTCGAAGATCACCTCGTGCTTCTTCATCGTGCCGAAGTTCTCGATGTTCCACTCCTTCGCCTTTTGGGTCAGCTCCGGCATGGACATCGACTGCATTTCGGCGATGCGAAGGGTCGTCCCGGATGGCTCGGCGGCCAGCGGACGGCGGGGGGCCGGCGACTCCTCGTGGCTGTCGGCGGGGGAGGTG
>CAYYMW010000348.1:0-7356 GCA_964472515.1 uncultured Verrucomicrobiota bacterium | reverse complement strand
ACGGCCATACCCCCCTTCAAATCCCTTCTCCTAAGCCCGACAGGCTGCTAGGCGGCCTCCTCGCCCGTTGCGGTCGCCCTCCGCTCTTGCCGGGGCAGGCGGCATTCCTCGGCCTTCCACCCCGCCCGGGCGGCCAAACCCAGCTGCAAATAGCTGCAAATAGGCGCAAACTTACTTCAGCCCCCCCATCTCCCCGGAGCTTCCCCGGCGACAAGCCGCAAACCCGGTTTCCGCCTCTGCGTTCTCTGCGTTCTTTGTGGTTCACCATCCTCCGATCCCCTGCCCCTCCGTTCCAGCGCCACCCGGCCCCATATCTTGGCCGTGCCTTCCTCCTCCTTCCGCCAGCAGCCACGGCCCTCCAGAACATGGCCGGGCGCAGCCCTGCAAAAACCCGGGACAAACCGCAAACCCGGTTTCCTCCTCTGTGCTCTCTGCGTTCTTTGTGGTTCACCATCCTCCGATCCCCTGCCCCTCCGTCCCGACGCCACCCGGCCTCATGTCTTGGCGTGCTTTCCCCCTTCCTTCCGCCGGCAGCCACAGCCCTCCAGAACATGGCCGGGCGCAGCCCTGCAAAAACCCGGGACAAGCTGCAAACCCAGTTTCCGCGCCCCGGCCCCGCTCGGCGACCGCCGGCACTTCCCCAGCTCGCCTCTTTTCGTCTGGCGGGCCACGTGCCATCGCTCGATCTGGCTAGGAGCAAATGGTTTACAACTCATCCACCGAAAACTCGCCATCAGCGGGGAATCAGAAAGGGCATGACAACGCGGCTGGCTCCCCGTAACTTCCCCCCCGGTCTATGCCGAAGCGCACCGACATTCATTCCGTCCTCATCATCGGCGCCGGCCCCATCATCATCGGGCAGGCGTGCGAATTCGACTACTCCGGCACCCAGGCGTGCAAGGCCCTCAAGGAAGAGGGCTACCGGGTCATTCTGGTCAACTCGAACCCGGCCACCATCATGACCGACCCGGAGTTCGCCGACCGCACCTACATCGAGCCGATTACCAAGGACTGCTTGGAGAAGATCATCGCGCGCGAAGTCGAGGAACTGAAACGCCTGGGCGAGCCCGGCAAGCTGGTGCTGCTCCCCACCCTCGGCGGCCAGACCGCTCTCAACGCCGCCATGGCCCTCTATCGCGGCGGCATCCTGCAGAAATACGGGGTGGAAATGATCGGCGCCAACGCGGGCGCCATCGAGCGCGGCGAGGACCGCCAGGTCTTCAAGGACCTGATGTTGTCCATCGGGTTGGATGTCCCGGTCAGCGGCACCGCCCACACGCTGGAGGAAGCCCGCCAGATCGCGGAGCGGATTGGCCGCTTCCCGCTCATCATCCGGCCCGCCTACACGCTGGGCGGCACCGGCGGCGGCATCGCCTACAACCGCGAGGAGTACGAGGAGATCGTCAAGCGCGGTCTCGATCTCTCCCCCGTCTCGGAAATCCTGGTCGAGGAATCCCTGCTCGGCTGGAAGGAATTCGAGATGGAGGTCATGCGCGACAAGGCCGACAACTGCGTCATCATCTGCTCCATCGAGAACTTCGACCCCATGGGCGTCCACACGGGCGACTCCATCACCGTCGCCCCCATCCAGACGCTCACGGACAAGGAGTACCAGATCATGCGGGACGCCTCGTTCGCCGTCATCCGGGCGGTGGGCGTGGAGACCGGCGGTTCGAACATCCAGTTTGCCGTGAACCCCGACAACGGCCGGATGGTGATCATCGAGATGAACCCGCGCGTGTCGCGCTCCTCCGCGCTGGCGTCCAAGGCCACCGGGTTCCCCATCGCCAAGATCGCCGCCAAGCTCGCCGTCGGTTATCTGCTGGACGAGATTCGCAACGACATCACCCGCGAAACCCCGGCCAGCTTCGAGCCCACCATCGACTACGTCGTCACCAAGATCCCCCGCTTCGCCTTCGAGAAGTTCCCGCAGGCCGACCCCACGCTCAACACCCAGATGAAATCCGTGGGCGAGGCCATGGCCATCGGCCGGACCTTCAAGGAATCGTTCCAGAAGTGCCTGCGTTCGCTGGAAATCGGCCGCAGCGGCCTGGGCGGCGACGGCCGTCCCTGGCGCGTCGGCGCCGAGGTCTACAACGACCGCGAAACCTTCCCCCGCGAACTCATCACCCGCAAGCTCGCCATCCCCAACTCCGAGCGGGTCTTCTTCCTCCGCCACGCCCTGCGCGCCGGGATGACCATCGACGAGATCTTCCAACTCACCCGCATCGACCGCTGGTTCCTCGTCCAGCTCAAGGAACTCGTCGATTTCGAGGAACTCCTCGCCCGCGAAGGCAGCCAGGCGCGAACCTGACGGAACCGCAGCAACCGTCGGCCTCTCAACTCATAACGGTACGTGGCCCGCCAACGAGTTCTCAGCTCGGGCGTGGGGGGGTCCGCGTGGTCAGGCGCAGGGCTCTGGCAGCGATCGATCATTCCTTTCGGAATGCCACGCAGCAACTCACGTGCGATTCGCGGTTGGCAGGGACTGGCTCCTTTCCTTAGCGATCGGGCTCCCCATCCCCGGTGCGCGCCTCCTGCGAGCCGAGTTCGGGTTCGCACCACTTGGGCAGTCCGCAGTGACCGCAGGAGTCGGAGTATGGATTCCAGTACACGGGCGGGGTCAGATGAAAGGGGTGATGGCAGCGTGGACAGCGCCACCTGGCGAGGGGTACGGACTCGATGAAGTAGATGACCAGATAGGCACAAAAGAGCGGAATCCCGACCACCGAAGGATCAAGCCAGAACCCCGAAATGGAGGTGATCGCAATCACTACCAGGAAACCCAGGACGGTGATCAAGATCGCTCTCCGTTTGAGCCGGCGGTACTCAGTCCATGCACCAGGGTGGCCTTGGGTGGCACTCATCGTGAACGATCGTTCTTCGCAAAGCAGCGGTTATGAGCCGACGTTCGGGGCGGGGCCGAACGGTTTGAGGAGGTTTCCCATGCCGTCGCGCACCGTGCGGGTGGCCGGGTCGTAGAGGCAGGTCACGCCCATGCGGTCGGACATTTCGGCGAGCGAGATGAGCACTTGGGCGCGCAAGGCCAGTTCAATCCCGCAGTTGGGCTTAGCGTTGCCACGGATGGCGTCGAGCCAGTTCTGGAAATGGAGGGCGCTGTCCCGAGTCGGAGAAAGCGGCCCCGAATCCCATAGCTCAACCTCCTGGCTGAAGGCGGGTTCAGGCAGCAAGCGAACCTTGTTCCCGCCCATGAGCAGAGAGGCCTTGTGACCACGAATGAGGTCCGGAATCCCTTGCTCGTTCACGCTGCCGGACATGAGGTAGAGGGTGGTTCCGTTGTCGAGTTCAGCCACAACTTGAATCAGCTCGGGGCAGTCGCGCTCTGCCGCGTCCTTGCATTTGCGGTCGGTGTGGATGGCCTTCGTCCCGATGGCGGCGACGCGCGTCGGGAACGACGTGCCGCCCAAGGCCAGCAGCATGGGGTGGATGCGGTGCGGGAGCAGGCGTGCCAGCAAACCAGCGGAATAGCGGTAGTACTTCGGCCAGCGGTGGTGTTCTTCCTCCGTTACCTTCGCACCACCATGATCCAAGCCGCGAAGCCAGAGGTTCCAGTCGTTTGCATCCTCTGCGTCATCGGGCACAAGGGGGAGGTTCCACTCCCCTTTGGGGCTGTTCCGCATGTACGAACTCTGGGCTAAGACAACCGGGCCAATCCTGCCTTCCCCAACCAGCTCGGCCGCTTGGTGCCACTTGCGATCCGAACACGCCGGAGCCCCCACTTGCAGGATCAGACCGCTGCTTCGTGCCAGATCCCAGATCTCAAACGCCTCGGGCAGATAGCGGCACAGGGGAGCGATAACGTAGACGTGTTTGCCAGCGCGGAGCGAGTCGAGGACGACTGGGGCATGCAGATGATCCTCCGCGGCGCAAATGATCCCGTCCAGACGCCCATCTTGTAGCAGTTCTCGATAGTCCCGGTACACCCTTACCTGAGGGCGCCTATCCGCGACGACTCTTCTGGCCCAGCCCTTCGGGTCGCTGAAGGCAACCACTTCGCAATCGGGGGAGAGATCGCCCCACAACCAAGTCAACGCTGGACAGTATGAGCCGGCCTCGCATAAACGGAACCTGCCCACAACCCCCAACGCCACCTTGCCGTTGGCGCCGACCACGTTCTGTGAAGGGGCGGTTTCCATATCAGGCCAAATGCAGGTCACGCCAGTCCACCTGTCGGGCGTGGTAACCCGATTCTCTGCGGTCGCGTGCTCGAAAGGGAGTGCCCATGGCGATACGCTGATGGAGGCCAGCGTAACCAAGCGCCCCCGGTCTGTCGACGCGCAAACGCGCGGGGGGCTAGCACTCGATGACGTTGACCGCCAGGCCGCCGCGCGCGGTTTCCTTGTACTTGCTGGACATGTCCGCGCCGGTCTGGCGCATGGTGGTGATCACCTTGTCCAACGAGACGCGGTGGCTCCCATCTCCGGCCAGGGCCAGCCGGGCGGCGTTGATGGCCTTGATGGCAGCCATGGCGTTGCGCTCGATGCACGGCACCTGGACGAGGCCGCCCACGGGATCGCACGTCAGGCCGAGGTTGTGCTCCATGCCGATCTCGGCGGCGTTCTCCACCTGCATGACGGTGCCGCCCAGCACTTCGGTCAACGCCCCCGCCGCCATGGAGCAGGCCACGCCCACTTCTCCCTGGCAACCAACCTCCGCCCCGGAGAGCGAGGCGTTGAACTTGTAAAGCATGGCGATGGCTCCGGCCGTGAGCAGAAACCGAACGATCGCCTCGTCCCCCACCCCACGAATGCGGACGAGGTAGAAAAGGACCGCCGGCAGGACGCCCGCCGCGCCGTTGGTGGGAGCGGTTACGACCCGGCTCCCAGCCGCGTTCTCCTCATTGACCGCCATGGCCCAAAGGCTGACCCAATCCAACACCACGAGCGGATCGCGGAGGTTAACCTCCGGCCGTTCGGTCAGTTCGCGGAACATCCGGGGCGCGCGGCGGGTCACCTTCAGAGGGCCGGGCAAGATGCCATCCGTCCGGCAACCGCGTTCGACACACCGGCGCATCGCCTCCCACACCCGGAGGAGGCCCGCCCGGGTTTGTGCCTCAGGGCGCCAGGCTGATTCATTGGCGAGCGCCATCTCGCTGATGCTCAAGCCGGCTTCCCGGGAGAGCCGCAACAGGTCGTCGCCGGTCCGGAACGGGAACGGTAGCGGGCGCTGCTCGGCCCGGTACGGGTCCCCGGAAGCAGCGCCTTCCTCCACCACGAAGCCACCGCCGATGCTGTAGAAGACGGCGGCGCGCAGGAGGGCGCCCGCTGCGTCAAATGCCTCAAACCGCAGGCCGTTGGGGTGAGCGGGCAGGCATTCACCCATGTGGAACTGGAGATCGCGCGCTTCGTCGAAAGGAAGCTCCACCTGGCCTGCTAGGCGAAGCGTGCCACGCGTGCGAATCTGTTCGAGGCGGGACGGGACAGCATCTATGTCCACGGCTTCCGGGGTCTCCCCCTCCAAGCCCAGCAGAACGGCGCGGTCCGTGCCGTGGCCCCTTCCCGTGAGCGCCAAGGAACCATGCAAGTGCGCCTGCACGCGCGCCACCCGCGGGAGCAAGCCGTCGGTGGCCAACGCCTGCGCGAAACGGCAGGCAGCCCGCATGGGCCCGACGGTATGCGAACTGCTGGGCCCGATGCCGATGGTAAAGAGATCGAGAACGCTTAGTGGCATGGCATCAGTCTCCTTGAGCGGGACGGGCGACCGGAGGTGCACCGATGCCGGTTCGGGCATGTCCGAGCACCATGGCAGGCACCTTGGACGGTGGGCCGGTTACCCGCGGCCACTAGGTCGGCTTTCTCAGCCGGATTTCGGCTCCATCGCGACATGCGGGCAGGTTGTCAGCACCCGGCTTGGGCGTCAACCGGCCGGGCTGTCATCCGCCGAACCAACCCTACTTGGCGGCGGCTTCGCCGAGTTTGGCGAGGTAGGGAGCAGGGTCCTTCTCGAAGCCAGCCTTGCAGTTGTCGCAGCAGAAGGCGATGAGCTTGCCACCGTGCAAGGTGGTCTTGGAGGGATCGACGGGTTTGCCCGAAACCGGGCAGATGGTGTTGACGGCGGCGGGCGGGGTGGCGTTTGCCACGATATTGGTACCGGTGGCGTTGGTGGCGGGGAGGTTCGTGACGATCACGCCCAAGTCCACCGTCATGCGCCGGCTGGCGATCTTGTCCTGGAGCAGCGCAACCTCCTCTTTCCACTGCGCGATCGCCTGTTTGTCCACCCGGCTTTCGGTATAGGCCCGGGCGCCGCCTTCGGTTACCTGAGTTTGCCAGAGGTAAACCTGCCGCAGCTTGGACAGGCCGTGCAAACTGGCGAGCCCTGCATCGGTGACAGCGGTACCCACTAGGTTGAGGTACTCGAGTTCGGCCAGGGAGCCCACCTGGCGCAGCCCGGCATCCGTCAACTTGGTGCGTTGCAGGTGGAGCCTGGTGAGGTGGGGCATCTTGTCCAGCGCGGCCAGGCCGGCATCGGTGACGGCGGTCCCAGCGAGGTCGAGCCACCGGAGGTTCGGGCCAAGGACAGTCAGTTGGGCGAGTTGGGCGTCGCCGAAATCGCCCTTGGCTACGCCGGCGTTGACCAGCAGCCAGGGTTCGTTCTCGGCCAAGGGGCTGATGACGACCCCCATTTCCTCAGCCAGCTTGGTGGCAGTGGCAAGCGCCGGTTCGCGCGTTTGCGGGGTGATCGCCGAACGGACAGGGGGAGCTGAGGTGGGAGTTACGCTGCTCTGGAAAAGGGGCTTCAGGTTGGCGGGAGGCTGCAGGTCTTTGATGGGCTTGGTCGCGGGCGCGCCCAACTGGACCCACCATGCCACCAGCGCGATCTCGGCATCCGAGGGCTGGGGTTTGCCCTGCGGAGGCATGTGGTCGTCCTCGTTGACAGGCAGACGCATGAAGCGGACTAGGACGCTTTCATCCGGTTTGCCGGGAAGCACGATGGGGCCGTTGGCGCCCCCCTTGAGCACTGCCGCATGGGAGTCGAGCCGGACGCCGCCCTTGGCCTTTTCCGGCCCGTGGCACTCGGTGCAATACTTGGCAAACACAGGCTGGACGTGTCCGGCAAACAAATCCGCCCCGGCCGACTGGCCCCCGTCCTTTCCGGCGGTGGAACCGGCTGGAGAGCCAGGGATCCATCGTCGCATGAAGGCCGGGGCGTGTTTGGTCAGGAAATCGCTGCCGTGGGTAAGGGAACCGCCAAAGTGCCCGCTGGCCCCGACCAGGGCGACCGTCAGGAGCAGACTGAAACGGTAGGCGCGGACCGTGGCGCGCTGCCACAAGATCCAAGTCAGGGTGCAGGCCACCGCCACCCCCACGCCGGTCCAGCGGTGAATGCGCAGGAGGT
>CAYYMW010000347.1:0-7387 GCA_964472515.1 uncultured Verrucomicrobiota bacterium | reverse complement strand
CCGCCGGTTTCAATGACGCCTTTCACTTCTCCCGCGCCTTCAAGCTGGTGTTTGGATTGTCGCCGGACGCCTTCAGGCGGCTGAGGGAGGGAGAGACCCCCACCTCAGGCCGGTAGCTCGCGCTCCGAACGTCACGCCACCGAACCTGAGGGGGAGGGAACGCCGACAGCGGGGGCGGGCCTCCACAGCGCAGCGATGCCGTCTTCCACCCGACTGCTCACGGGACGGCAAACCTGTTGGGCGAAGCAAATGAGCACGTCGGATTTCCTTACACTCCAAAATAGCGCGTCGGGCTATTCTCATCCTATTGATTCAGAGGATTTTGCGCACATCGAACGACCAACAAGACGCGACCTCGCAAGGAACGCTTGTCAGTTTATCTTACAATCGTCATTACTCCATACCATCTTCATCCAGCTCACAGCCATTTCGCATTCATCACGTATATAACTCAACATAAGATTGTTACGTATAGGAACAAGCCAATGAACTCACCACTTGAAAGATCGTGGCATACCACATGCTAGCTGCTTGGCTGCCGTTTGAGCGGCAAGTACAACCAGAAACCAGGCGGGGCAACAGGGGTTCGCCTGATCCAGAACCAAGCAATCGTAAACGCGGGAAAACACAAACACTCCATGAGCAAGTTTAACTCCTTCCTCGCCGTCTGCGCCCTTAGCTGTCTTGCGGCCTACACCACGCAGGCCGCCTATATCACCGTCGACGATTCGGATCCTAACAACATGACGATCTCCGCCGGCGATTTCGAGTTCGGGCTCTCGATCAACGGCAACCTCTTCACTTCGGGTTTGGGCTCGGGCAACACGCAGGTCTTCCCCGACGGCGGGTTCAGCATCTCCGGTAGTTGGATCGACTTGGGCCAATCCAGCGGGTCGGTCAAGCTGCTCTTCGCGGACCCCGGCAATCCCACCGCGGTCACCAGCGGCATTGAACTGACGGCCACGACCGATGGTTTCAACGGCAGTCTGCTCGGCAGCACGGGCGGCTATACGGGAATCCCGTACTTCTTCACCGCCGATCCCACCTTCCCGCAGCAGGGGGGCACTCAATTTGGCAGTTTCCCTTACCTTTCCATCGCCTTCACCCCGGAACACGCCGCCGTTCCGGAGACCGGTTCGAGCCTCGCACTGTTCGGTCTGGCCGTGTCCGCGCTCGGGGTGATGAGCCGCCGCGTCCGCGCCTGAGGTTCCCAGCAAGCGCGCACGCATAGCATCTCGATTTTCGCCAAACCTTGGGCTGTCCTTCGACCGCCCGAGGTTTTTTCGTTTCCCCATCCCGCCCCGTCACCAACCCGCCGCGGCCAAGCGCCGGGAAGCAAGATGCGCTCGACCTGCCGACCCAGCTTGCTAAAGTGCGGACAGCGAACAGCCGGTCCCGCCTGGCGGGACCCGGCTCGTCCCAAGATCGAAGTGCCACTATGGATCGGGTTTCGAAGACGACCCGCAGCAGGATCATGGCCTCGGTGCGCACGCGCGACACCGGGGCGGAAAAGGCTGTGCGGTCGCTGGTTCACGGGTTGGGAGTTCGGTATTCCCTGTCCCGATGCGACTTGCCCGGCAAGCCTGACCTGGTCTGCGTAAGCCGCCGCAAAGTGATCTTTGTCCACGGCTGCTTCTGGCACGGGCACTCCTGCCGATTTGGACGGCTGCCCAAGAGCCGGCTGGATTACTGGGGTCCCAAGATCGCGCTGAATCGCCAGCGTGACCACCGGCAAACCGCCGCCCTGCGGAGAGCGGGCTGGGCGGTCCTAACAGTATGGCAGTGCCAACTCAAGCGACCGGAGACGGTGGCGAAGAATCTTGCCAAGTTCCTCCTTCATGCGTAAGCGCCCCATCGGAATCGATCTTTTTGCCGGCGCCGGCGGGATGTCACTCGGCTTCGAACAGGCTGGGTTCGACGTGGTCGCGGCCGTTGAGGTCGACCCCATCCACGCCGCAGTTCACCACTACAACTTTCCGCGCTGTTCCACGATTGCCCGCTCCGTTGTGAGCCTGTCCGGGAAGGAAATCCGCAAATTGGCGGGCCTGCACGACGAACCCATCGACGTCGTTTTCGGCGGCCCTCCTTGCCAAGGCTTTTCGCTCATCGGCCAGCGCATGCTCGAGGACCCGCGCAACCGGCTGGTCGGCGAGTTCGTGCGCTTGGTCGCGGAACTCGAACCCACCACATTCGTCTTCGAGAATGTGCGCGGACTGACCGTGGGGAAACACCGCAACTTTCTCGATGAACTGATCGAGGCCTTCGCGAGGGCTGGGTACTCGATTCGACTTCCGTGGCAGGTCCTGAACGCGCTCAATTTCGGCGTGCCCCAGGATCGTCAACGACTCTTCCTCCTGGGATCGAGGCGCGGTTGCCCGGTACCGCGCTACCCTCACCTGAGGACCTTTCCCTCCGACGGGTTGCTCTCCGCGCCGAACGGTCTAGCCACGCCCACCTGCGAGGAAGCCATCGGAGATCTGCCGGACGCGGAGGACTACGACCAACTATTGGAAAGCGACGCCGTGATGACCCACGCTTGGGCAAGGCCCTCGGCCTACGCGAGGAGCCTGCGATGCCTCAGTGAGGACGCGTGGCACTTCGGCTACCGCCGGATTTGGCAACCGGACCTCCTGACCTCCAGCATGAGGACAGTCCACACCCCCATTTCGCGGCACCGCTTCACGACCACCCCCGGGGGGGAAATCGAACCGATCTCGAGGTTTTTCAAGCTAGCCCGCAAAGGCTTCTGCAACACCCTGCGAGCGGGCACCGACTCCGCCCGGGGGGCGTTCACCAGCCCTCGGCCGATCCATTATGAACGCCCCCGATGCATTACCGTGCGGGAAATGGCCAGGTTGCACGGCTACCCGGATTGGTTCCGCTTCCACACCACCAAGTGGCATGGTGCACGCCAAGTGGGTAACTCCGTTCCGCCTCCGCTCGCCCGGGCGGTAGCTGAGACGATCATAGCCGCCATCGGGCAGGCACCCCGGCGTCCATCCGAGGAGTTACCCTTAGACCGGCCCGAGCTGCTTTCCATGGACATGAGCCAAGCCGCCCGCTATTGGCGGATTCCTGTGCCCATCGGCAAACGCGACCGCAAGAGCGGCCAACGCAAGCGGAAGCAATGCGAGATCCACCTGACTCTCGCGTAACCCCACCCGACAGACCATGAGTCACGCCAAGAAGGCCGAGAATCGATACGATGCCATCCTGGAGAGGATCTTCTGCGACAGGCACCAGAAGGGTGCAAAGGAGATTCCCTTCGCTCGTGACGATCTGGTAAAGGCGGCGAGGGCGCTCGGCATCGATCTGCCGAAGAACTTGGGCGATGTGATCTACTCGTTTCGGTACCGCACCGAGCCGCCCAAGGCCATCGCGCGAACGCAACCGCAAGGACAGGAATGGACCATCCAAGGCAGGGGAAAGGCACAATATGTGTTTCTCCTGGCGCCCGTCAGCCGGATCGCGCCCAACCCGCAGCTCGCGCCGATCAAGATCCCTGACGCGACCCCTGAAATCGTCGCCGCCTACGCGCTCTCTGACGAGCAGGCCCTGCTGGCCAAGGTCCGGTACAACCGGCTCATCGACATCTTCCTCGGTGTCGCCGCTTACCCGCTCCAGAATCATCTCCGAACGACCGTCAAGGGAATGGGCCAGGTCGAGATCGACGAAATCTATGTGGCCGTTGACAAGCGCGGCTGCCAGTTCATCGTCCCAGTCCAGGCCAAGGGCGGAAACGACCAACTCTCCAGTGTGCAGACCGAGCAAGACCTTGCCTGCTGCGCGCAGAAGTCCCCCAGTTGGTCTGCCGTGCCATCTCCGCTCAATTCCTTGATGACCAGCTCATCGCGCTGTTCGAGCTGGCGCGAACGGCCGATGGCATGAGGATCATCGAAGAAAAGCACTATCGTTTGGTGCCGGCAAGCGAAGTCACCCCCGCAGACTTGACTCAGTACAACCGCTGACGGAGGCCGCTGCGGGGCAAAGCCATGTACTCCATTCAGCCAAGACGGACACGGTGGCTGAGGATTATGGGGAGCGTGCTGCTCTGCCTGGGGCTGGGCCTCGCGGGAGGGTGGTTCTTCTGGCTGGTACCGTTTGTCCAACCGGCGGACCCGGTTTGGCGGGAACAGTTCTCCGAGAAAGCGCTCTGGAAAGCCACGCAAAACCGCATCCGGCGACTTGGTTGGAGCCACGACGACTTCGGCGCGGTCGGCGAGTACGGGGACAAACAGTGGGCGGAGTGGATCATCCATCGGTTGAAGCCCGGGCAGGATTTCAGCGATTTTGGCCCAAGCCAGGTGACCCACGCAGATTCTGCCCTCGAGTACCTGACGGCCCAAGACCCGACCACCAAGAGTGCAAAGAAGGAGGAAGCTGATGCGGCCGGCGCCTGGCTGGCGTGGTGGCAGACCAACCAGCAGAAGACCCAAGTCCAGTGGATTCAGGATGGGCTGAGGCTTTACGGCGTGACTGCCCACCTCCCGCCCGATCCGGCGGACTGGGCGCCCTTGCTGGCGCTGCTGGGGCAATCCGGCACGAACCGCGACGAGGTGGCACCCCGTTACATCAGCTACAATGCCTGTCGCTGGCTGCGGGACAGCGGATTCGAAGCGATACCCTACGCGCTCTCCAACCTCACGGCCTCGGCTGAGGTTCGAGTCGGCTTGTTGCGGTACGCCAAGTTCGAGGGCACTCACCCAAGACATCTTGGACTCGGCATCCTCCCGCTCGTCGAGAATTACGGCGAGTTCGCCGGCCTGCCCCGTCCTGCCATCCTGATGCCGCGGGTTCGGTGGACGGTCTATGGCATCATCTTCGCCACAATCAGTCTCGGCAGCGGGTTGCTGATCGGTTCGTGTCGCAAACCGGCGGGCGGACCGCAGCTAGACGCGGTCAAGCCGGGATGAGCCGCGCGAAGGAGGGAGGCCGCCGGAGTGGAACATGGGTGGCCGGTCAAGGAACCGCGGCGGCCCGGGAGCACGGGGCGGTCGGCGGGTGGTGATCATCGGTTGCCAGAATCGGCTTGGTGGCACCGGGGGCTTGTCACCTCCACCACGGGGGGCAGGATTGGCATGGCAGTCACGCCGGTTGCCGGACTTTCGGCGCGCGACCCGTTGGCAGGGGTATAGCGCACCGGCCGTAAGGACAGGCAGATGGCCGGGGCAGCACTTCACGGATTCCCAGTGACGACGGGACGGCCGGGGGGTCTTCACCCCAGAGCCGCCAGGCGTCGCTGGCCTTCGGTGAGAAAATCGAGGAAGAACATCAGGCGGTCCTTCATCTCCTTGCGGGAAACGATGGCATCGATCACCCCGTGCTCTTGGAGGAACTCGGCGGTCTGGAAGCCGGGGGGCAACTCGGCCTGCGTGGTGTCTTTGATCACCCGCGGTCCGGCGAAGCCGATCATCGCGCCCGGCTCCGCGATGATCAAGTCGCCCACGCTCGCGTAGCTGGCCATGACGCCGGCCGTGGTGGGATGGGTAAGCACGCTGATGTAAGGGAGCTTGTTGCGGGCGTGGTAGGCGAGGGCCGCGCAGGTCTTGGCCATCTGCATGAGGCTGAACATACCCTCGTACATGCGCGCCCCGCCGCTCGAGGAGATGATGATCAGAGGCAGACCTTTGTCTGTGGAAGCTTCAATAAGCCGGGTGAGCTTCTCGCCGACCACCGCGCCCATGGAACCGCCGAGGAAACTGAAATCCATCACCCCCAAGCCTACCCGGTGTTCGCCGATGCGGCCGATGCCCGTGAGCACGGCGTCCTTGAGTCCCGTGGATTTCTGGTAGTTCTCCAGTTTGGAGATGTAGGAGGCCACCCCCGTGAACCGGAGGACGTCCACACTGGTCATCTCGGGGTCCATCTCCTCGAAGGAACAGGTCTCGACGAGGCTGTTGATGCGCTCGCGCGCGCTGATCTGGAAGTGGTACTGGCACTTGGTGCAGACCTTGAGGTTTTCGTCCAAGTCCTTATCGTAGATCAGGGTGCCGCACTTCAGGCACTTCGTCCACAGGCCCTCGGGGATGTCCTTCTTGCGGGATTTGGCGGAGCCGAGCTTGGGCTTCTTAATGAAGGCCGTCTCGGTGTTTGCCGGAGGCGGGGTGACGGCGGGCTCGGGAGCGTCGACGCCGAGGGCCTTCTTGCTCAGAGTGGTAGTGGCCATGGTGGAAGCGGCTGTTGGAATCGTTAGCGGGGGGGAAAGGTTGGAGTCAGACGGCGCGCGCCAAGGTCCAGACGAAGACACTCTGGGCACCGGCTTCGCGCAGCGCGCGCGCGCAGGCACTGGTGGTGGCACCGGTGGTGAGGACATCATCCACGAGGATGACGCGCCGGCCGGCAAAGCCGGCGTGGGGCCTCACCGCAAAGGCGCCGCGCATGTTCTCGGCGCGTTCCGAGCGGCTGAGGGCGGTCTGGGTGCGGGTGGGCCTGGCGCGATAGAGCCCGTGAGAGTCCACCGGCAAGCCGGCCGCCTGACCCAGATGAGCAGCCAACCGTTCGCTCTGGTTGAACTCCCGTTCCCGCAACTTGACGGGGTGTAGAGGCACGGGGACGATTAGATCCCAAGGGTGGGCACGAAGGTTCGGAACCGCTTGCTGAAGAAGCAGTTCGACGAGAAAAGGCTCAAACCAGAGCTGTTTGCCATACTTATATCGGTGCACGACTTGCAGCAGCCAGTCGGTGGCCGCGACCGCAGCCCGGGCGCCCTCGAAATGCAGGTCGAGATCGGCGCAGTTGCCGCATCGGTAGGCCGAGGAGATATCGCCCTCGTGGGGCAGCCCGCAACGCCCGCAGAAAGGCGGTTCGATCCAACGAATCGCCCCGGGGCGAGCGCGACAAGGCAAGCACACGTAACCTTGCGCCGCTGCGGCCCGTTCAACTCCGCAGAGTTGGCAGACCTCAGGATAGAGGAAAGCCAGGGCGGCATCAAGCCAGCTTTTCCAGGCGGGCTGGTTGAGGGAGGGCATCGGGTTTCAAAGCGGAAGGACTTTGGCGTCGAGACCACCAGAGGAAGGCCCCCAAGGCCACCGTCAACACCAAACAGGCAGGCCAGCCCTCATCCAAGCGGGGGGAGCGGCCGTCGACCATGGGGAGCGCGGCGGCGGGAACGCTGACCAAGCCATGGGCCTTGAGCCAGAAGACCCAACCGGCGTGAAGCCCCACCGGCAGGTGAAGCGTGCCACGAAGCTGGTAGCAGTAGCCAAGCAGGGTGCCGGCGAGCATCAAGTTGAGGAAGGAGGGCATCAGCCTGCCGGCGTCCACCAAGCCCGAAGACATTCCGGCCAAGACTTTCAGGCCGGTGTTCCACTCGATTCCCCCCTGCCATTGGACGCGCGCGAAGAAATGCACCCACGCGTAGAGGAGGCTGCTGGCCAGCAGCCTCCTC
>CAYYMW010000346.1:0-7392 GCA_964472515.1 uncultured Verrucomicrobiota bacterium | reverse complement strand
ATGACTCCCTGCCCCAACCCCACCGCGGCGGCATCCACCAAGCCGCTGCCGCAGATGCCCCGCGCGCTCCCCTGCCCCAGCACGGTACAGCGGACTTGTTTGCCGTCCCACTGGACCTCGGAGATCGCCCCCGTGGCCGCCCGCATGCCCATCGCGATGCGCGCCCCCTCGAACGCGGGACCCGCGGCGGTCGAAGTGCAGACCATCCGCTCGGCGTTACCCACCACCAACTCGCCGTTGGTGCCCAAGTCCACCAGCACGTTCAGATCGCTGGTCAGATGCATCCGCGTGGCTAGGATGCCCGCTAGGATGTCGCTCCCGACAAAGCTCCCCAGACACGGTAGAAAGGCGATCTGCGTCCCCGCCGCCAACCGCCAGCCGACGTCGGCGGGGTCAAACACGCGCAGCCCATCCTCAGTAGGTTCAAACGGATGATGGGCAAGCGGCTCGACACTAAGGCCGCAGAAGAGGTGGTGCATCACGGTGTTGCCCACCAAGGTGACCAACCGCAGTTGTTCGAACGGCGCCCCCACTGCCAGGAGCAGGCTCTCCGCCATGCTGCCAATCTGGACTCGGACCAAGTCCCGCAGAGTCTCAAGCCCTCCAGGCTGAAGGGCAAAGTCGATCCGACTCATCACGTCCGCCCCGTGCCGGGCTTGGGGATTCAGCGCGGTGCGAACCCCCAACACCAACCCGGTCTGGCGGTCCACGAGCTGCGCCACCATGGTGGTGGTTCCCAGATCGACCGCCAGGCCCAGCCCGGATTTGGGCTCGAAGGCGAACGCGGCGTGGTCGGCCAGAATGACGTTGTCCCATTGCGCCAGCTCGATCTTCAGGTTCGAGGCGGCCACCGCATGGCACGCCAGGCGCCACCCGCCGGCCAGCTCACTCTGGGAAAGACACGCTCGGTCCCCCGCCGTGACCGGCAACTCGCCGGACAACACCTTGATCCGGCAGCTTTTGCACTTGCCCCGCCCGCCGCACGGGAACTCCACCCCCTGCTCAAAAAGGAAGTCGCGAAACGCCGTGCCGGGCTCGACGTGCAGCCGCCTGCCCAAAGGCTCGAGATCGATGATAACCTGGTTGTTCATGCGCGACTCGTGTTCGCCACAGCGCAAAGCAGCGCTCCACCGCCGTGGCGGCCGCCAGCGTAGACCAGCACAGGGCCCCGGACCAGCACGATCCGCACGCATCCGCTCGTCCTATCCGCTCCACCCCGGGCCACGGAGGAGGAGGCGGCACTGGCCGTTCGGCATGCCTCCGCCCGGATGCCCCGGGATGAAGGCGTACCGCCCCTTGCCGGGGCAAGACCGAACCAGCCCGTTGGATGGGCGCTCCCGATCCGCGCCTGTCCAAGCTTTGCGAATTCCCAATTGAACATCAGCTAATGGATTCTGTCTATTTGGCGTACAGGGATGGGCAATGGCTGATCGGGCCATCCTTTCCAGCTCCGAATGCACGTGCTCGAATGTATCATGGATCGTTTCAGGACCGGCCGCCGGGCGCCCAGCCTCTGCGCCTCGCGCCTCGGCTTCGCCTTGGTGTGCTTTGTCTCGCTGCTCGCGGCCTGGGTGGCGCTGCGCCTGCTTCTGCTCGCGTGGTTCGCCCCTCCCCACATTGGCGGGATGGATCTGCTCATGGTGCTCCTCCTTGGCGCGCATCGCGATCTGGTCACCGGCTTGGTGATCTGTCTGCTCCCATTGCTGGGCTGGCTCCTGCTGGTTCGAAACCGTTGGTTCGGCCGCGGCTGGCATCGTCTGCTCCTCGGCACCGGCACCTGGCTCTGGGCCTGGATCGGCCTGTTCCTGCTGGCGGCCGAGTTCTGCTTTTTCGAGGAATTCCGCTCCCGCTTCAACACGGTCGCGGTCGATTACGTCCTCTACCCCCACGAAGTCTTCATCAACATCTGGGATTCCTACCCGGTGGTTCCCGTGGTGCTCGCCTGTGGGGCCGTTAGCGCCGCCTGGGCCTGGCTGGTCCACCGCTGGTGCCGGGACATGTGGGCCAACCCCGTTCCCTGGCGCGTCCGCTTGAAGTGGTTCGGGGCGGCGGCGGTCCTCGCGCTCGGCCTGGCGCCCACCGTCAGCATCAAGGGCACGCAAGGCACGCGTGACCGCACCCTCAACGAGATCGCCAACAACGGGACCCTGGCCCTTGCCAGCGCCGCCTGGACCCATGAACTCGACTTTGCAGCCTTCTATAGGACCATTCCCAAGGAGGCGGCTTACGCGAGAGTCCGGACCCTGCTCCGATCGACGAACGCCACTTTTACCGGCGGCGAACTCACCATCCGCCGGCACATCCAAGGCGACGAAAACCGCCCCCGCCTGAACGTCGTACTCGTGCTCGAGGAGAGCCTTGGTTCCGAATTCTGGGGCTGCCTGGGACGCACCAATCAGAGCCTCACTCCCGAAATGGACCGCCTTGCCACCAGCGAAGGCCTGCTCTTCACCAACATCTACGCCTCCGGTAACCGCACCGTGCGCGGCATGGAAGGCGTGCTCTCCTCCTTCCCCCCCCTGCCGGGCGATTCGATCGTCAAACGGAAGTGGTCCGACCACGTCGAGACCCTCGCCCGCACGCTCAAACGCGACGACTACGAGACCCTCTTCCTCTACGGCGGACGCGGCATCTTCGACGGCATGCGTTCCTTTGCGATGCGCAACGGATACGACCGGTTCATTGAGCAAAAGGACTTTCCCCAACCCGCTTTCACCACCATCTGGGGCGTTTCCGATGAGGACCTCTTTGCCCGGTCGGTGGCCGAGTTTCGCGCGCTCTCCCAACGGGGACGCCCCTTCTTCGGGACGATCCTTACGGTTTCCAACCACAAACCCTACACCTATCCGGCCGGACGCATCGCCGAGAACCCGAACGAACGCCGGCGGGAGAACGCCGTCAAATACACCGACTATTCCCTGGGCCGGTTCTTCGACGCCGCGAAACGGGAACCCTTCTGGACGAATACCATTTTCGTGGTCGTCGCCGACCACGGTGCCCGCGTGTACGGCAGCCAGAGCATACCCATGCATTCCTACGAGATTCCGCTGGTCGTGCTCGGCCCGGGCGTTGTGAACCGGCCCGCCCGCATCCCGGCCCTGGGCTGTTCTCTGGACGTGGCCCCCACCATCCTCGGCCTGATCGGCCGGCCGTACGACAGTGTATTCTTCGGCCGCGACCTGCTGCAAAATCGCCCTGAACAGGAGCGCGTGCTGCTCCAACACAATCGTGACATCGGCCTCTACTCCCAAGACCGCCTGCTGGTCCTGGGCTTGCGCCAGACCGAGGAGCGCTACGTCGGCAATCCAAAATCGACCGAGCCAAGACTCGTAAATACCAACAGCGCGATGGAAGAGGAACTTGCGCTCGACGCTATTGCCCTGTTCCAAGTCGCCGATGACCTTTACGTGAACCAACGGTATCGGGTGGATGCCCCGGACGCCGCCCCCCCGATCATCGCCCAACGCACGGTCAAACCTTGAGGCTGCCGCCCCGCACGCCGCCTGCCGCACTCCCTCTCGCGCTCCCCGCCGACACAGCTCCAGTGCGTGAGCAAGGCATGGAACCGTGGTTCAATTAGCCTGCGGCTGGCAAGTTGAGCCGCTTGGTCTGGCACCGTAGGCACCAAACGGCGTCATTGCGCCGGATTGGGAGGGCGCTGTGCCGACAGCCCCCGTTGCAGGCTCCCTTCACCTTGGGAAGGTGGTTTCACCACGCCTGCTCATGACCCCGGAAGAAACGTAAGCGGCTGAAACCATCAGTCCACGTTCTGTCCCACCACCGTCGCTCCCAGCGACTGCATGCCGAGGAGATAACCCATGCGTCCCTTCCTACCCAACCACTTCCACCGCGCCACCAAGAGATTCGGAGGACAACTCGACAATCCTCTCAAATCCACTTGCCTTGTCCTCCCGGGTCACGCTAGCCTGCTGCCGTGCGAACCGTTCCGGTTCCCCGACGGAGCACCCATAGCTCAATTGGATAGAGCATCTGACTACGGATCAGAAGGTTTCAGGTTCGACTCCTGATGGGTGCGCCAGTCTATCAAGGACTTACAAAAGCCTCCGGACTACGAAAAAGACCCTGCAGTCCAAGCCCCTCAAGACCTTCGGCCAACTACTCAGTTGTTGTCGTTCGCCCCAGGCGGTCTGCCAGCGCTTTGATCTCCGCCTCGACCCCCACCGCTTTCTGCTGCATCGAGAGCGCCTCCAGCAGCGCTGCGTCGTCTTCCTTCGCCTCCGGAGCCCCTTGTTTCCCCCGGCGATCATCTTGCCTTCGCGCAACGATCCGGACGCGGGCTCGGAAAGTCAAACCTGCGTCGGCGTCGAATCGCATGGCCAGGTGGCTTTCATGATCGGCGTGCGGGAGACTTGAACGAGTTTGCGGCATGCACCCGATCCCCGGAAATGGCGGGGCGCCGACCGCGGCAGTCCGCCCGAGACTAAAGCGCCGGGGCCGGCGCGCCGATAGAAGGCTCAGAGCACTGCGAAGCTTGCGGCACTTGCCCGGGCAGATTCCGATGCGTGTCTGGAGCGGCACGCCTGAGGATTCCGCTCAGGAGGGGCCGGGAGTTCGCGACGATCATGACTCTGGAAAGACACAACGCCGCCCACATGCGGGGCGGCTGGCGCGTTGCCGCAGCCAGGCGGATGGCCCACACCGTCCTGCTGGCCGGACTGTCATCCGGCGTCCTGACCGCCTCGTCGGCCGAAACGCGGCCACCCCTGACCGCCGTCAGCCAGGTGCGCGCCCTCAACACCGCCCAAGCCCGCGAGGCCTTGCCGGTTCGGATCCGAGGCGTCGTCACCTGCTCCTGGCCGGAGGACTACCGCACTTTCGTGCAGGACGAAACCGCTGGAATCTACCTGCTTACCTCCGACCCCACCGGAAAACGGCTCCAGTTGAAGCCGGGAGACTGGGTGGAGGTCGAAGGAGTCACGGGTCCCGGAGAGTTTGCGCCGATCATTCAAGGCGACCGCGAGGGCACGGCGCTGCCCTCGGTCAAGACGATCGGCACCGGCGCCTACCCCACCGCGGTGCGGCTGACCTCAGTGGAATTGGAAACCGGCCGCTACGATAGCACGTGGGTGGAGGCCGGCGGCGTGGTGCGCTCCGTAGGTTATGAGCGGCGCGCGAGTTCAGCGGTTGCCTTGCGCCTCCAGTTGCAAACCTCGAGCGGACCCATCAAGGTCGTCCTGCCGGCCGCCCCCGAAACCACGCTGCCGATCCACCTGGAAGATTGCGAAGTCCTGGTACGGGGCGTGGCGGCAACCATCTTCAACCAGCGCCGCCAGTTGGTGGGCGCCGAAATCGCTTCCCCCTCGCTCGCCCTGGTGGAAGTGACCCGCCCCGGCGCACCTGACCCTTTCGCCCTGGCTGAGACCTCAGGCGACCGCCTGCTCCGTTTCGCGCCCGATCAACCCGTCGGCCACCGCGTCCTGGTCAAAGGGGTGACGACCCTTCAAGTCGCGGGCCACGGGCTCTATCTCAAGGGAGCCGACGGCGGTTTGTGGGTGCAAACCACCGCGTCGGAGCGGATTCCCGTGGGCAGCCTGGTGCAGGCCGTCGGCTTTGCCGCAGCGGGGCCCAGCAAGCCGGTGTTGGAAGACGCCATGGTTCGCGTGCTGGGACAGACCCGCCCGGCGGAGGCAACCCCCGTGGCCGCCGAACACCTGCTCAACGTCACCAACGAGGCGGAGTTGATCACTTTTGACGGCCATCTGCTTTACTCCGCCCGGCAGCCCCAGGGGCACCTGCTCGTCGTGCAGGCCGGTTCCCAGATCGTGGAAGCCACCGCGCCCGCCGGCGGGGGGGGCGAACGCAAGTGGCTGCGCGGCTCACAAGTGCGGCTGAGCGGGGTGGCCAGCCTGCAACTCGACGCCAACCGCAATCCCCATGAAGTCCGGCTCCTGTTGCGCTCCCTGGGTGATATCGTGGTGCTCCAGGAGCCCTCTTGGTGGACTCCCCAGCGCACCGCCACCACCGTGGGCGCCCTGTCGCTGGTGCTCTTCCTTGCGGCGGCCTACGTCGCCATGCTCTCCCGCAAGAACACGTTGCTCGAAGAGAATGTCCGCCAACGCCAGCGCGTGGAGGAGGAATTGCGTGAGGCCCACGCCTCGCTGGAGAGCCGCGTCGAAGCGCGAACCCGCGACCTGCGCCTCGAAATCGGCGAACGCAAGCGCGCCGAGGAGGCGGCGGCCGCCGCCAACCGGGCCAAGAGCGAGTTCCTCGCCAACATGAGCCACGAGATCCGCACCCCCATGAACGGGGTGCTGGGGATGACCAATCTCCTGCTGGACACCTCGCTGTCGACCGAGCAACGCGACTTCGCCCTGACCGCCCGGAACAGCGCGGACGCCCTGCTCACCATCATCAACGACATTCTCGATTTCTCGAAGATCGAGGCGGGCAAGCTGCATTTCGAGACCTTGAACTTCGACCTGCGGGAAGCCGTCGAATCCACGCTCGACCTGCTGGCCGAGCGGGCGCAGAGCAAAGGCATCGAACTCGGAGCCCTGCTGGATCGCGACGTGCCCACGCAACTCCGGGGCGACCCGGGCCGGCTGCGGCAGGTGCTGTTGAACCTGGTCGGCAACGCCGTCAAGTTCACCGAGCGGGGTGAGGTGTTTGTGGAGGTGACCCTCCAAACCCAGACCGACGCCGAAGTGGAACTTCTGTTCAAGGTCAAGGACACCGGCATCGGCATGTCATCCGAAGTCCGCCAGCGACTGTTCCAGCCGTTTTCGCAGGGCGACTCCTCCACCTCCCGCAAGTTCGGCGGAACCGGACTGGGGCTGGTGATCAGCCAGCGCTTGGTGGAATTGATGGGGGGCAGGATCGGCGTCGACAGCGAGCCTGGCCGGGGTTCGACCTTCTGGTTCGCCGTGCGGTTGGGACGTCAACCCGCCGAGCTAACGGCGCCCGCGACCGTCCTGCCGGATCTCAGCCGATTGAGCCGGGCGCGCGTCCTGGTGGTGGATGACAACGAGACCAATCGCAAGATCCTGCGTTGCCAACTGGCCAACTGGCAGATCGCGGATCAGACGGCGGCGGCGGATGGGCCCTCCGCCCTGAGGCTGATGCGCGAATGCGCGGCCGGCAGCGGCTTCGACCTCGCGATTCTGGATTTCCACATGCCCGAAATGAACGGCTTGGAGCTGGCCAAGACGATCAAGGCCGATCCCCGGCTGCAAGGCACCACGCTGATCATGCTGACCTCGATGTGCCAGCGCCTGGAACCGGAGGAATTGCGCGCGGCGGGCATCAGCGCCTGGCTCGTTAAACCCGTCAAACAGTCTCAACTCTACGACGCCCTGGTCACCGTGCTGACCGAGGCCGGAAGCAAGCTTCACGGCCGATTCGGTCGCCAGAATCTGGGCCGGGTCGGTTGAA
>CAYYMW010000345.1:0-7466 GCA_964472515.1 uncultured Verrucomicrobiota bacterium | reverse complement strand
CAAACAGCGGCAAAATCGCGATGCACGATGCTCTTTTTACTCACGCCCGACTCGTCCGTCCGCGCCCTCGCGAGCGCTTGATCGCTGGCTCGCTGGAAGCCCCGCCAAAAACCTTGCCCGGCTTCCGTGGCAGCGCCATGCTGCGGTTCTCCGCGACCAGTGCGCCGGGCTTGACTCGCCGGTCGGGCGGCGGCGCGGAAGGCTTCGGGTGAGCAACATGAAATATCCTGCGCTTGTGTTGTGCGGCCTCTGGCTGGCGTGGTCCAGCGAGGCGGCGGTGGCTTTCAAGGCGGCCAAACCGGTCTGGCCGCAAGGCCGCGAGTTGGAGAAGAACCTCACGGTGGGCTTCCGGGCGAAGCTGCCGGCCGCGAACGCCGGGGACATCGTGGTCCGGTTGACCGCCTCCACGCTCTACCGGTTGACTGTGAACGGCGAATTCATCGGTCACGGCCCGGCCCGCGGGCCGCACGGGTACTACCGGGTCGATGAATGGCCGATTCCGGCACGGCTCTGCACCGAGGGGGCCGTGGTGGCCATCGAGGTCGCGGGGTACAACGCCAATAGCTACTACCTGCTGGACCAACCTTCCTTCCTCGAGGCTGAGGTTGTCGCGGGGGAACATGTGTTGGCGGCCACCGGCGAGGCCGCGCACGGATTCGAGGCGAAGCTGCTGCTGGAGCGCCTCCAGAAGGTCCAGCGCTACAGTTTCCAGCGGCCCTTTACCGAAGTGTACCGCCTCGAACCCGGGACGGAAGCGTGGAAGGCGCATCCCGCCGTCCAGTTCGAGGCCGTCGCCTGCGCCGTCCAACCCGCCAAACCGTTGCTCGCGCGCGGCGTGCCGTATCCCGACTTCGCCTTGCGACCCGCCACCGCCTTGGTGGCGCGCGGCACCCTCCGCACCGGGTTGAAAGTGGACCAGCCGTGGAAGGACCGTTCCCTGACCCAGGTTGGCCCGCAACTGGGCGGTTACGCGGAAAAGGACTTGGAGACGGTGCCTTCGCTTGAACTCCAGACCGTGGGCAACGCGAGCCTCCAGCGTGCCGCCGATCCGGCCCTCCCGGCGGCGCTCCCGCTGGGACCCAAAGAGTTCGCGATCTTCGATCTCGGCTCCAACCAGAGCGGGTTCGTGGGCCTGGAGGTCGAATGCGCCGAACGGACCCGCCTGGTGGTGACCTTTGACGAGGTGCTGCGGGACGGCGATGTGGATTTCAAACGCCTCGGCTGCGTCAACGCCGTGGTCTTCGAGCTCGCCCCCGGCCGCTATCCCTGGCTGGAGTCCTTCGAGCCCTACACGTTCCGCTATTTCAAAGTCATGACGCTGGAGGGCAAGTGTACCGTGCGCCGCCCCGCCTTGCGCGAGTACGTCAACCCCGACGTCTGGCGCGCCAGTTTCGCCTGCAGCGATGACCGCCTGAACCGCCTCTTCGCGGCCGCCCGCGACACCTACCGCCAGAACGCGGTGGATATCTTCATGGACTGCCCCTCCCGCGAGCGGGCGGGTTGGCTGTGCGACAGCTACTGGACCGCGCGCTCCGCCTTCGACCTGTCTGGCAACACGGCGGTGGAACGCAATTTCCTCGAGAACTACCTGCTGCCGGAATCCTTCGCCCACCTGCCCAAGGGCATGCTGCCCATGTGCTATCCCGCCGACCACAACGACGGCGTCTTCATCCCCAACTGGGCGCTCTGGTTCATCCTCGAACTCGACGAGTACGTGCAGCGCAGCGGCGACCGCGCCATGGCGGAGGCCTTCAAGCCCCGTGTCATGGCCTTGCTGGACTACTTCAAACCGTTCGAGAACAGCGACGGCCTGCTGGAGAAGCTGGCCGGCTGGGTCTTCGTCGAGTGGTCCCGGGCCAACGACTTCGTGCAGGACGTCAACTACCCCTCGAACATGCTGTACGCGCGGGCGATCGAGAAGGTGGCGGGACTGTACGATCTGCCCGAATTGCGGGCCAAGGCGGCGCGTTTGCAGGAGACGATCCGCCGCCAGTCTTTTGACGGCACGTTCTTTGTGGACAATGCCTTGCGCAAGGACGGCAAACTGCAAATCACGACCAACCGAACCGAGGTGTGCCAGTATTTTGCGTTCTACCTGGGCACCGCCGACCCGCAAAACCACGCCGCCCTGTGGAGCAAGCTGGTCAAGGACTTTGGCCCCAAGCGCGGTGAGACGAAGGCCTTCGCCGAGATCCATGGCGCGAACTCCTTCATCGGCAACGTGCTCCGGCTGGAGTTGCTCTCCCAGGACGGACGCGCGCAGCAGGTGTTGGACGAATCGATCGCCTACCTCCTTTATATGGCGGACCGCACCGGCACGCTCTGGGAAAACACCGGCGATTACGCCAGTTGCAACCATGGGTTCGCCTCGCACGCCCTGCACGTGCTGAATCGCGACGTCCTGGGCGTGGCGGCGGGCCAGAATGACCCCGCCGGCCTGACGCTGCGGTTCTCCCCCTCGCCGCTCGACTGGTGCCGCGGCGCAATCCCCGTGCCCGGCGGCCGGATCGAGTTGGCTTGGTGGAAACAGGACGGCAAGCTCCACTACAAGCTCGCCGGTTCCGCCCCGCTGCTGAAGGTGGACAACCGCTCGGGCATGGAACTGGTGCGCGAGCCGTAGTCCGGGACTCCGCCTTCCGGCCGGCCAATTCCGGCGGGGGGGCACTCCATTTGAAACAACTCTGCGGGCGCTTTTTGCGTGCGCTCCCCGCGTGGGCCATTATTGTCGGCGCAGCTATGTTCTCGTTCGATATTCTGAAAGCCCGTGAAGACCTTTTTATTGGCTTGCTGCGGGCCAGCGCCCAGGAGGGCCATGAGAGCGTCAAGGGCCTGCAGACTCTGATCCAGAATCCCAAACCGGCGTCGGAGCTCGGCGAGTTGGTGCTGGTGCGGCGGCGCGAAAAGAAACTGGCGACCGAGATCGGCGAGGAACTCGTCAAGGCCTTCATGACCAGCCTCGAACGCGAGGACATCGAGGCCCTGGCCCACGCCCTCTACAAGATTCCCAAGTCCGTCGAGAAGTTCGCCGAGCGCTACCGGATGGCCCCGGCCCGGCTCAAGCAGTTGGATTTCGCCAGCCTGGCGGCCTTGCTCGAGCAAGCGACCGCGCTCCTGCCTCCCATGGTGGGTGGCTTGCAGGACTCCCGCCACACCGAGATCGTCAAAGACCTCAACAACCGCCTCCGGGAAGTGGAGACGGAGTTCGATCGCCTGCTCCTCGCGTTGCTGCGCGAGGCCTACGTTACCCGGCGGGACGGCTTGGAGGCGTTCATCCTGAAAGACCTGCATGAGTTGCTGGAGAAGGCCTTCGGACGCTGCACGGATGCCGCGGACATCGTCATGTACGTCGCCTTGAAAAACTCCTGAGCCATCCAGCTGCGATGACCCTGGTTCTCCTCGTCATCTTCGTCGCGTTGGTGTTCGAGTACATCAACGGCTTTCACGACACGGCGAACTCGATTGCCACGGTGGTCTCCACCAAGGTGCTCTCGCCGCGGCAGGCCATCGTGCTGGCCGCCACCACGAATCTGGCGGGTGCGCTCGTCGGGACCGCGGTGGCCAAGACCATCGCCTCGGGCCTCGTGGATGCCAAGGTGGTCACCTCCGAGGTGCTGGTCTGCGCGTTGCTCGGCGCGATTGTCTGGAACCTCATTACCTGGTGGTTTGGTCTCCCTTCCAGTTCGTCCCACGCGCTGGTGGGCGGGCTCTGCGGCTCCTGCCTCGCCGCCGCGCACAACAATTGGGGAGTGATTGTCTGGTCGGTCCCTTCCAGCCATCACTGGTGGGAAGGGAAGGGCATTCTCTGGAAGGTGCTGGTGCCGATGGTCACCTCGCCGGTCTGCGGCGTGGTGCTGGGCTTCCTGGTGATGACCGGCCTGTATTTCCTGTTGCGCCATTGGCGGCCGGCCACGGTGGGCAAGGTGTTCGGCAAGCTGCAGTTGGCCAGCGCGGCCTACATGGGCTTCAGCCACGGCACCAACGACGCCCAGAAGACCATGGGCATCATCGCGCTGGCTTTGGTGGCGGCGACCACCGCCGGCAAGCTGGACAACCTCCCGGACTGGCTCGGCTTCCTGCGCATCCCCGAGGCGCCGAAGGGCCAACCGATGGAAATCGCCCTTTGGATCAAGGTGGTGTGCGCGCTCACGATGGCCGCGGGCACCGCCGCCGGCGGTTGGCGGATCATCAAGACCCTCGGCCACAAAATGGTGAAGCTGCAGCCGGTTCATGGCTTTGCGGCGGAGACCACGGCGGCCTCGATCCTCTACGCGGCCGCGTTCTTCGGCATGCCGGTCTCCACCACCCACGCGATCACGACGTCCATCATGGGCGTCGGTTGCGCCAAGCGTTTCAGCGCCCTCAAGCTCGGCGTGGTGGAGCGGATCATCTGGGCCTGGGTGCTCACCCTCCCCGCCAGCGGGCTGATGGCCTATCTGCTGATCCGCCTCGGGCGTGGGGTGGGGTGGGTGCCGTGAGGCGTGGCACGCATGGACTCGATCTTTGACAACACGGTACTGGGTGTCATCGCCGTTGTTCTTATCAGCATGGTCTTGTTTGTCCCCACTTTCATAGGCCATTTTCGCAAGCTTCAGGCTTTTTCGTCGGTAGCGGCATTGAACGCTCTGATGCTCTTGCTCCTGGTTCAATCCCTCTTCTCACCTTGGTTTCTTTGGGCTGCCGTGGCGATATGGGTGCCCTCCACCGTTTGGGCTCTAGCAGGTCGTCGACGTGAGTTTGAGGCGGGCCACTGAAGCGACCCGCACATTTGCCTTGTTCCCTTGGCTGGGCCGGGTTGAATGCCCGGGATGGCAATGGACGAAGACCTGACCCCGACCGCCGGGAGCCCGGCGCACCGGATCGACTACGCGCGGGAACTCAACCCGCAGCAGTACGCCGCCGTGACCGCGCCACCCGGCCCGGCCCTCGTGCTGGCCGGCGCCGGCGCCGGGAAGACCCGCACCTTGGTCTACCGGGTTGCCTACTTGCTGGAGCAAGGCATTCCGCCCGAGGCCATCCTGCTGCTGACCTTCACCAATAAAGCCGCGCACGAAATGATGCGCCGGGTGGCCGAGTTGCTCGGCATGCAGGTGGCCGGCCTGTGGGGCGGGACCTTCCACTCGATCGGCAACCGCATCCTCCGCGCCCACGCGCATCTGCTCGGGCTGCCCGGCACGTTCACCATCCTCGACCGCGAGGACGCCCGCAGTCTCCTCAACCAATGCCTCAAAGACGCCAAGGACGAGTTCAGCCAGTACCGCCTGCCCAAGGCCGACGCCCTCGGGGACGTCCTCTCGCTCGCCGCCAGCCTGCGCCGGCCGGTGTCCGAAGTAATCGAAAAGCGCTTCGCCGAGTTGGAGGGCCTCTCGGAAGTTCTCCAGGAACTCAACCGCCGCTACGCCGCGCGCAAACGGGAGGCCGGCGTGGTCGACTTTGACGACCTCCTCCTCCTCTGGCTGCGTCTCTTCGAGGAGCATCCCGATGTCTGCGAGCGCTATCAGCGCCGCTTCCTCTTCGTGCTGGTGGACGAATACCAGGACACCAACGCGATCCAGGGCGAACTGGTGGACCTCCTCGCTGCCCGCCACCGCAACCTCATGGCGGTGGGTGACGACTCGCAAAGCATCTACTCCTGGCGCGGCGCGAACTTCCTGAACATCCTGCAATTCCCCCAGCGGCATGCGGGCGCGCACGTCTTCCGCATCGAGACCAACTACCGCAGCACGCCCGAGGTGCTGGCCCTGGCGAACGCTGCCATCGCGCCGAACGTCCGCCAGCATCCCAAGGAACTGCGCCCGGCCCGCCCCGCCGGGCCCAAGCCGGTCGCGGTCACCTGCTTTGATGCCCGACAGCAGGCCGCGTTTCTGGCCGCGCAAGCGCAGCGGCTGCACCAGGATGGCATCCCGTGGCATGAGATCGCCGTGCTTTACCGCTCGCACTTCCACGCCTTGGAGATCCAACTGGAACTCACGACGCGCAACATCCCTTTCGCCATCACCAGCGGCATCCGCGTGTTCGAGCAGGCGCATGTGAAGGACGTGCTGTCGTTCCTCAAACTCTGCCTCAATCCGGCGGACGAGGTGGCCTTTCGCCGGCTCGTGGTGATGCTGCCGGGCATCGGCCCCAAGGCGGCGGACAAACTCTGGCTCGCGTTCGGTCCGGCCCGGCAGGGCCGGGCGCCCGCCGCCAAGACCAAGGGCAAACGCGCCCCGGGCAAACTCGCGGCCGCGTTGCCCCTGCCGCCACCCTCCGCGCCGGTGGACGCCAGTCCGCCGGCCGGGCCCACTTCCCTGGCGGCGTCATTGCAAGCCCTGCTGCCGCTCGTGCCCCCCAAGGCGCAGGTGGACTGGACCAGCCTGGCCATCACCCTCAGCCTTCTGGAGGACAAGGTGAAGCAGGAGGCAAAACCCTCGGAACTCATCTCCTTGGTTCTTCAGAGCGGTTACCGCGACTACCTCGACCAAACCTACGACAACGCTTACGCCCGCCAGGACGATTTGAACCAGCTCACCCGCTATGCGGAGGGCTTCGCCAACCTGACCGAGTTCCTCACCCAGTTGGCGCTGCTCTCGGACATCGAAGTGGAGGCCGAGCGCAAGGCGCGCGACGATTCCGAAGCGGTGCGGCTCTCCAGCATTCACCAAGCCAAGGGCCTCGAATTCCGCGCGGTATTCGTCGTCATGCTCTGCGAGGGGTTGTTTCCGTCGGGCCGGTCGTCCGAACACGAGGACAGCCTCGAAGAAGAGCGTCGGCTGTTCTACGTGGCTGTCACCCGCGCCAAGGACCACCTCTACCTGATCACGCCGCTTTCCCGCCAGTTCGGCACCGCCGATTACGCGCCCCCGATGGAGCCCTCGCGGTTCCTGGATGCCATCGATCCCGCCCTCTTCGAGCGCGTGGACCTCCTCTCCCGCTACCACTCCCGCGGTTGGTGAGGGGCTCCCCACAATCTGTGCCTCTGCGGGGACGCAGACGGCCCGCCAATCGAACTCGAACCGGCACGATTCCTATGCCGTCCCTACGGGACTGGGGAACGGGTGCGGCGCCGATGTGTCGCCAAATGCCGATGCGCCGCCGTACGTTGGGGTGACGTTCACGGTTGGTTCCAGATGGGAGGCACATTCCCGTAGCCCCGTCGTGGGCGTCATGGCTATAGATACGATGCTTGATCCACGATCCAGCCCCATTTGGGGCGGCATTGCTTCCTCCCAACTATGCATCCCGTCCAAGTCCATAGCTGCGTCGCGCTGCGCTTGCCTTCCAGCCGCGCTCGCACGGGCCAGAGGACTCGCCGCACGCGGCTACCGGGGGATGAGGCCGGGCTTGCCGGCCAGGAAAGGGGTGGTCTTCGAGAAACAAAAACCCCGCCGAGAGGATGGGTGCTGAAATGCCACTTCGGAACCAAGTTACAAGGGGTAAGCCTGGGTTCGATCCGGAAGGGTCCCACTCAGGACGCTGGCGAACCGAGA